>NZ_JBHVTL010000003.1:0-101946 GCF_042884635.1 Kitasatospora sp. NPDC058115
GCGCTCACCCGTGCCGGACCGGTCCGGCACGGGTGAGCGCAGGTGGGCACGGGTGGGGTCAGCGGACGACGCGGAGCTCGGCGGTGTGGTCGTGCGCGTTCGCGTGGCGCAGGGTGACCGTCGCGGAGCCGATGACGGTCGCGGCCCCCTCGGTGAGGGTCCTGGTCTCGTCGCCGAGCTTGACCTCGGCCGTGGTGTCGGTGATCCGGCCGACGGTCAGCTTGAGGGTCTTGTCGCCGCCGAACACCTCGGCGCTGTAGGTGGAGTCGGCGTTCTCGGTCCGGACGGCGACGTCGCAGCTGTTGTCGTCGAGGCAGAGCGAGACGCCGCCCTTGCAGGCGGTGAGCCCGGCGCCGAGGAGCAGGACGGCGCCGGCCGCGAGCGCGGCCGAGCGGACGGCCGGCCCCCGGCGGCGGCCGGGGCTCGGGCGGGACCGGCGGGCGGCCGGGCGGGAGGTCGGGTGACGGTCCTGGTGCGGGGAGGTGGGCGCACTGGTCATGGCTCCGACGGTAGGCGCGCGCCGTCAGCCGCACATCGGCCCCCGGCGGTACCCGGCCCCTGGCCCGTCCCGGACGCCCCCGGCCGCCGATCGGCCCCGCGCCCCGAGGGGTGAACCCTTAGGGGACGGCCGGAGTTGACGGTGCGACCTGCGAGGCCCCGATCCCGGCGACGACGATCGCCAGGCCGCGTTCGAAGCGCTGCTCGAAGTCGCCGAAGAGCTCCCGGCTCGCCGCGGCGGCGAGGGCGTGCTCGGGCTCGATGCCGGCGGCGCGGCGGTCCGGGTCGTAGCCGGGCGCCCGCTCCCCCGGCACCGGGTGGACGGCCTGCTCCTCGATCACGAAGCCGGTGGTGAACGCGTACGCGGTGGTGAAGGCCAGGACGGCGTCGGCGAGTTCGAAGCCCGCCCGGTCGAACACGGCCAGCAGGGCGTGCTGCCGTCCGGCGTGGCCGGAGTCGGTGAGCCGGGTGCCGCTGAAGACCTTGGCGCCGTCCCGGTAGCCGAGCAGCGCGGCGCGCAGGGCGCGGCAGGTGCCGGTGAGCGCCTCCCGCCAGTCGTCCGGGACGGCGGGCGGGCCGGCGGACATCCGGCGGAGCATCTCGGTGGCCATCTCGTCGAGCAGCGCCTGCTTGTTGGCGAAGTGCCAGTACAGCGCGGGGGCCTTGACGTCCAGCTCGGTGGCGATCCGGCGCAGGGTGAGCCCGTCCAGCCCGGTCTCGTCGAGCAGCCGCAGCGCGGTGTCGACCACCTGCGCGCGGTCCAGCTTCGGCGGCATCTCGCGGTTCCCTCCGGGCGGCTGCTGTCGTCCCGGCCCGATGGCCGGCATTGACAATTTAACACCGTTAAGCCGATGCTTCCGGATGTCCGCCACTTAACAACGTTAAGGAGAGTGTGCGATGGCGCACGCCCAGAACCGGAGCGGGACCGGCGTCCCGAGCGAGACCGACGTCCTGATCGTCGGCGCCGGGCCGACCGGGCTGACCCTCGCCTGCGACCTGGCCCGGCGCGGGGTGTCCGCGCTGCTGGTCGAGCAGGCTCCGGCGCTGTTCCCCGGCTCACGCGGCAAGGGCCTCCAGCCCCGCACCCAGGAGGTCTTCGAGGACCTCGGCCTGCTCGCCGCCGTGCACGCCGTCGGCCGCCCCTACCCCCGCATGGTGAACTGGGAGAACGGCGAGCGGCAGGGCGAGTGGGAGCTCGTCGGACGCCCGGAGCCGGACCCGACCGTGCCGTTCCCGGCGGTCTGGATGCTCCCCCAGTGGCGCACCCAGGAACTGCTGCACGACCGGCTGCGCGAGCTCGGCGGCGAGGTCACCCTCGGCACCGCGCTGAGCGGCCTGGAGCAGCACCCCGACCGGGTCGAGGCCCGGCTGACCGGCCCCGACGGCATCGCGCGCACGGTCGCCGCCCGCTATCTGGTCGCCGCCGACGGCGGCCGCTCCACCGTCCGCAGGGCGGTGGGCATCCCGATGGCGGGCGAGCAGGTCGACCCGCACCCCGCGCTGGTCGCCGATGTCGAGATCGACGGCCTGGACCGCGACAACTGGCACTGCTGGCCGAAGGCCCCCGGCGGCGCGCTGCTGCTCTGCCCGCTCCCGGGCACCACCGCCTTCCAGCTGTTCGCCCGGTTCGACGCGGCCGGGGACGGCGCGACGGGGAATCCCGCGGCGGACGGCGGCACCGCGGGCGGCGGCCCGGCGGGCGACGGCACCGCGGGCGGTGACCTCGCGGAGCCCGACACCTCGGCCCGGGCCGTGCGGCGGACCGTCGCGGCCCGCACCCACCTGCCGGAATCCGCGGTCGGCGCCGTGCACTGGGCGTCCGGCTTCCGGCCGCGCGCGGCGCTGGCCGAGCGGTTCCGCGAGGGCCGGGTCTTCCTGGCCGGCGACGCCGCGCACATCCACTCCCCGGCCGGCGGCCAGGGCCTCAACACCAGCGTCCAGGACGCCTACAACCTGGGCTGGAAGCTCGGCCAGGTGCTGCGGCACGGCGCCGACGAGGCACTGCTGGACAGCTACGAGCAGGAGCGCCTGCCCGTCGCCGCCGAGGTGCTGGAGATCTCCACCCGGCTGCACCGCGCGGGCGGGGTCCGGGCCGGCGGGCTGCGGCGCGGCCCGCGCACCGAGCAGCTCGGGCTCGGCTACGAGGACGGCCCGCTGACCGTCGAGGCACGGCCCGGCCTGCCCGAGGACGCGCTGCGGGCCGGCGAGCGCGCACCCGACGCCCCGCTGGACGGCAGCGGGCTGGACGGCGCGCCGGTGGCCGCCGTGGCCGGGCGCCGGCTGTTCGACCTGTTCCGCGGCCCGCACGTCACCGTGCTCGCGATCGGCCGCGCCCTGCCGCGGCTGCCCGCCGGGGTGCGCGGGCACCGCGTCGACGGCGGCGTCGCCGAGCGGGCGTACGGGCAGGGCCTGTTCGTCGTCCGGCCGGACGGCTACCTGGGCCTGGCCACCCACGATGCGGCCGACCTGCCGGGCTACCTGGCCCGCCTCGGCCTGCACTGAACGGCGCCCACCCGGGCCGTGGCCCGCCCGGGGCGCGTCCGGGCACATGCCACGGGCTCATGCCACGGCCTCATGCCTCACGGGTATGCCACGCGCGTAGATCAACGGCCGACGAAAAGCCGGGCGTTCAGTCGCCGGCCGTGTCCCACGCCCCGGGCGCGCCCCACAGCGGCGCCGTGCAGCGCTGGTAGGTGGCCTGCCAGTGCGGCCAGTGCCGGGCCACCAGGTCGTCGCAGTCGGCGAGCAGCCGCTCGACCACCGCCGGCTCGACGCCGTCCAGCAGCCAGGCGAGCGCGTCCGGGCTGCCCGGCCCGTCGGCCGAGTGCAGCACGTCCAGCAGCTCGGGCAGGCTGCCGACCCGCGAGCTCTCCGCGAAGACCCCCTCCATCCGCGGCAGCAGCTGGCGCTCCTCGACCCGCAGGTGGGTCTCCAGCCGGGCCGCCAGGTCCTCGATGGCGTAGGCCACCGGCCAGACCGATCCGGTGTCCCGGCTGGCGATCCGGACCAGGGTGGTGACCCGGGTGAACGAGTGGTCGAGGTTGTGGTGGTCCGACTCCAGCCAGTTCAGCAGCAGCCTCAGCTCGGGCGCGAACCGGCGCACGATCGGCCAGATCCGGGTGTCCTGCTGCTCGTGGTGGCAGGTCAGCATGGCGGTGACGAAGGTCCAATGGCGCAGCAGCGCGGCGCCCTTCTCGTCCTCGCCGGGCTGCAGCAGTCGCAGCGCGTTGGGCAGCCTGGCGAGGTCGCGACGGAGCGCGGCGTGCACCAGCCGCAGCCCGGCGAAGCGCATGACCTGCGGTTCCTCGTCGGCGGTGTGCTCGTGCACGGGGCCGCCCTGGGCGGGCACGACCGCCGGGGCCGGGGACGCTACGGGCAGCAGGTGGCTGGGCATGGCACTCTTTTCACGCTCGGGCAAGGGCTTGGCTCGACCTGGCACAACTGGCGGGCTGGCTCTCCCACCACAGTGGTGAGAGGACATCAGAGGCGAATCAATGTCCGATTGACGTGCAGCTCAGCGGCCGTTCGACCGGTTCCGGCGGGCGGCCCGGCGAACGCGACGCAACATTCCGCCGCACCCGCCCCGTGTAACAGGGCGAGGGTGCGCCACCCGTCGCACCGGGGAAGCCGACGAGGAACAGCGAGGCCGGATGTCACCGGATCAGGAGCGGACGTTCGACGAGTTCGTCGCGGGCCGGTACGCCGCGCTGCGCCGCACCGGGTATCTGCTCTGCGGCGACTGGCACCTCGCCGAGGACCTCGTGCAGACCACCCTGGTGAAGCTGTACGCCCGCTGGCCGCGGCTGCGCGAGCCGGAGACGGCGTACGGCTACGCCCGGACGACGCTGGTCCGCGCGTACGTCGACACCCGGCGCCGGCGCGCCGCGCAGGAGGTGACCGCGCCGGACCCCGGCGTCCTCCTGGAGGACGGCCGCGGCGGCGGGCGGCGGACCGGCTCGCAGGCCGACCCGGAGCGGCGGCTGGCGCTGCTGGCGGCACTGGCGCAGGTCAGCCCGGCCTACCGGGCGGTGCTGGTGCTGCGGTTCTGGGAGGACCAGTCGATCGAGTCGACGGCGGCCGCCCTGCGGCAGAGCACCGGCGCGGTGAAGTCCGCGACCAACCGGGGCCTGGCCCAGCTGCGGGCGATCCTCGGCGACTCGGTGCACGAGATCGCCGCGGGCTGACCGGGCACCGCGGGCTGAAACGACCACCACGGGCTGACGAGGAGAGGGAGGACCATGGGCCAGGAGGACCGGGATCTGGGCGCCGAGCGGATGGGCGCGCTGTTCCGCACGGTGTTGGACCAGCAGGAGCCCGCCGTGCCGCCGGTGGGACCGCAGGTGAAGCGGGCCGGCGCCAGGCTGCGGCTGCGGCGGCGGGTGCTGACCGTGACGGCGGCGGCGGTCGCGGTGGCGGCGGTCGCCACGGCCGGGGTCGCGGTGACCGGCCGCTCCGGGCCCGAGGCCCCGGCGGCGGCGCCGACCACCGCCCCGGCCTCCGTGACCACCTCGACCGCCCCGACCGCGCCGCCCACCCCGACGCTCCCACCCGCTCCGGCCGCTCCGGCCGCCCCGACCGCCCAGACCTCCCAGACCTCCCAGGAGCTCGTCGCCGAGGACTGGCGGCTCAACGCCGTGGGCCACGCCGAGCTGCTGCGGTTCCTGCGCGAGCACCCGCTGCCGGGCGTCACCGCGGTGGAGGAGGGCGCGAGCTCCCGCGACTTCACGCTGCAGCGCGCGAACGACGGCCGGATCAGGTTCATGCGGGAGTTCAACGGCCCCGCCCACAGCCCCTACGACCGGGAGACGCCCTGCGCCCCGAAGCTCCCGAGCGGCGAGCCGGCGAACCCCTTCGGCACCGACTGTCTCGCCGTGCCGCTCCCCGACGGCGCCCTGGCGTGGGTCCTGCACCCGGTGCACCGCGGGCCGTCGGCGTCCTCCGTCTGGATCTGGCTCGTCACGGCCCAGGGCCGGATGCTGATCCTGAGCCTCGACTCCGCCCCGGTGAACGGCGTCTACACCACCCCGCCGCTGGAGACGGTGCGGGACTTCGCCATGACGCCCGGGTTCGTCCGGGCGGTCGACGAGGGCTGGCGGGACTCGGCGGTCCGCTGAGCCCGCCCGGCCCCCGGGCTCAGTCGCCCTGCGGCCCCGCGAGGTTCTTGCTGAGCCACTGCAGGGTGTCCGGGATCATCTTCTTGAAGTCGCTGGTCAGGTGCTTCCCGCCGGGCTGCTCGTAGTACTCGACGGTGAGCGGCGGCGCGGCCTTCGCGACCCAGGCCTTGACCAGCTTCATCTCGTACGCGTTGCCGCCGCCGGCGGTGGCCAGCATCCGCACGTCGGCCTTGCCCTCGGCGACCAGCAGGTCGGGGCTGTTGGCCTGGCGCTCGGCCTCGTGGCCCTTCCAGAGCGGCGAGTCGGGATTGAAGTAGCCGTCGATCGGGACGGCGGCCTTGAAGGTGTCGGGGTACTGGAGGGCGAGCTTGGCGCTGCAGAACGCGCCGGTGGAGGCGCCCATCAGGCCCCAGCCGTCGCGGCCCTTCACGGTGCGGAAGTTGGCGCGGACGAAGTCGGGGATGTCCTCGGCCATCCAGGTGCCCATCTTCGGCTGGCCCGGGATGTCCGCGCACTCCAGGGCCTTGGCCTCGTTGGAGTCGAGGTTCTGCACCGGCATGATCATGATGAACGGATGCGCCTTGCCCTGCTTGGCGAGGTCGGCGTCGACCTCCTGGATCGGCAGCTGGTTGTCGGTCCAGGTGTTGTAGCCGGCGCTCTGGCCGCCCGCGTACAGGGTGAGCACCGGGAAACCGGTCCTCGCGTACTTGGGGTCGTTGTACTCCGGCGGGAGCCAGACCCAGACCTTGCCGGTGACCCCGGACTTGGGGCCGGTCAGCGTGGTCATCATGATCTGGCCGGCGGCGGTGTCCCTGGCCTTGCCGAACGCGGCCTGCGGGCCGGTCGGCATCAGCACCTTGCCGCTCGGCGCGGGCGGCGTGGTCGCGGGCGGCGCGCCCGTGGCCGCCGTCGGGCTCGAACCCGCGGCCGAACCCGAACCCGAACCCGCGGCCGGGGACCCGGGCGCGGACGACGACGCCGAGCCCGTCGAGCCACCGGCGCCGCCGGCGACCGCCGCCGCCGCGGTGGCGCCCTTCGCCGCGTCCCCCGACTTCCCCGCGGTCCCGCCGTCCGCGCTCCCGCAGGCCGCCAGCGCGGCGGCCAGGGTGAGGACGGTGGCGCCGGTCAGCACGGCGCGGGAACGGGAGGACTGCGGCTGCACGGTGAGAACTCTCCGACCGGTGTCGCGCCCGCTCCCACGGAGCCGGGCGGTGGCCCCCGGGTGGGGCCGGACAGGCCCGGGGCGCGGCTGTCTGCGAGACCCCCGGGAGGCTGCGCGCCGCCCTCACGAGGGGCGCGCCGCCCTGCGATCTTATGACGTGGACCGCCCCACCCCGGTTGCGCATTGGCCAGCACCGATCCAATGTTTGTTCCCGATCGGGTAAAGCCCGCCGGGCGCCCCTCCCGACCGGCGGGGACCCTCCCCCGCCACTCGGCGGGGCCGGTCCCGGGCTGGCAGCGGGAGTCCGTCGCTGACATCGTTGAGCGGATCGCGCAGTCCGTCCGAGCCCCGCAGTCCCCGGCCGAGGAGCCCGCCATGCTGGAACGCGTCGCCGTCGTCACCGGAGCCGGAAGCGGGATCGGGCGGGCGGTGGCGGTGGAACTCGCCGCCGGGGGGTGGCGGCCGGTGCTCGCCGGGCGGCGGGAGGCGGCGTTGCGGGAGACCGCGCGGCTGAGCGGCGCCGGGGCGGTCGCGGTGCCGACCGACGTCACGGACCCCGGGGCCGTGGACGCGCTGTTCGCGGCCGCTGTGGAACGCTTCGGGCGGGTGGACCTGCTGTTCAACAACGCCGGGGCGTTCGGTCCCGCCGGCACGGTGGACGAACTCGACGTCGACGCGTGGCGGGCGGTGGTCGACGTCAACCTCACCGGCGCCTTCCTCTGTGCCCGCGCCGCGTTCCGGCAGATGCGGGCGCAGCAGCCGCAGGGCGGCCGCATCATCAACAACGGGTCGATCTCCGCGCACGCCCCGCGTCCGCGCTCGGCCGCCTACACCGCGACCAAGCACGCCGTCACCGGGCTGACCAAGTCGCTCTCGCTCGACGGCCGTCCGTACCGGATCGCCTGCGGGCAGATCGACATCGGCAACGCCGCCACCGAGATGACCGCCGCGATGAGCAGCGGCGTGCCCCAGGCGGACGGGCGGGTCGCGGTGGAGCCGACGATGGACGTCGCCGACGTGGCGCGCACGGTGCGGCACATGGCGGAGCTGCCGCTGGAGGCCAATGTGCAGTTCGCGACGGTGATGGCGAGCGCGATGCCGTACATCGGCCGCGGCTGACCTCCCGCTCAGCTCAGCCGGACGACGGGACCCCCGTCCGCCGGAGACGAGGGTCCCTGATCCGCCGGACGCGCTCTTCTGCCAGGTGCCGGAGCCGGACCGGAGCCCGTCAACACCTCGCGCACGCCGCCCCGGTGCGCCTCCCGCGCACGACACCCCGCGCACGACACAGGGCCCGGCGGTCGCACCCGCCGGGCCCTGCCCCTGTCTCACCTGGTTTCCGCCGGTTTCACCGGCGCCGGGTCAGCTCGTGGCGATCGAGGTGTCGTCGATGACGAAGCTGGTCTGCAGCGAGGCGTCCTCGGTGCCGGTGAACTTGAGGGTCACCGACTGGCCCGCGTAGGCCGAGAGGTCGAAGGTCCGCAGCTGGTAGCCGGCGGCCGCGTCGGCGTTGGAGTAGGTCTTCAGCGTGGTGCCGTTGACCTGGACGGTCAGCTTGTCGTACGCGGTGGTGCCGGACTCACCGGTGTCGATGTGCAGGTAGAAGCTCAGCGTCGCCTTGCAGCCGGCCGGAATGGAGACCGTCTGGGACAGCGTGTCGGTGTGGGTCGAGCCGTAGCCGTTCAGCCAGGCCTTCCACGAACCGCCGTGCGCCGCCTGCGAGGACGAGTTGTCGACCACCCCGCTGGAGGCGGTCCACGGCGTGGCCGTGCCCGTCTCGAAGCCGGCGTTGCCGAGCAGCTGCGCCGGGGTGCAGCTGGTGTTGGGGTCGGTGACCGCCCAGGTGAAGCTGGTGGTCCCGGTCTTGCCCGCCGAGTCCTTGGCCGTCACGGTGACGCTGGAGCTGCCGATGGTGGTCGGGGTGCCGGTGATCACGCCGGTGGAGGCGTTGATCGACAGCCCGGCCGGCAGGCCGGTGGCCGAGTAGGTCAGCGCGCCGGTGCCGCCGCTCGCCTTGATCGCGAGGTTGACCGCGGTGCCGGCCTTGGTGCTCTGGTTGCCCGGGTTGGTGACGGTGACGCCGCCCGGGTTCGGGGGCACGGTGCCGACGTTGACGCCCGCCCAGGCGGTGCCGACCGCGATCACCTCGGGGCTGCCCGCGCCGTAGAGGTCCTTGGCGGCGTTCTCCGTCGCGGTGCGCGCCGCGGCGTAGTTGGTGGTGGAGGTCATGTACGAGGTCAGCGCCTTGTACCAGATCTGCAGCGCCTTGTCCCGGCCGATGCCGGTGACGGTGACGTTGTTGGCGGTCGGGCTGTTGTAGCTGACGCCGTTGATCACCTTGGCGCCGCTGCCCTCGGCCAGCAGGTAGAAGAAGTGGTTGGCGACACCGGACGAGTAGTGCACGTCCAGGTTGCCGACGCCCGAGTACCAGGAGTCGGCCGAGCGGCCGTCCTTGGAGGGCTTGTCCATGTAACGCAGCGGCGTGCCGTTGCCGTTGATGTCGATGAGCTCGCCGACCAGGTAGTCCGGGTTGTCCTTCGGCAGGTTGGCGTAGAACTCGACCGCGTTGCCGAAGATGTCCGAGGTGGCCTCGTTCAGACCGCCGGACTCGCCGGAGTAGTTGAGGTTGGCGGTGGCGGAGGTGACGCCGTGGCTCATCTCGTGGCCGGCCACGTCCAGCTCGGTCAGCGGGTGGGTGTCGCCGTCGCCGTCGCCGTAGGTCATGCAGAAGCAGCCGTCGTCCCAGAAGGCGTTGACGTAGCCGGTGTCGTAGTGGACCCGGCTGAAGGCGCCGACGCCGTCGTTGCGGATGCCGCTGCGGCCGAAGGTGTTCTTGTAGAAGTCCCAGGTGGCGGCGGCGCCGTACTGGGCGTCGACCGCGGCGGACTCGCGGTTGGCGGCCGAGCCGTTGCCCCAGGAGTCGGTGGACTTCGAGAACAGCGTGCCGTTGCCGGAGGTCCGGTTGCCCATGTCGGTGGTGTACTGACCGCCGCGGGTGCCGTCCTTGAGCTGGTACGAGGACCCGCTCTGGGTGGTGGTCAGCGGCACGGTGCCGACGAAGACACCGTTGCCGGTGCCGGTCTTGATGCCCTCGACCTTGCTGAGCACGGCGCCGGTGGCGGCGTCGGTGACGACCTTGAGGCGGCTCGGGGTGCCGTTCTCCTGCTTGCCGGAGACGACGGTCTCCCAGGCGAGCTTCGGGGTCCCGTCGGCGGCCCAGACGACCAGGCGCGGGGCGGTGTCGAGCGCGGAGCCGGACTCGGAGGCCAGCGCGGCCTCCTGGGCCTTCGGCGCGGCGAGCTTCGGCGTGGTGGTGACGCCGCTCAGCACGGCCTCGCTGGCCTTGGTCACGCCCGTGGTGGCGCCGGTGGCGTCCTGGTGGACGATCAGGTCGCCGCCGAGCACCGGCAGGCCGGCGTAGGTGCGCTCGTAGCGCAGGTGGCGGGCGCCGTTGGCGTCCTGGACGACGTCCTTGGTGACCAGCTTCTCGTCGCCGGTCAGGCCCAGGGTCTGGGCGAGGCCTACGGTCTGCTGGTTCGCGGAGGCGATCAGCTCGGCCCGGCCGGCCTGCTGCGCGGCGACGGCCGCCGGCGCGTCAGGGGTGACCGCCTGCGCGATGACCGGGATGCCGGTCACCAGCAACGCAGTGGTTGCGGCCATGACAACCGCTGCCTTCCGGGCGTGGGCGTAACGGGACATGCGGACTCCTTTTCCGACCGCCACGGGGTTCGCGGCGGTGGAGAGAACCTGGCCGCAGGGTTGCGGCTCAGTGGGGGCCCCCGCCGCCGATACGCGGCGCGGGTGCGGTTGCGGAGCGAGGTGGTCGGGCGTTTTCCGGCAGGGGACGCGCTGTTCCTCACCTGGGACAGCTGCACCGGGGGGTGGGGTCCCCTCGTCTGCAGCCGGAGGAATCGTGGCAGCAAACGAGCCGTTAATGACAGATGCATGCCATGGATTGGCCGATTAGCTACCGGCCCGTACATCCGTCAGGAGGGCGGCGGTGTTACGGCGGTAAGAACTTCTGAAGATCGTTTTCACTACCGCCGAAAAGGTTTGATCACCTCCGGCGGGCACTGACCAGCGCTCAGGGCCCGCACCCGGCCCGAACGGCGGCGGACAGCGCCGGACGGGCGCGGCACGTCACCTTTCCGGCCGTGCCATGGTCGGTTTTCGGACAACTCCATTCATTGAATGGAACCGGAAGCGGCTCGAAACAGTCCGGGCCCCGCACCGCCGGAGGCGGCACGGGGCCCGGACGGCGACGCCCCGTCAGCGCTGCACGAACACCGCCACGGTGCGGCCCGGCACGGTGAAGGTGCCGGTCGCGGCGTCGAAGCCGGCCTGCTTCACCACCGGGTCGGCGCCCCGCGCCTGCACCGGGTGCAGCGCCTGAGCCGTCCCGGCGAGCCCGGGGACGCGCTGGCCCTGCGCGTCCGGCGTGGCGTTGAACACCACCGTGACGCCCTTCTCCGCGCCCGGCAGCCCGGCGCCGTCGAGGTGCAGGGTGATCACCCCGGGCAGTTCGCCGGAGGTGCCGGACAGCGGGTAGGAGAGCCGCTGCTGGACGGCCGCCAGGGTGGGCAGCGCGAACAGCGGCGAGGAGCCCTTGATCCGCACCAGGTCCTGGTACCGCGCGCTCGCCGCCCGGATGTCACCCGCACCGACGGTCAGCCGCGGATCCGCCAGCAGGCCCTTCGCGGCGGGCCACATCTCCCGGTTGTCCGCCGCCGGCGGCAGGCCCCGCCCCCAGCCGTTGCCCTGCGCCGGGTCCCAGTGGATGGCGTTGAACCAGTCCCCGGAGTCGAAGGAGTTGGCGTCCAGCGACTTGGAGCGCAGCAGGTCGCTGCCCGCCTGGGCGAAGCCCGGCCCCTGGGAGAGCGCGGTCAGTGACAGCGCCAGCACCTGCATCCGGGCCCGGTCGGCGGGCGCGGTACCGGCCGGCAGCTTGTACGCGAGCGCGTCGAACAGGTCGGCGTTGTCGTGCGCGTCCACGTACGCGAGGGCCTCGCCGGGCCGGGCCGCGTAGCCGGTCGGGGCACCGTTGTAGTCGACGTCCTTGCCGGTGACGGTCCGTCCGGAGCTGTCGGTGAAGGAGTAGCCGGCCAGGTTGCCGGTCAGCCCCACCTTGAGCTGGTCCATCTGCCGCAGCAGCCGGGCCCGCTGCTCCTGCGGCGTGCCGTTGGCGGGCGAGCCGTTCGGGTCGGTGAACAGGCCCGAGGCGAAGCCCTGCCGGGGCGCCGAGGAGAGCTGGAAGTCACCGCCGCGGGCGGCGTCCCGCAGCCGGTCGTCGAAGGTGGCGATGCCGGTGCCCGCCATGGTCAGCTGGGTGGCCTGCTCGAACCGGGCGCCGTTCGCGACCGTGCCGAAGTTCCAGCCCTCGCCGTAGAGCAGGACGTTCCTCCCGTCCACGCCGTCCGAGTCCGGGGTCATCCGGCGCAGCGCGGCCTGCACGTCGAGCATGGTGGACTTCGGGTCCAGGCCCATGAGGTCGAAGCGGAAGCCGTCCACCTTGTACTCGCGCGCCCAGGTGGTGACCGAGTCGACCACCAGGCGGTTCATCATGGCGTGCTCGGGCGCGGTGTCGGCGCAGCAGCTGTCGGTGGTCACCCTGCCGTCGGCGTCCAGCCGCTGGTAGTAGCCGGGCACCACCCGGTCCAGCACCGAGTGGCCGTCCTGGCCGGCGGCGGCGGTGTGGTTGTAGACGACGTCGAGCACCACCCGCAGGCCCGCCGCGTGGATCGCCTGCACCATCCGCCGGAACTGCACGGTGCGCGCGGTCCCCTCGGGGTCGGTGGCGTACGAGCCCTCCGGCACGGTGTAGTGCAGCGGGTCGTAGCCCCAGTTGTAGGCGTCCTCGGCGGCGACGGCGGCCACGCACTCCTGCTGCCGGTCGCTGTCGGCGGCCAGTGCGGCGAGGTCGCAGGCGGGCAGCTTCTGCTCGGCCCGGTTCTCCCGGACGGTCGCGAGGTCGAAGACCGGCAACAGGTGGACGGTGGTGACCCCGGCCCCGGCGAGTTCGCGCAGGTGCTGCATGCCCGCCGAGCCGGACTCGGTGAAGGCCAGGTAGCTGCCGCGCTCGGCGGCGGGCACGGTGTCGTCGGCGACCGAGAAGTCACGGACGTGCAGCTCCTGGATCTGCTCCCGGCCGAGCGGGACGGCCGGCGGCACGGTGTGGTCCTCCCAGCCCGGCGGCTTCAGCCCCGTCGCGGAGAGGTCGGCGACCAGGCTGCGCCGGGAGTCGGTGGAGAGCGCGACGGAGTAGGGGTCGGTGACGGTGTTGACCACCACCTGCTGGACGGACGGCGCCCAGACCTTCACCTGGTACAGGTAGTACCGGCCGTCGAGCTCCGCCTTGTCGCGGACCACCTCCCAGACGCCGGTCTCGTCGTCGCGCTTGAGCGGCAGGGTCCGCGGGGTGCCGCCGGCGGCGGTGTCGAAGACCTGGACGGAGACCTCCTGCGCGGTCGGCGCCCAGAGCGAGAGCGCGACCTTGCCCCGGTAGTACGCGGGGCCGAAGTCGACCCGGCCGGTGCGGCGGGCGTACAGGTCGTCGAGCACCCCGGGCAGTTGCACGCCGGTGGCGGCCAGCACGGCGCCGTTGGGCAGGTGCTCGGTGAAGAGCAGCTGGCCGCGCAGCGCGGCGGGCACCCGGGCGGCGTCGCGCGGGTCGACGGTGAAGGCGCGGTAGCCGGCCAGGTGCGGGTACGCGCTCCGCTGGGCGTCGCTCAGCCCGCCCCGGACGGGCTCCAGCCGGATCCACCGGCCGGGCTTGCTGAGCACGCCGTTCTCGGCGCGGATGCCGCCGGCCGGGTCGTACACCAGCTGGGCGCTGGTGCCGGCGGCCAACGCGGCGTCCCCGGCGCCGTACCCCGGCGGAACGACGACGGTCCGCGCGTCGATCCACTGCGCCTTGGCGGTACCGGGGTCCAGCTGGGAGGAGGCGGTGGCGGTCTGCGGCAGCAGGTGGCCGGGGCGGCCGCCGAGGAGCCAGACCTCGCGGCCGTCGGCGGAGAGGTCGAGGGACTGGTCCTCGGGCAGGTCCTTGTCGTTGCCGCGGTGCAGGATGTAGGCGAGGCTGCCCGCCCCGGCGGCGAGCGGCACCTCGAAGACGGCGCCGAAGGCGTCGCGGCGCACCGGCAGGAGCGGCTTGCCCCAGTCGGTGGGGGTGGCCGCGCCGGTCCAGGTGTGCAGGCCCCAGCCGTCGTAGTCGCCGTCGGCCCGGTTGTAGTGGAGGACGGCGGTGCCGGCGGGCTGGGTGTTCACCGGGCCGGGGTTGGTGGTGCGGACGGTGGGGTCGCCCTCCTTCACCCAGACCTCGCCGGTGGTACCGACGTCGAGGTGACGGTCGGCGTCGACGTCCTTGACCCCGTTCTTCTCGACAACGAAGCCGACGTCCGAGGCGCCGGGCTTGAGCTTCACGTAGGCGAAGGCCCCGTAGGCGTCCCGGCCGGTGAACGGGTGGCCGGCCGGCCACGGGGTGCTCTCGCCGTCGGCGAGGTCGCCCCAGGCGTAGAGGTTCCAGCCGTCGTAGTCGCCGTCCTCGCGCTGGTAGTGGACGACCGCGTAGGGGCGGGTGGCGGCGGTGGGCACCGGCTGGGGCGCGGGGGTGCCGGTGGTGAAGCCGCCGGTGGCGGAGCCCAGCCGGCCGGCGGCGTCCTGGACCACGGCCTTGTAGCGCACCGGCGTGCCGGGGGCGACGCCGGCGAGGTCCTGGGTGACGGCGTAGCGTCCGGTGTCGGAGGTGCCGAGCACCTGCCAGGGCCGGTCGCCGACCTGGGCGGCGAAGGTGACCCGGCCGAAGCCGCCGCCGGGGACGTCCGCGCGGACGGTGACGGTCCCGGTGGAGCCCTCGGCGGGTGCCCCGAGGGTGATCGCGGGCGCTCCCGCGGCGGAGGCCGTCCTGCCGGCGGCCCTGAGCACGACCGAGGAGAGCGCGGGCACGGTGACGGTGACCTTGCGGTCGGCGCCGCTGGTGGCCCGCTCCCCCGCGGCCGGGTAGATCCGGTCGAAGGCCAGGCCGGCCGAGAAGGTGTCCAGGGTGACGGTCTTCGCCTCGGTGGCGTTGTTGACCGCGACCAGGTACTCGACCTGCTGGGCCGCGTCGATCCGGGAGAAGGCGTAGACGCCCGGCCCGTCGGCGGCGTAGCGCTCGATCTGGGCGCCGTCGGCGAGCGCCGGGTGGTCGCGGCGCAGCTTCGCGAGGGCCGCGACCACCCGGTACGGCTCGCCGTCCTCGCCGTAGCGGTCGGCGGAGCCGGCGGTGCCGCCGAGCACCCGGTCGGTGTTGTAGGAGGGGGTCTGCGAGGCGAAGAGGTCCTGCCGGGCGTCCTTGTCCCCGCCGGCGCCGGTGAAGCCCTGCTCGTCGCCGTAGTAGACGACGGGCTGGCCGCGGGTGAGGAACATCAGCTCGTTGCCGAGCCGGTCCTTCTTCAGCAGGGTGGCCTCGTCGGCGCCCGGGTTGTCGGCGAGCAGGAAGGAGCCGAACCGGCCCATGTCGTGGTTGCCGAGGAAGGTGGGCAGCTCGTAGGCGTCGGTGGCGGCGGTGGTGTAGCGGTGGTCCTGGGCGTAGAGGTCGGCGAGGGCGCGCGCCGGGCCGCCCTGGGAGGCGTAGGAGCGGGCGGCGTTCTGGAACGGGAAGTCGAGGGTCGCCTGGAGCCTGCCCCTGGTGACGTAGGGCGCGGTGACCGCCGGGTCGCCGGAGTAGACCTCGCCGAACATGAAGAACCTCTTGTTGCCCTGCTCGGCGGCGAAGTCCTTGAGCGCGGGAGCCCACTGCTGCCAGAAGGCGAGGTTGACGTGCTTGACGGTGTCGATCCGGAAGCCGTCCACCCCGGCGTCCTCGATCCACTGCCGGTAGATCTTCTCGAAGCCCTTGACCACCTTGGGGTTCTGGGTGTCGAGGTCGTCGAGGCCGGAGAAGTCGCCCTCGGTGGCGGACTCCCCGGTGAAGGTGGAGTCGCCCCGGTTGTGGTAGAGCGCGGGGTCGTTGAGCCAGGCCGGGGTCTTGGCGGTGGCGTCGGCCGGCTTGCGGAAGACCGGGCTGTAGGGGAAGGAGTCCCGGGTGAGCTTCGGCCAGGCGGCTCCGGTGCCGGCGAGCGCGGTCTCGTCGACCGGGTTGCCGTCGGTGTCCAGCACCGGGTAGGCGCCGGTGCTGCGGTAGCCGGACTGCTGCTGCCGGTTGTCGATGACGTCGGCGGTGTGGTTGGTGATGACGTCGAAGAAGACCTTGATGCCGCGGGCGTGGGCCTTGGCTATCAGCTCCTTCAGCTGCTCGTTGGTGCCGAAGTGCGGGTCGATGCGGGTGAAGTCGGTGATCCAGTAGCCGTGGTACCCGGCGCCGGCGTCGTCCCCGCTGCCCTGGACCGGCTTGTTGACGAAGAGCGGCGCCATCCAGATGGCGGTGGTGCCGAGGTCCTGGATGTAGTCGAGCCGCTGGATCAGCCCGGCGAGGTCGCCGCCGTGGTAGAAGCCCTTGTCGGCCGGGTCGAGGCCGTGGTCCAGACGGGTCCCGGTGATGCCTCCCGTGTCGTTGCCCCGGTCGCCGTTGGCGAAGCGGTCCGGCAGGACGAAGTAGAACTGCTCGCGGGTGAGGTCGTGGCGCCCGGCGGTGGCCGCGAGCGCGGCGTCCGAGGGCGGGGCCGGCGGGGCGGCGGCGAGGGCGGCGGGACCGGCGGTGCCGAGGGTGGCGGCGGTCAGCGCGACGGCGAGCAGCACCGCCGTCCGGCCGGGTCCGCGGGGGTTGCTCCGCCTGCGGCGGGGCGGGAGTTCGGCCACTGGGGGCTCCCTTGCGGGGGTGAGGGTGGTCGGGTTGCCGAGAAGTTGCCGAGACGCTAGCGGGCTGCAATATGTTCCAGCAAGATGCAGAAAGTGTTTCGGGCGACGACGATGCGTTCCCCCCGTCCACTGCCCCACCCCCGATTGCGCCACCCGGCCCTCCCGGCATGACAATGGGACGTATGCCCGTCCCACCGGTCCGCACCAGACCCGATCGCACCCCCTCCCCCGGTGGGAGCCACCCCCTCCCTCTCAAGGGGGACAGCCGGTGAAGAATCCACTTCCGGAGGATGAGCGGACGGCTACGGGACGTCTGGCAGACTTCTCGTCCATGGGGGAACCGACCGAGATCCAGCAGAACGGCGGCCGCATGCCCGACGGAGCCACCCGCGCCGCCCAGACCCGTACCTCCGCCCTGCGCGACCGCGTCCGCGACCAGCGCCGTTCGCCGGCGCGCCCGCGGATCTGGTTCGAGCTGGCGCTGATCGGTCTCAGCTACTGGGTCTACTCGCTGGTGCGCAACGCCGTCCCCGAGCAGGAGTCGGTGGCGCAGAAGCACGCCGGCTGGATCTGGGACCTCGAACACTCCCTCGGCGTCGCCGTCGAGCGCTCGGTCAACCACGCGGTCGACAGCGTCGGCTGGCTGATCACCGGGATGAACTACTACTACGCGACGCTGCACTTCATCGTGACCATCGGCGTCCTGGTCTGGCTCTACCGTTGGCACCCCGGCCGCTACGTCGCGGTCCGCACGGTGCTGTTCGTCACCACGGCGATCGCGCTGGTCGGCTTCTACTTCTTCCCGCTGGCGCCGCCCCGGCTGATGACCGACGGCGGCTTCATCGACACCGTGAAGACCCACGGCACCTGGGGCTCGATGGCCTCCGGCCCGGCCACCCACGTCTCCAACCAGTTCGCCGCGATGCCCTCGATGCACATCGGCTGGTCGACGTGGTGCGGTCTGACCATCTTCTTCCTGGCCCGCCGGACCTGGGTCCGGGTGCTCGGCCTGCTCTACCCGGTGGCCACCCTGGTGGTGATCGTCGCGACCGCCAACCACTTCTGGATGGACGCCGTCGGCGGCCTGCTCTGCCTGCTGGTGGGCTTCCTCGCCGCCCGCTGGCTCTACCACTCCTGGGTCTATCGCCTCCCCCAGGTGCCCGCCCGGGAGGCGGAACCGGCCGAGCCGGTCACCGTCCCGGAGCAGTGGAGCGAGCCCGCGGTGACCAGCGCGCGGCGGTAGCGCCCGCACATCGCGGAAGAGGGGCCCCGGATCACCGGGGCCCCTCTTCCGTCGCCCCGCTGCCGCGCCCCGACCAGCCCCTCCCCGCCCCGTCTCAGCCGTAGAACAGCCGCTCCACCACCGACCGGGCCCGCCGGGTGGTGCGCCGGTAGTCGTCCACCAGCTCACCGCTGTGCCCGGCCCCGTACCCCAGGTAGCGGGCCACCCCCGCCAGCTCCCGGGCGTCCGCCGGGAAGGAGTCCCCCGGCCGGCCGCGCACCAGCATCACCGCCGAGCGCACCCGGGAGGCCAGCACCCAGGCCGCGTCCAGCACCTCCGCGTCCTCCGCCCCGACCAGCCCGGCCCCGGCCGCCGCCGCCAGCGCCGCCCTGGTCCGGGTGGTGCGCAGCCCCGGCAGCCCGTGCCCGTGCTGCAACTGGAGCAGTTGGACGGTCCACTCGACGTCCGCCAGCCCGCCCCGGCCGATCTTGGTGTGGGTGGTCGGGTCGGCGCCGCGCGGCAGCCGCTCCGCCTCGATCCGGGCCTTGATCCGGCGGATCTCCAGCAGGTCCCGCTCCGGGACCCCGGTGCCCGGGTAGCGCAGCGGGTCGACCAGCTGCCGGAACCGCTCCCCCAGCCCGGGGTCGCCCGCCACCGGCTCGGCGCGCAGCAGTGCCTGGCTCTCCCAGGCGTGCGACCAGCGCCGGTAGTACGCCGCGTACGAGGCCAGCGAGCGCACCAGCGGGCCGTTGCGCCCCTCCGGCCGCAGGTCGGCGTCCACCTCCAGCGGCGGCTCGGTGGACGGCGCGGCCAGCAGGGCGCGCAGCTCCAGGCAGACCGCCTGGGCGGCCCGGGCGGCGTCCTCCTCCAGCGAGCCGAGCAGCGGCTCGTGGACGAAGAGCACGTCCGCGTCCGAGCCGTAGCCCAGCTCGTGCCCGCCGAACCGGCCCATCGCGATCACCGCGATCCTGGTCGGCAGCGCGCCGTTGCGTTCCTCCCAGCCCGCCACGCAGGCCCGCAGCGCGCCCTGCAGGGTGGCGGCGTTCAGCGCGGTCAGCGCCTCGCCGGCGGTGTCCAGCGCCTGCGCCGGGTCCTCGCCGAGCCGCCCGAGCACATCGGCGGCGGCGGTGCGGAACAGCTCGCGGCGGCGCACCGAGCGGACGGCGGCCACCGCGGCGGCGGTGGAGTCGGCCCGGCCGGCGGCGGCCAGCACCTCCCGCTCCACGGCGGCCCGTCCGCGTGGCACCAGGCCCTGCGGGTCGCCGAGCACGGCGACCGCCTCGGGCGCCCGCAGCAGCAGGTCGGGGGCGAGCCGGCCGGCCGACAGCACCCGGGCCAGCTGTTCGGCGGCGGCGCTCTCGTCGCGCAGCAGCCGCAGGTACCAGGGGGTGCGGCCGAGCGCGTCGGAAACCTGCCGGAAGTTGAGCAGCCCCGCGTCCGGGTCGGCGGAGTCGGCGAACCAACCGAGCATCACCGGCAGCAGGGTGCGCTGGATGGCGGCCTTGCGGCTGACCCCGGAGGCGAGCGCGGTGAGGTGGCGCAGCGCCGCCGCGGGATCGGCGTAGCCGAGCGCCTCCAGCCGGGCCCGGGCCGCCTCCGGACGCAGGCCGGCCGCGCCCGGCGGCAGTTCGGCGACGGCGTCCAGCAGCGGCCGGTAGAACAGCTTCTCGTGCAGCCGCCGCACCTCGACCGCGTGCCGGCGCCACTCCCGCTGGAGGGCGGCGACCGGATCGGCCCGGGTGTCGTCGTTGATCAGCGGGGCGAGCGAGCGGGCGAGCCGGCGCAGGTCCTCCTGGCCGGTGGGCATCAGATGGGTGCGGCGCAGCCGGTGCAGCTGGATCCGGTGCTCCAGCGAGCGCAGGAACCGGTAGGCGGCGTCCAGCGAGGCGGCGTCGGCGCGCCCCACGTACCCGCCGCGGGAGAGCGCGGCCAGCGCCTCCAGGGTGTTGCCGCTGCGCAGCGCCTCGTCGGTGCGGCCGTGCACCAGCTGGAGCAGCTGGACGGAGAACTCGACGTCGCGCAGCCCGCCGGGGCCGAGCTTGAGCTGGCGGTCCAGTTCGGTGGCGGGGATCGAGTCGACCACCCGGCGGCGCATCTGCTGCACGTCGGCGACGAAGTTCTCCCGGGCGGCGGCCTGCCAGACCATCGGCGCCAGCGCGGCGGTGTACGCCTCGCCGAGCTCCTGGTCGCCGGCCACCGGGCGGGCCTTGAGCAGCGCCTGGAACTCCCAGGTCTTGGCCCAGCGCTGGTAGTACGCGAGGTGGCTGGCCAGGGTGCGGACCAGCGGGCCGTTGCGGCCCTCGGGGCGCAGATTGGCGTCGACCGGCCAGATGGTGCCCTCGCCGGTGGTGTCGGCGCACAGCCGGGTGAGCGCGGCGGCCAGCCGGGTGGCGGCCCCGACCGCCTCCTGCTCGTCGACGCCCTCGCGCGGCTCGGCCACGTAGATGACGTCGACGTCGGAGACGTAGTTGAGCTCGCGCCCGCCGCACTTGCCCATGCCGATGACGGCGAGCCGGCAGGCCGCGGCGGCCTGCGGGTCCTCGGCGGCGGCCAGGTCGAGGGCGGTCTGCAGGGTGGCGCCGGCCAGGTCGGCGAGTTCGGCGGCGGTCTGGGCGAGGTCGGTGGTGCCGGTGAGGTCGCGGGCGGCGATGGCCAGCAGGCAGCGGCGGTAGGCGACGCGCAGCGCGTCGGCCGGGCGGCCGGCGGGGCCGGCGGCGACGCCCTCGGCGAGCGCGCGGCGGAAGTCCTCCGGGCCGGGGTGCATGTCGCGCAGCTCGAAGGTGACCAGCACGTGCCAGTCGTGCGGGTGCCGGGCCAGGTGGTCGGCGAGGGCGGTGGAGGCGCCGAGCACGCCGAGCAGCCGGTCGCGCAGCGGTTTGGAGGTGGTCAGGGTGTCCCGCAGGGTCTGCCGGTCGACCGGGTCGGCCGCCTCCAGCAGCCGGGACAGGCCGAGCAGCGCGAGATCGGGGTCGGCGGTGGCGGCGAGCGCGTCGAGCAGCAGCGGGTCCGCGGCCAGCCCGTCCAGGGCCGGTTCGGCGAGCAGCCGCAGCGCCTGCCCCGGATCGGTGAACCCGCGCCGCACCAGCCTGATCTCCGGCCGGCTGACCCGGCTTCCGGCCCGCTGTTCGTCCACCGCCATCGGCCTCTCCGTCCGTCCGCTCCAGCAGGGTACGCGCCCGCGGCCCGCCCCACCCGCGAGCCGCACACGACCGACGGGCGGTGCGCCGTCTCGCGCACCGCCCGTCGGTCGTTCGTTCCTCCGCTCACGCGCTCACCCGGCGCCCTGCGGGCCGGGCCCGGTCACGCGGACCGGCGGCCCCGGCCGACCCGCACGGCCGCGGCGCCCGCCGCGACCAGCGCCGCCGAGAGGCCGAGCAGGGCCGGCGAGGCGCCGCTGCCCGTCTCGGCCAGCTCCTCGTGGTGACCGCCGTACTCCTGCCCGTGGTGGCCGCCGTACTCCTCGCCGTGGCCGCCGCCCTGGCCGCCCTCGTGGCCGTGGCCGCCCTGACCGCCGCCCTGGCCCTGGTGGCCGGAGTGGGACGGCTTGTAGGACGCCCGCTCCTTCTCGCCGAACTTGGCCTTGTTGACGTTGGAGAGGCTGTTGTTCTGCGAGGCCGACTGGTTGGTGTTCGCCGTGTTGCTGGCGGTGTTGCTCGCCGAGTTCTGCGCGGAGTTGTGCACCGTGTTCTGCGAGGTGTTGTTCGCGCTGCTGGTGGCGCTGTTGTTCGCGCTGTTGTCGTTGTGGATGTGGTTCTGCACGATGACCGTCACGTTGACGTGCTGCGACTGGGCCTGCTCACCGCTCTGGGACTGGCCCTGGGCCTGCTCCTGGGCCTGCGCCTGCTCCTGGGCCTGGGCCTGCTCCTCGGACTGGGCCTGCTGGCCGCCGCTCCCCCCGTTGCCACCGTTCCCGCCGTTGCCGCCGTTGCCGCCGTTCCCGCCGTGACCCTCGTGGCCGCCGTGGCCCTCGTGGTCACCGTGGTGGCAGGGGCAGACGGGCTCCTCGTGGCAGTGCTTGCCGGTGGGGGCCGACGCTTCGAGCAGCTCCTCGCCGGCGACCGGCGTCGACGGCCGCGGCGCGGGCCGGCCGCGGTCCGCCTCGTCCTGCCCGACCGCCGCCTCCGCCGGCCGGGCCGCCTCGACCTGCCCGGCGGCGGCCGCCGCGTCGGCGCCGTCGGTCCAGAAGGAGTGACTGACCGTCGCCTCGGCCGGGAGGACACCGCGGTTGTCGAAGGTCCAGGTGTGGACGGCGCTGTCGCGGCCCTCCGCGGCCTGGCGGAGAAGCCCGTCGACCCATTCACCCTGGGCCTCCGCCGATTCGGCGCCGACACGGTGGTCCACGGAGGACGAGGCGTAGGCCGCGGAGGCGGTACCCCACACGAGGGCGGCCGAGGTCAGTCCGGACAGAGCCAGGATGGTGATTCGAGTACGCATGACACTCCAGGGTGATCCGCAAAACGGATCTTCTGAATACGCCCCTTCACCGCCCCGCACCGGCTCGCACCGCTGCAGAGTAACCGCAATGGCCTAACGGATTACCGTGCGCGGGGGACACCCCCCGCACGGCCCCCACCGCTTGACGTACCGTCAGAGCACCTGGAGGTTCTTCCGCAGCTCGAACGGGGTGACCTCGGAGCGGTACTCCTCCCACTCCTGCTTCTTGTTGCGCAGGAAGAAGTCGAAGACGTGCTCGCCGAGGGTCTCGGCGACGAGTTCGCTGCGCTGCATGAGGTCGATGGCCTCGCCGAGGTTCTGCGGCATCGGCTGGATGCCGAGGGCGCGGCGTTCGGCGTCGGTGAGGGCCCAGACGTCGTCGTCGGCGCCGGGCGGGAGTTCGTAGCCCTCCTCGATGCCCTTGAGGCCGGCGGCCAGGGTGACGGCGTAGGCGAGGTAGGGGTTGCAGCCGGTGTCGAGGGAGCGGACCTCGACGCGGGTGGAGCCCTGCTTGCCCGGCTTGTACATCGGGACGCGGATCAGCGCGGAGCGGTTGTTGTGGCCCCAGCAGATGTAGGACGGGGCCTCGCCGCCGGCGCCGGCGGTGCGCTGGGAGCCGCCCCAGATCCGCTTGTAGGAGTTCACCCACTGGTTGGTGACGGCGGCGGTCTCGGCGGCGTGGCGCAGCAGGCCGGCGATGAAGGAGCGGCCGACCTTGGAGAGCTGGTACTCGGCGCCGGACTCGTGGAAGGCGTTGCGGTCGCCCTCGAACAGCGAGAGGTGGGTGTGCATGCCCGAGCCGGGGTGGTCGGAGAACGGCTTGGGCATGAAGCTCGCGTGGACGCCCTGCTCCAGCGCGACCTCCTTCATCACCAGCCGGAAGGTCATGATGTTGTCGGCGGTGGAGAGCGCGTCGGCGTACCGCAGGTCGATCTCCTGCTGGCCGGGGGCGCCCTCGTGGTGGGAGAACTCCACCGAGATGCCCATCGACTCCAGCATGGTGATCGCCTGGCGGCGGAAGTCGTGGCCCACCCCGCGCGGGGTGTGGTCGAAGTAGCCGGACTGGTCGGCGGGGATCGGCGGGGTGCCGTCGCCGGGCAGGTTCTTCAGCAGGAAGAACTCGATCTCGGGGTGGGTGTAGAAGGTGAAGCCCTGGGCGGAGGCCTTCTCCAGGGTGCGCTTCAGCACGAACCGCGGGTCGGCGTACGAGGGCGAGCCGTCCGGCATCAGGATGTCGCAGAACATCCGGGCGGTGCCCGGGGTCTCCGAGCGCCACGGCAGGATCTGGAAGGTGGTCGGGTCCGGCTTGGCGATCATGTCGGACTCGTAGACCCGGGCGAAGCCCTCGATCGCCGAGCCGTCGAAGCCGATGCCCTCCTCGAAGGCCTGCTCCAGTTCGGCCGGCGCCACCGCGACCGACTTCAGGAACCCCAGGACATCGGTGAACCAGAGCCGGACGAACCGGATGTCACGCTCTTCGAGCGTCCGAAGCACGAACTCCTGCTGCTTGCCCATGGGGACAGTCTCACCTCTGCTCTTTACGTTCGTGTTACGCCCGGAACCGCCCGGAAGCGGCCCTCCCCATCATGGCGGATCACCGCGCCCGGGGGCAGCGGCGACCCCGGCCGAGACATTGCGTCAGATCGACGATTAGACTCGGTGGCATGCCCAATCTCCGTCTCGCCCTCTGCCAGACCGACCCGTGGGTCGGTGACCTCGCACGCAACAGCGATGAGGTGATCCACTGGACCAAGCGGGCCGCCGAGGCCGGTGCCCAGCTGGTCGCGTTCCCCGAGATGGCCCTGACCGGGTACCCGGTCGAGGACCTCGCGCTGCGCCGTTCCTTCGTCGAGGCGTCGCGGGCCGCGCTGGTCGAGCTGGCCGCGCGGCTCGCCGCGGAGGGACTCGGCGAGGTGCCCGTCGTGGTGGGCTACCTCGGCCGCTCCGACCAGGCCTCGCCGCGGTTCGGCCGGCCGGCCGGCTCGCCGCAGAACTGCGCCGCCGTGCTGTTCCGGGGCGAGGTGGTCACCCGGTTCGCCAAGCACCACCTGCCGAACTACGGCGTGTTCGACGAGTACCGCTGGTTCGTCCCCGGTGACCAGCTGCCGGTGCTGCGGCTGCACGGGGTGGACGTCGCGCTGGCGATCTGCGAGGACATCTGGCAGGACGGCGGCCGGGTGACCGCCGCCCGCGAGGCCGGGGCCGGCCTGCTGCTGGTGATCAACGGGTCGCCGTACGAGCGGAACAAGGACGACGCCCGGCTGGAGCTGGTCCGCCGCCGGTCCGCCGAGGCGGGCTGCGCGCTCGCGTACGTGAACATGGTCGGCGGCCAGGACGAGCTGGTCTTCGACGGCGACTCGATCGTGGTCGCCCCGGACGGCGAGGTGCTGGCCCGCTCGCCGCAGTTCGAGGAGCACCTGCTGGTGCTGGACCTCGACCTGCCGGCCGCGAGCAGCGACCACACCGACGGGCTGCTGCTGGCCGACGGCCTGCACCTGGTCCGTGCCGAGCTGGGCGGCGAGCCGGGCCCGGCGCCCGCCGAGCCGGTCCGCGCCGAGGTGGCGCCGCGGCTGAGCGACGAGGCGGAGATCTGGTCCGCGCTGGTCTCCGGCACCCGGGCCTACGTCCGCAAGAACGGCTTCCGCTCGGTGCTGATCGGCCTGTCCGGCGGGATCGACTCGGCCCTGGTGGCCGCCCTCGCGGTGGACGCGCTGGGCGCCGGGAACGTGCACTGCGTCTCGATGCCGAGCCGCTACTCCTCGCAGCACTCCCGGGACGACGCGGCCGAGCTGGCCCGCCGCACCGGGCTGAACTTCCGCACCGTGCCGATCGCCCCGATGTTCGACGCCTACATGGCGGCCACCGAGCTGACCGGCCTGGCCGAGGAGAACCTGCAGTCCCGGCTGCGCGGCACCCTGCTGATGGCGATCTCCAACCAGGAGGGGCACATCGTGCTCGCGCCCGGCAACAAGAGCGAGCTCGCGGTCGGCTACTCCACCCTGTACGGCGACTCGGTCGGCGCGTTCGGCCCGATCAAGGACGTCTACAAGTCGCTGATCTTCCGGCTGGCGCGCTGGCGCAACGAGGAGGCCGAGCGGCTCGGGGAGGTCCCGCCGATCCCGGAGAACACCATCTCCAAGCCGCCGTCCGCCGAGCTGCGGCCGGACCAGAAGGACACCGACTCGCTGCCCGACTACGACCTGCTGGACACCGTCCTCGACCTGTACGTCGAGGGCGACCAGGGCCGGGACGCGATCGTGGCGGCCGGCTTCGACCCGGCCGTGGTGGACCGGGTGGTGCGGCTGGTGGACACCGCCGAGTACAAGCGGCGGCAGTACCCGCCGGGCCCGAAGATCTCGGTCAAGGGCTTCGGCCGGGACCGCCGGCTGCCGATCACCAACCGGTGGCGCCAGGGCTGAGCGGCGCCCGCCCGGTCCGCGGACCTCACCGGTAGCGGTAGGTGGCGGCCACCGCGAGGTGGTCGCTGCCGTCCCGCTCCAGGGTCCGCGAATCGGTGGGCGTCAGCCCGCCCTTGCTCATGATCTGGTCGATCCGGGCCATCGGGAACGACGCCGGCCAGCTGAAGCCGAAGCCGTCGCCGGCCGCGCCCTGGGCCGAGCGCATCTGCGAGGTGACCGGCGCCAGGCTGCGGTCGTTCATGGTGCCGTTGAGGTCGCCGAGCAGCAGCACCTTCTTCACCGGCTCGGCCTGGATCGCGTCCCCGAGCGCCTGGGCGCTGACGTCCCGCTGGTTGACGGTGAAGCCGCCCTCGGCCTTGAGCCGGACCGACGGCAGGTGTGCGACGTACACCGCGAGCGGGCCCTGCGGGGTGCTGACCTCGGCCCGGAACGCCCTGGTCCAGCCCATCTTGATGTCCACCACCCGGACGTCGCCGATCGGGTACTTGGACCAGAGCCCGACGGTGCCCTCGACGGCGTGGTACGGGTAGCTGTCGGCCAGCCCGGACTCGTAGGCGCGCAGCGGCCGGCCGGCCAGCTCCTGGAGCGCGACGATCTGCGCCCCGGACTCCTCCAGCATCCGGACGGTGCCCTGCGGGTCGGCGTTGAGGGCGGCCACGTTGTGGCTGACCACCGTGAAGTCGCCGGTGCCGCCGCTCTTGTCGGTGAGCAAGCCGCCGAACATGTTGGTCCAGATCACCGTCGGCACCAGCAGCGCGAGCAGCGCGGTGGCGGAGCGGCGCAGCAGGGCGGGGACGAGCAGCACCGGCACGGCCAGGCCCACCCAGGGCAGGAAGGTCTCCAGCAGGCTGCCGAGGTTGCCGGTGCTGTTGGGCACCTCGGAGTGGAAGGCCATCAGGGCGCCGGCGAGCAGGGCGAGGACGGCGAGCACCAGGCCGCGCCGCCAGGCGGTGGCGCCCCGGGCGTCCCGGCCCCAGCGCCGCACCCCGAGGAGTCCGGCCGCGGGGCGCCGGCCGGATCCCGGGTCGCCGGCCTCCGCCGTGACCACCCGGTCCGCCCTGTCCGCCTGCGCCATGCCGTGGCTCCCGTCGTTCGTGCCGTCCGGCCGCCCGCGGCCGGTCCGGCGCGGGCCTCCGCCGGGTGGCGGGAGGGCGTGCCGGACTGGTGCGGGTTTGGCCGGATTCCCGGCTCAGCCTATGCCGGGACAGACGTCCGGCCGGTGGACCGGGGTTCCGGCGTGGCCCGGTTGGTGAGCCAGGCCACGTGCGCCGGGGCGGTGTCCCCCCGGCGATCCCCGGCGATCCCCCGGTGATTCCCCGGTGATTCCCCGGCGGCCCTGCGGCGGTCCCCCGGCGGGCCGTGGACGGTCAGGCGGGCACGGGCGGGCGCAGGGCCGGGCCGGCCAGGCCCTTGAGCAGCGCGTCGACCATCCGCTCGGCGAGTTCGGGGTCGTCCAGGTCGGAGTCGTCCCACAGGATGCTGCGGGCCAGGATCGGGCCGATCAGCAGGTCGGCGAGCAGTTCCTCGTCGAGGTCGGCGCGCAGCTCGCCCCCGGCGATGCCCCGGCGGATGACCTCGCGGGCGGCCTCCCGGCGCGGCACGATCACCCGTTCGCGGTAGGCGGCGTGCAGTTCGGGCCAGCCGTGCATCTGGCCGAGCGCCGCCTTGAGCACCCAGCGGGAGCGCTTGGCGAGCCCGCGCAGCCGCATGTACTCGATCATCGCGACCAGGTCGCCGCGGATCGAGCCGGTGGACTCGGGCAGCGGCTCCTCCATCCTGCTGACCATGTCGACCAGCAGGGCCTCCTTGTTGGGCCAGCGCCGGTAGATGGTGGCCTTGCCCACGCCGGCGCCGGTGGCGATGCCCTCGATGGTCAGCTCGGACAGGCTGGTGCCGGCCGCCATCTGCTCCTCGACGGCAGCGAAGATCGCCTGCTCGGCGGCCTCGCTGCGGGGCCTGCCCCGGCGCGGGCCGGTGCAGGGCGGCGCGGCCGTCGGCTCGGTCTTCATCTCACATCTCCCGGTGGTGGGGCTCCCGCCCCGGCGCGGGGGCGGGGGTCGCACGCGCTCGTGGGCCCTGGCGCCGGCGGGTTCCCGGTGCCAGGGCCCCATTCTCGCTCAGCGCGGCCCCGGGCCGGACGTGCCCGGCCCGGGGTCGCGGACCGGTCGTCGCAGGTCGGGCGTCCGCGGGCGGGTGTCGCGGCCCGGGCGGGCCCGGACCGGGCGGGCCGGGACCGGGCGTCCACCCGGGCCGCGCGGGCGACGGGCCCGGCGTGCGCGGCCCGGTGCCCGAGACTCGGCCGCCCGAGGCTCAGGCGTCCGCGGCTCAGGCGTCCGCGGCCGCCGCGCTGCGGAGCGCCGCGTCCGGTGCGCCCGCCTCCTTCGCGCCGGACGGCCCGCCGGGAGCCCCCGCGGCACCCGCCGGGGCCTTGCCGGGCAGCAGGAACCAGGCCAGCAGCGCGCCGACCAGGGTGATCCCGGCGGAGAGCGCGGCCACCACGTGCATGGCGTGGATGAAGGAGTCGTTGGCCGGGCCGATCAGCTCCGTGCCCCGGTCGCCGAGCCGGGCGGCGACCGCCAGGGTGGCCTCCAGCGACTCGCCGGCCTTCTCCCGCAGTTCGGCGCTGGGCAGCTGGGCGAGCCGGTCGGAGATCCCGTCGCGGTAGACGGTGGAGAGCACCGCACCGAGCACGGCGACCCCGAGCGAGCCGCCGACCTGGCGGAAGGTGTTGTTGACCGCCGAGCCGGCGCCCGCCTTCTCGCGGGGCAGCGAGCCCATGATCGCGACGGTGATCGGCGGCATGACGTGCGCCATGCCGACGCCCATCAGCAGCCCGAGCACGACCAGCACCCAGATCGGGGTGGTGGCGCCCAGCAGCAGGTAGCCGAGGAAGCCGACCGCGATGAACAGCATGCCGACGGCGCAGGTGGCGCGGACGCCGAAGCGGTCGACCACCAGCCGGGCGCGCGGGGCGAAGACCAGCTGGGCGGCGGCCAGCGGCAGCATCAGCACGCCGGCCTCCAGCGCGCTGTAGCCGCGCACGCTCTGGGTGTAGAAGACGCCGAAGAACGAGACGCCCATCAGCGCGAAGAAGACCACGCCGACCACCACCACCGAGGCGCTGAACACCTTGTTGCGGAACCAGTTGACGTCCAGCGCGGGGTGCGCGGCGCGGCGCTCGTGGAGCACGAAGGCGGCCAGCGCCAGCAGGCCCACCAGCACCGGGCCCCAGGCCTCGACCGCGGTGAAGTCGGCCAGCTCGCCGCCCTTGATGATGCCGTAGATCAGCGCCACCAGGCCGACGATGGACAGCAGCACGCCGACCGGGTCCATCCGGCCCGGGTTCGGGTCCTTGGACTCGGGGACCAGCACCGTCATGGCGATCAGCGCCACGACCACGATCGGCACGTTGATCAGGAAGACCGAACCCCACCAGAAGTGCTCGATCAGCAGGCCGCCGGTGATCGGGCCGATCGCGATGGCCAGGCCGACGGCGCCGGCCCAGATGCCGATCGCCTTGGGCTGCTCGGAACGCTCGAAGACGTTCATGATGATGGCGAGCGTGGCCGGCATGGCCAGCGCGCCGCCGACGCCCATCAGCGCGCGGTAGCCGATCAGCTCGCCCGGCGTACTGGCGAGCGCGGAGAGCAGCGAGGCGACGCCGAAGACGGCCATGCCGGCCAGCAGCGCCCGCTTCCGGCCGAAGCGGTCACCGAGCAGGCCGGAGGTGAACAGCAGTCCGGCGAAGACCAGGGTGTAGGAGTTGATCGACCATTCCAGGTCGCTCTGGCTGGCGCCGATGCCGGTGGGCGCCGGGGACGCGATGGTCTTCATCGCGACGTTGAGGATCGAGTTGTCGAGGACGACGACGAGCAGGGCGAGCACCAGGGTGCACAGGATCGCCCAGCGGCGGCGGTGGATGGCTTCCGGCACACGGGGTGGCGCGGCTGCGGTGGTCATGGATTCTTCCCGTCGTGGTACGGCGTGGCACTGGCGGGCATTTCGATCCGCGATCGTCTCGTAAACCCCCCTCGGCCAGCGTAGCGAGCTTTTCGATACGAGACGAATCCGTATCGTAAAACCGTGGCAAAGACTCACCGGTGCCCCGGCGGCGGGCCGCCGCAAGCGGAGTGACCCCCGCCCCTTTTGCGCCCGCGCCGGGCCGTGCAAGCATGGAGGTGATCCGGGGACGCCGCACGGCGCCACGAGACGACAACCCTTCAGGAGCCTGTTCGATGAACGCTTCTTCGCCCTCGCCTGCCCAGAACCGGGCGACGACGACCGCCACCCTCTACGGTGGGGTCACCAACCGCCGCGTCACCGTCCGCGACCTCGCCGCCGCCAAGCAGCGCGGCGAGAAGTGGTCGATGCTGACCGCCTACGACGCCCTCACCGCCGGCGTCTTCGACGAGGCCGGCACCCCCGTCCTGCTGGTCGGCGACTCCGCCGGCAACTGCCACCTCGGCTACGAGACCACCGTGCCGGTGACCATGGATCAGATGGTGATGCTCGCCGCCGCCGTCGTCCGCGGCACCGAGCGGGCCATGATCGTCGCCGACCTGCCGTTCGGCTCGTACCAGGAGTCCCCGGCCCAGGCCATGCGCAACGCGGCCCGGCTGATGAAGGAGGCCGGGGTCGGCGCGGTCAAGCTGGAGGGCGGGGAGCGCAGCGCCCGCTCGATCGAGCTGCTGGTCGAGGCCGGCGTCCCGGTGATGGCCCACATCGGCCTCACCCCGCAGTCCGTGCACGCCTTCGGCGGCTACCCCGTCCAGGGCCGCGGCGACGAGGCCGCCCACCAGCTGCTGCGCGACGCCAAGGCGGTGCAGCAGGCCGGCGCCTTCGCGGTGGTGCTGGAGGCGGTGCCCGCCGAGCTGGCCCGGGAGGTCACCGAGCAGCTCGCCGTTCCCACCGTCGGCATCGGCGCCGGTGCGGACTGCGACGCCCAGGTGCTGGTCTGGACCGACTTCGCCGGGATGACCGCGGGCCGGGTGCCCAAGTTCGTCAAGCAGTACGCCGACCTGCGGGCCGTCCTCGGCGGCGCCGCCCGCGCATTCGCCGAGGACGTGCGCGGCGGCGCCTTCCCGGCTCCGGAGCACACCTTCCACTGACGCGCACCGTCACCGGGGCCCGGCCGCGGCCGTGGCCGGGCCCCGGTGACAGCGGGCTGACAGCGGGCCGACAGTGCCCCGCGGGCCCGCCGCCGCACCGGCCGGCCCGCTGACAGCGGGGTGACAGCCGGGGCGGACAGCCTTGGGGCATGACACGCATCGCCACCGCCCCGAACGACCGGGGGCCCGCCGCGGGGAACGCCGTGGAGGTCCACGGCATCGTCAAGCACTTCGGCGAGACCAAGGCCCTCGACGGGGTCGACCTCACCGTCCGCGAGGGGACCGTCCTCGGTGTGCTCGGCCCCAACGGGGCCGGCAAGACCACCCTGGTCCGCGTCCTGTCCACGCTGATCAAGCCCGACGCCGGCACCGCCTTCGTCGGCGGCTACGACGTGCTGCGCCAGCCCAAGCAGCTGCGCCGCACCATCGGCCTCACCGGCCAGTACGCCTCCGTCGACGAGCTGCTCTCCGGCTACGAGAACCTCTACCTCATCGGCCGGCTGCTCGACCTCTCCCGCCGCGACGCCAAGGCCCGCGCCACCGAACTGCTGGAGCGGTTCTCGCTCACCGAGGCCGCCAAGCGGCCCGCCAAGACCTACTCCGGCGGCATGCGCCGCCGCCTCGACCTGGCCGCCTCGATGATCGGCCGGCCCCGGGTGCTCTACCTGGACGAACCCACCACCGGCCTCGACCCGCGCACCCGCAACGAGGTCTGGGACGAGGTCCAGCGGATGGTCGCCGAGGGCTCCACCGTGCTGCTCACCACGCAGTACATGGAGGAGGCCGAGCAGCTCGCCGGCGAGCTGACCGTCATCGACCGCGGCCGGGTGATCGCCGCCGGCGGCGTCTCCGACCTCAAGGCCCAGGTGGGCGGCCGGACCCTGCAAGTGCGCCCGGTGCGCCCGGCCGAGCTGCCCGAGATGGCCCGCTGCCTCCAGGACACCGGCATCACCGCCACCTTCTCCGCCGACACCGGCGTGCTGTCGGTGCCGATCACCGCCGACGAGCAGCTGACCGCCGTCATCGGCGTGCTCGGCACCCGCGGCTTCGCGGTCGCCGGCATCGACACCAAGCTGCCCAGCCTCGACGAGGTCTTCCTCGCCATCACCGGCAAGCCCGCGGACCGTCCGGCCCCCGCGGACACCGTCCCCAGCCTCGCCAAGGAGCCCGTCGCATGACCACCGCCACGCTCGCCCCCGCCCGGGCCGAGGACACCGGGATCGGCCTGGCCGGCCACCTGCGGCACGTCGGCGCCCTGACCCGCCGCAACCTGATGCGGATCAAGGCCGACCCGGAGTCGATGTTCGACGCCGTCCTGATGCCGGTCATCTTCACGGTGCTGTTCGTCTACGTCTTCGGCGGCGCCATCTCCGGCGGCCAGGACGCCTACAAGCAGTACATGATCCCCGGCCTGCTCGGGCAGACCGGGCTCACCCTGGCGATGGCCGTCGGCACCGGCCTCAACAGCGACTTCCAGACCGGCGTGATGGACCGCTTCCGCACCCTGCCGATCGGCCGCTCCTCGGTCCTGCTGTCCAAGATCGCGGCGGAGACCTGCCGCGCCCTGCTGTCCTTCACCATCCTGATCGTGTTCGCGCTGATCCTCGGCTTCGAGCTGAACGGCGGCCCGCTGAGGACGCTGGCGGCGGTCGGCCTCTCGCTGGTGTTCGGCATGTCGATCGTGTGGATCTCGATGCTGCTGGGCATGGCCCTGCGCAGCGCCCAGGCCGTCCAGGGAGTCGCCATGCTGGTGCTGATGCCGATGCAGTTCGGCAGCTCGATCTTCGCCCCGACCGACACCATGCCGGGCTGGCTGCAGGCCTTCACCAAGGTGAACCCGCTGTCCGGACTGGCCGACGCCTGCCGGGCGCTGATGAACGGCCACGGCGCGGTGGCGCACCCGACCTTCGTCGTGCTGGCCTGGTCGGCCGCCATCACCGCGGTCTTCGCGCCGCTCGCCGTCGCCCGGTTCCGCAAGCGGACCTGAGCGGTGGGCGAACGACCGGACCCCGGGGTGCGCGAGGGGAGCACCCCGGGGTCCGGCGCGTCCCGGGCCGTGGGGCGGCCGTCGGCGGGGCGTGCGCCGGCGGGGCGGCCGTCAGCCGACCACCCGGTTGAGCAGCGCGGTGGCCTCCAGCACGGACAGCGCGCGCCCCTCGGCGGCCACCGCCTCGAACACCGCGTCACCCAGCAGGTCCCGCAGGCTCTCCTCGGCCCGCTCGCGCTCCACCCGGTCGAGGAAACCGCCCCGCGGCCCGTTCATCCCGGCGTGCGCGCCGAACAGCACCGCGGCCCGGCGGGCCTTGTCGAGGTCCCCGTCGCGCCGGGCGAAGACCTCCAGCACCCCGATCACCGGCGGCAGCATCATCACCGACAGCTGCTCGACGAACCCGCTCGCGGCCGCCGACACCGAGCGCAGCAGCACCCGTCCCTCCTGGACGAGTTCGAGCCCCCGGTCCGGATCGCCGCCACGGGCGGTGATCCAGCCCCGGGTGACGGTCAGCATCCCGCCGACCACGTCCGGGGCGAACGCGCCGACCCGCGTCCAGTTCAGCGCGTCCAGCTCCGCCAGCGCCGCCTCGTGGTCGCCGCGCAGGGCCTGGATGCCGCAGAGCATCAGGCGCCCGAAGAGCAGCGCGCCGTTGGTCGACTGCTTGTCGCCCGGCGTGATCCCGGCCAGCGCCTCGCGGATCACCCGCTCCCCCGCGTCCCTGTCCTGGTCCAGCATCGCCGAGCCCAGGTGCACCCGCAGCATCGGCACCTCCTGCGGCGCGCCCAGCTCCTCGGCCAGCTCGATCGCCCGCCGGTACGCCTCGACGGCCTCCGCCGCCCGCCCCTGGTTGGCCAGCGACTCGCCGCGCGCGGACAGCGCCTGGGACATCCCCCACAGGTCGCCGGACCGGCGGTACAGCTCCAGCGACTCCTCGCCGTCCAGGGTGCTCTGCGCCGCGCCGTCCGGCCAGTCGTTCATCATCTTGGCCCGGATCTGCAGGATGAACGCCAGGTCGGTGGAGCTGCCGTGCCGCCGGCAGCCCTCCACCGCGTCGTCCAGCAGCTCCTGCATGGTGTCCAGCTGCCCGACCAGGAAGGCGCCGAAGACCCGCATCAGCCCGGGGAAGCGGTAGGCCTGCGGCAGGTCCGGGGTGTAGGCCTCGGTGACGTTCCGGGCCAGGGCGACCGCGTCAGGGTCCGCCAGCACGTCCAGGTTGCCCTCGAACAGGCTGATCAGCCGGCAGATGACGACCGCCCGGCGGGCCTCGTCGGCCACCTCCGGCGGCATCGGCAGCGGGTACTCCAGCACCGGCCGGTCCAGCGGCACCGGGCGGGTGTCCGGGCCGAACGGGTCCGGGCCGATCGTCAGCACCGCCTCGTACCAGCGGCGGGACTCCTGGCTGAAGCCGCGCAGCGACCAGTACCAGCTCATGCCCAGCACCAGGACCAGCGCCTCGCCCTCGTCCCGGCGGTCGACGGCGCGGCGCAGCGCGGTCCGAATGTTGTCGTGCTCCCGCTCCAGCACCGCCAGCCAGTGCAGCTGCGCCGGGCCGTGGACGTTGAGGTCGGCGGTGCGGACGAGCTCGCGGAAGTACGCGACGTGCCGGGCCTCGGTCGCCCCGGTCTCCCGCGCCTCGGCCAGCCGCTCGACCGCGTACTCGTGGATGGTCTCCAGCATCCGGTAGCGCGGCGGGCCGTCCCCGGTCAGGTCGGCGACCAGCAGGGACTTGTCGACCAGCGAGAGCAGCAGGTCGGCGACCTCCTCGCCGGGCACCTCGGCGCCGTCCGAGCAGACCGCCTCGGCCGCCTCCAGCGTCCAGCCGCCGGCGAACACCGCCAGCCGGCGCAGCACCGCGCGCTCCTGCTTGCCGAGCAGGTCCCAGCTCCAGTCGACCACCGCGCGCAGCGTCTGCTGACGCGGCAGCAGGGTGCGGCTGCCGGCGGTGAGCAGGGCGAACCGGCCGTCCAGCCGGTCGGCGATCTGCCGGGCGGTCATCACCCGCAGCCGGGCGGCGGCCAGCTCGATGGCGAGCGGCAGGCCGTCCAGCCGCCGGCAGATCTCGGCGCACGCCTCCGGGTCGCTCTGCGGGTCGAAGCCGGGCCGGGCGGCGGCGGCCCGCTCGGCCAGCAGCCGCAGCGCCACCGGGTCGGGCAGCGGCTCCACCGGCAGCACGGTCTCCCCCGGCACGCCCAGCGGCTCGCGGCTGGTGGCCAGCACGGTCAGGCCGGGGCACTCGGTGAGCAGGCTCTCGGCGAGGTCGGCGGCGGACTGGATGAGGTGCTCGCAGTTGTCCAGGACGAGCAGCATCCGGCGACGCCCGCAGTACTCGACCAGCCGGCGCACCGGGTCGTCGCTGCGGGCCTCGATCACCTCGGCGACCATGCTGGCGCCGGTGTGCAGGACGGTCTCGCGCAGGCCGAGCGCGGAGACCACCGCGCCGGGCACCGCGTCCGGGCGCTCCAACGGGGCCAGCTCGGCCAGCCAGACGCCGTCCGGCCAGTGCCCGGCGGCCTGCTCCAGGCGTCCGGCCTCGACCGAGAGACGGGTCTTGCCGGAGCCGCCGGGGCCGGTCAGGGTGACCAGTCGGCTGGTGGCCAGCACCGAGCGCAGGGCGGCGAGGTCGTGCTCGCGGCCGACGAAGCTGGTGAGGCGGCCGCGCAGATTGCCCGCGGGGCGGGCCGGCGCCGGGGCGGGGGGTACCGGGGCCGCGGGCGCCGCTGTCGCGGGCGGGGCCCCGGTGGGCGGTCCGGCGGGGGCCAGCAGCTCGGCGTGGAGGGTCCGGAGCTGGCGCCCCGGGTCGACGCCGAGTTCCTCGGCCAGCGCGCGCCGGGTGCGCTCGTAGTGCTGCAGCGCCTCCGCCGTCCGGCCGCTCTCGTGCAGCGCCCGCACCATGAGGTACTGCAGCGGCTCGTCCAGCGGCTGCCGCTCGCACAGCTCGGCGAGCTCGGCCACCAGCTCGGCGGCCCGGCCGAGGCCGAGGTCGGCGGTGATCCGGTGCCGGCGGGCCTCCTCGCGCTGCGCCTCCAGCCGGGTGGCCGGGCCGCCGCGGTCCGGCAGGTCCGCGAGCACCGGGCCGCGCCACAGCGCGAGTGCGGCCCGCAGCCGCTCGGCGGCCTCGGCGTGGTCGCCGCGCTCCAGCGCCCGGCGGCCCTCGCCGGCCAGCCGCTGGAACTCGCCGAGGTCGGTCACCGGGTCGGTCAGCCAGTACCCGGCCGGGCCGGAGCCCACCCGGTCGCGGCCGATGGTGCGGCGCAGCCGGCCGACCAGGGTCTGCAACGCCGCCGAGGAGTCCTGCGGCGGATCGGCGTCCCACACCTCGTCGACGAGCAGGTCGGCCGGCACCGGGCGCCCGTGCCGCAGCGCCAGCGCGGCGAGCAGGGCGCGCAGCCGGGCGCCGCCGAGCGGAACCGGGGTGCCGTCGTCGTGGTGGGCGGTGGTGGTGCCGAGGATGCCGTAGTGCACCGCACCATTCTGGTGGATCGGCGCGGCCGGCCACGCACATTTGTCCGGTCCGCCACCCTGACCCGACCCTGACTCCCGGAGCCCCCCGGAACCGGTACCGGGCTCCGTACGTTCATCCGGGGCGGCTTGTCCGGCGCGGGCGCGCCCGGCATGATCGGCCTCTGCCCCTTCCCCACGCGACCCCGACCACCGGAGCACCCACACCATGACCTTCGCCGCCACGCAGCGCTCCCGCAGCGAGGACCGCCGGATCAGTCCGGTGTTCTGGGCGCTGCTCGCGATCCTCGTCACCGCCGGCATCGCCGTCCACCAGGGGTACGGCAACGCCCGTTTCGGGATCTTCCTGTTCGTGGTGGCCGGCTGGATGGTCTCGCTCTGCCTGCACGAGTACGCGCACGCGCGGACCGCGCTGCACGGCGGCGACATCAGCGTGGGCGCGAAGGGCTACCTGACCCTCAACCCCTTCAAGTACGCCAACGTGCTGCTCAGCTTCGTGCTGCCGATCGTCTTCGTGCTGCTCGGCGGCATCGGCCTGCCCGGCGGCGCGGTGTGGATCGAGCGGCACCGGGTCCGGGGCCGGCTCAAGCACAGCCTCATTTCGGCCGCCGGACCGCTGGTGAACCTGCTCGCCGCCGTGCTGCTGCTGGTCCCGGTCGGCGCCGGCTGGCTCGACGACCCGGCGGTGCACGCGGTCTGGAACGGCTTCGAGCTGAACGTCTCGCCGTTCGCGCTGGCGCTGGGCTTCCTCGGCATGCTGCAGCTGAGCGCGACCCTGCTGAACCTGCTGCCGGTGCCCGGCCTGGACGGCTACGGGATCATCGAGCCGTGGCTGTCGTACCGGACCCGGCGGGCGATCGAGCCGTTCGCGCCGTACGGCATGCTGGCGGTCTTCGCGCTGCTCTGGCAGCCCGAGGTGAACCACTGGTTCTTCGAGGCCGTGTACGGCGTGATGGACCTGCTGGGCGTCGACCGCGCCTACCCGCAGGTGGGCCACGAGCTGTTCACGTTCTGGAAGGACTGACCCGCGGGTCAGGACTGCTCGGCGGCCGCCCGGGCCAGCTTCTCGCGGCGCACGTTCATCCAGAGCACGTTGCTGGCGATGCCCGCCATCGGAAGCCAGATCAGGCCGAGCCACCAGCCCTGCACCAGCGAGACCACGGCGGCGGCCAGCGCGAGAACGGCGACGATCGAGGCGAGGACGGACGTGCGGGGCATGGCGGCAGACTCCTGGGGCCGGTGGACGGACGGTCCCCATTCTCGCCGACCTCACCTGCGGACCGGGTCCAGGGGTGAGGTCGGCGAGCCGGTGATCGGACGTCGGTGATCAGACGTCGGTGATCCGCAGGCCCGCGTGGGCCTTGTAGCGGCGGTTGACCGAGATGAGGTTCGCCACCAGCGACTCCACCTGGTGGGCGTTGCGCAGCCGGCCCGCGAAGATGCCGCGCATGCCGGGGATCCGCCCGGCCAGCGCCTGCACGATGTCGGTGGCCTCCCGCTCCTCGCCGAGCACCATCACGTCGGTGTCGATCCGCTCGATCGACTCGTCCTGGAGCAGCACCGCCGACAGGTGGTGGAAGGCGGCCGTCACCCGGGAGTCCGGCAGCAGGGCGGCGGCCTGCTGGGCGGCGCTGCCCTCCTGCGGGACGAGCGCGAAGGCGCCCTGCTTGTCGAAGCCGAGCGGGTTGACGCAGTCCACCACGATCTTCCCGGCCAGCTCCTCGCGGAGCGCGGTGAGCGTGGCGGCGTGGCCGTCCCACGGCACCGCGACGATCACGATGTCGCTCTCCCGGGCGGTGGCGGCGTTGTCGGCGCCGCGCACGCCGTGGCCGATCGCGTCCGCCGAGGCCTGCGCGCGGGCCGCGTCGCGCGAGCCGATGATCACCTGCTGGCCGGCCTTGGCCAGCCGCAGGGCCAGCCCCCGCCCCTGGTCGCCGGTGCCGCCGAGGACACCGACCACGAGCTGCGAGACGTCCGGCAGCTCGTGGGCCGGGTTTGTCGCTGAATCGAGGGAAGTCATGGCCCGATCCTGCCAACCGCCGGGCCTCCGCGTCATCCTGTGGCCCATGGACGCGGTGAGAGTTTCGGCACTTCGGGAGCGGTTGGAGGGCACCGGCTGGCTGGAGGCCGTCGGCGGTTTCGCCGGTGAGCTGCGGCGGTCGGTCTCCCGGCGCGGCGCGGGCGAACTGCTGCTGGTCGGCACCGAGGCCTACGAGCCCTGGCACCTGGCCGCCCATCTGGAGGACGAGGCCGCCTGGTCGGCCGTCCCCCGGCTGGCCCCGACGCTGCTGCGGCACCGGGTCCCGGAGCGGGCGCCGGCGCACCTGGCGCACGGCCTGGGCCGGCTGACCGGGGCCGGGCGCGGGGCGACGGTGCTGGTGGTCGCCCCGGCGGCGGCCGGCGGGACGCTGCTGGAGCGGGTGCACGACGCCCGGCGGCACGGCGCGACGGTGCTGGCGGTGGACGGCGCCGGGTCCGCCGACCTGGCCGGGCTGGCGCACCGGCGGCTCACCGTCGGCACGGGCGAGGAGGAGCCGTTCGACCTGGCGCAGCACCTGGTCAGCGCCGCCGCCGGGCAGCGGCCCGCGCGGCGGGCGGCGCTGGACCGGCTGGCGGCGCTGGCCGGGCGGCTCGCGGCGGGGCCGACGGTCAGCCGCTGGTAGGGCGCGCGGCAGGGGCCGGGGCGGGGGTACGGCCGGGGGCGCGGCGGGCCGGTAAATCGATTGCGGCCCGGCCGGGCGCCCCGCAGGATGGTCGCTCGTGAACGACGCCGCCGCGCCCCCGACCGGCCGGGCGAGGTCCCTGCTGCGCTCGGTCGCCCCCGACCTCTCCCCCTGGCGCTCCTCCCGGGACTTCCGCCTGCTCTGGCTCTCCGGCTGCGTCACCAGCTTCGGCAGCTTCCTCACCTACGTCGCCGTGCCGCTGCAGATCAAGGAGCTCACCGGCTCCTCCTTCGCGGTCGGCCTGGTCGGCGCCTTCGAGCTGGTCCCGCTGATCGTCTTCGGCCTCTGGGGCGGCGCCCTCGCCGACGCCCTGGACCGCCGCCGGCTGGTGCTGTTCGCGGAGGCCGGGCTCGGCCTGCTCAGCGTGCTGCTGCTGGTCAACGCGCTGCTGCCGACGCCGGTGCTGTGGCCGGTCTACCTGGTGGCCGCGCTGGTCGCCGCCGCCGACGGCCTGCAGCGCCCGTCGCTGGACGCGCTGACCCCGCGGGTCGTCCGGCACGACCAGCTGGCCGCCGCCTTCGCGCTCAACTCCCTCTACCGCAACGTCGGTTCGGTGGCGGGACCGGCGCTGGCGGGCGTCGTGGTGACCTTCGCCGGGGTGCAGACCGCGTACGCGCTGGACGTCGTCACCTTCGGTGCCTCGTTGCTGCTGCTCGCCCGGATCCGCGCCGTCCCGCCGCCGACCGACGCCGAGAAGCCCTCGGTGCGGGCGGTGCTCACCGGGATCCGCTACGCGTGGAGCCGCAAGGACCTGCTGGGCACCTACGCGATCGACCTCTGCGCGATGCTGTTCGCCTTCCCGGTGGCGATCTTCCCGTTCCTGGCCGCCGATCTGCACGCCGACTGGGCGCTCGGCCCGATGTACGCCGCCTCGGCGGTCGGCGCCCTGCTCGTCTCGGTCACCAGCGGCTGGACCTCCCGGGTCCACCGGCACGGCCGGCTGCTGCTGGCCGCCGCGCTCGGCTGGGGCGCGGCGATCGCGGTGGCGGGCCTGTCCGGCTCGGTCTGGTGGGTGCTGCTCTGCCTGGTCGCGGCCGGGGGCGCCGACGAGGTCAGCGGCATCGCCCGCTCCACGCTGTGGAACCAGTCGATCCCGGACGAACTGCGCGGGCGGATGGCCGGGGTGGAACTGCTCAGCTACTCCGTGGGGCCGCAGCTCGGCCAGGTCCGGGCGGGCGGCATGGCCGGGCTGGTGGGCGTGCGGGCCTCGGTGTGGATCGGCGGCGCCGCCTGCGTGGTGGGCGTGCTGGCACTGGCCACCGCGTTGCCCCGGCTGCTCTCGTACGACGACCGCACCGACCCGAACGCGGCCGCCGTCCGCGCCGAGCACGAGCGGGCGGCCGCCCTGCGGGAGGCGGCGGAGCGGGGGCCCGCGGAGCAGGCGCCGGCGGACGCGTCCTGAGCCGGCGCCCGGCCCGTCACTCCCCGGGCGGGTCCGCGGGCCTGTCGCTCCAGCGCGGGTCGTTGGTCCACTCCCGGTTGCGCAGCTCGGCGGTCTCCAGCGCGTGCGCCGCCTCCTCCCGGGTGGCGTACGGGCCGAGGCGGTCCTTGGCCGGGCACTCCGGCCCCTCCTCGACCTTGCCGTGCTTGATGCAGTAGAACCACTCGCCGGGCCGGCCGGTCGGCTTGCTGCGGCGGAATCCCAGGGGCATGGTGTGGTCACCTCCGTGTCAGTGGGTCGTGGCTCGCGTTCCCGGTGCGGCGTCGCGTCGTCCCGATCATTCCCCGCCCGGGCACCGTCCGCACACCCGGTGCCCGGCCGCGGCGCCCGGCCACGGCCTGCGGGGCCCGCCAACTAGACTCGCCGCCATGGCTCTCGTACCCGGCATCCAGTCCCCCACTCGCAAGGTCCCGGCGCACATCGCGCGCCCCGAGTACGTCGGGAAGCCCGCCCCGGCGGCGTACACCGGGCCCGAGGTGCAGACCGCCGAGACGATCGAGAAGATGCGGATCGCCGGCGGGATCGCCGCCCGGGCGATGGCCGAGGCGGCCGCGCTGATCGCGCCCGGCGTCACCACGGACGCGCTGGACGCGGTCGCCCACGCGTACATGTGCGACCACGGCGCCTACCCGTCCGACCTCGGCTACCGGGGCTTCCCCAAGTCGGTCTGCACCTCGATCAACGAGGTCATCTGCCACGGCATCCCGGACTCGACCGTCCTCCAGGACGGTGACATCGTCAACATCGACGCCACCGCCTACATCCACGGGGTGCACGGCGACCTCAACGCCACCTACCCGGTCGGCGACGTGGACGAGGAGTCCAGGCTGCTGGTCGAGCGGACCCGGGAGTCGCTCGACCGGGCGATCAAGGCGGTCAAGCCCGGCCGCCGGATCAACGTGATCGGGCGCGTCATCGAGTCCTACGCCAAGCGCTTCGGCTACGGCGTGGTGCGGGACTTCACCGGGCACGGCATCAACACGTCGTTCCACTCCGGCCTGATCATCCCGCACTACGACAGCGAGCGGGCCACCGAGGTGATCAAGCCGGGCATGACGTTCACCATCGAGCCGATGCTCACCCTCGGCACCCACGACTACGAGATCTGGCCGGACGGCTGGACCGTCGTCACCAAGGACCGCAGGCGCACCGCCCAGTTCGAGCACACCCTGGTCGTCACGGCGGACGGCGCAGAGATCCTCACCCTGCCGTGACGACCGCTCCGGCGCGCCCCGGGCCGAGGGGCGCGCCGGAGACGGGCGTGCGGTCGAGGGCGCTGGTCAGCCGATGAGCCACTGCTCCTCGGCGACGGCGCCCACCTCGGTGCAGGCGTCGGTCAGCACGTCCAGGACGCGCAGCGGGTCCGGCAGCGGCAGCTCGGGGCCGCGCAGCCAGCGCACCTCGGAGCCGTCCGGCAGCGCGGCCGGCGGCAGCAGGGTGTACGAGCCGCGGCAGTGCCAGCGCAGGCCGGGGTGCTCGGACATGGTGTCCGGCGTGGAGTCCAGGGCGCTCGGCCACCACTCGTCCTCGTCCACCGGGGTGCCCCTGGTGGCGGTGAAGAACAGGTAGCGGTCCTCGCCGACGGCGGCCACCGGACCCTCGACGCCGAGGGCGGCCAGCCGCTCCAGGGCGAGGCGTCCGGCCTCGGCCGGTACGTCCAGCACGTCGTGGACGCGGCCGGTGGCGGTGATGAAGTTGGCCTGCGGGTCGCGGGAGAGCCAGCGGGCGAGCTGCTCGGGATCGGTGGTCGCCTGGGTCTGCCAGGCGAAGGAGACCGGGTGCTGGGCGGGAGCAGGACAGGCGACCCGGTCACAGGAACAGCGGTAGCCCGCCGGATGGGCCGCGGGGGCGAGCGGGAACCCGGCGCGGACCGCGCCGAGCAGTTGGTCCAGTCTGGCTGCGGGGCTGTCGGCGGCCGCCGGGCGGCCCCTCTCACGGTCACGCTTCTGCCACCAGGCCGTCCACCTGCCGCCGGATTCCATCGGGCCCCTTCCGCGCATTGCCGTGCCTGGTGTGACACAGCGTTCGACGTACCACTCCGACGCAACGCACGGCGCCCCCCGCTGCTTCCCCGGGTGGTGCTCGGCCCTGCATTCCCGCGCCCTGCCGGCCGGAGCCGGGGTAGCCGGACGGCCGACGCCGGGGTCACGGTACGGAGTCACTGCGGCACGACGGCTGCGGCTCGGCGGCCCGGCGGGGCACGGTGAGGTGCGCCTCGCCCGGCCCGTACGGGCCCGCTGACCCGGGTGGACCCCGAGGGCGTAACAGGAAGGATAAGGGTGCGCGGGCCCTCCGGATGACCGGGGGCGGTGCCTCTCCGGTCACACTCCCGCCACCCGGCCCCCACACCGCCTCCGCCCCGCCCCCGCGGGGTGAGACCCTGGTGGGGTGAAGAGCGCGGACACCGAATTCGTCGGCGGCCCCCTGGACGGCCGGATCCTCCCCGTCCCGCTGGGGCCGATGTACGGCGTGCCCAAGAAGTACACCGTGCCGGTCCCTTCGCACGGGGACACCCCGGCGCGCACACTGGTGTACGTCCGGGCCAAGCAGCAGCGGGGCGCCCGCTGGTTCTGGCGTTACGAGTACGACGAGGCGGCCACCGCCCGCGCTTCCGGGTGACGGCCGCCTCCCCTCGCGGGAGGACGGCGATGGCGAGAACCGTACGGCACCCCAGGACGCGCGCCGAGGCGGTGGCGCACCACAACCGGCAGGTGGCCGCGGTCACGGCCGTCCTGCTGGTGGTGGTCAGCCTCTACAGCGCGGTGCTCGGCCCCGACGGCTGGCTCTGGTTCGGCTGGTCGGTGCTGCTGCTCGTGTGCGTGGGGCTGTTCGCCGTCCGCTCCTGAGCGGCGCACCGCCGTCCGCCGCCGTCCACCCGGTCAGGCGTCCTCGGCGAGGATCAGGTAGAGCTTCTTGCGGGCCTCGTTGAGCACCTCCAGGCCCTTGGCCCGCTGCGCCTCGTTGCCCGTCGTCATGACCTGCCGGACGGCGTGGTCCACGGCGCCGAGCGCCTGGCCGACCTCCTGGACCGCGGCCCAGTCGATCTCCTGGCCGGCCTCCGCCCACGGCTCGTCCGGCCCGGCCTCGGCCTCGGCCCGGCCGGCCCCGGTGAGCGAGACCAGCCGCTTGCCGCCGGTCTCCTCCGCCGTGACCAGGCCCTCCTCCTCCAGCAGCTGGAGGGTCGGGTAGACCGAACCGGGGCTCGGCCGCCACGCCCCGCCGGACCGCTCGGCGATCTCGGCGATCATCTCGTAGCCGTGCATCGGCCGTTCCTTGAGCAGCGCCAGCAGCGAGGCGCGCACGTCCCCGCGCCGGGCCCGCCCGCCGCGCCGGCCACCGCGGACCCACGGCGGGCCGCCGAAGCCGCCCCGGCCCCACGGCGGACCCTGCCGTCCGCCCGGCCCGCCGAACGGCGGCGGGCCGAAGGGACCGAACGCCCCCCGGCCCTCGTGGTACTCGCCGGGCATCCCGGCGAACTCCGGCCCCGGGCGGCACCCGCCGGGGCCCGACTCGCCACGGAATCGTCCTGGGCGCATCGCACCCACCTCCCGTTCGGGCCGCTCCGGGGCGGCCCCGTCGACGATGAACAGACGATCGGAACGAACAGTCGTATCACTGTCCCGATAACTCGACGATATATCGGTGACTGTCGGCCGTCAACGGATTCCGGTCCGGCCTGCGGCGCGTCGCGGCGCCCGGACGCTACGGTGCGGGGCATGGCCGGAGAACGAGACCTCGCGACACTGCTGCGCGACCTGCGCCCCCAGCTCAACCCGGGGCGGTACGTCTACTGCACGCTGCCCACCAGGCTGCCCGCCGGACTGCGGCCGGTGGCCACCGTGGCCGAACCCGAGGGGGTGACGGTGGTGGTCGCCCAGGAGGAGGCCGACGCGCTCGGTCTGCCCTACGCGTACGTGGCCGCCTGGATCACCCTGCGGATCCACTCGGCGCTGGAGGCCGTCGGCCTCACCGCCGCCGTCGCCACCCGGCTGGCCGAGGAGGGGATCAGCTGCAACGTGCTGGCCGGCTACCACCACGACCACCTGTTCGTCGCCGCCGACGACGCCGAGCGCGCCCTGCGCGCCCTGGAGGACCTCTCGGCCCGCGCCGCGCGCACCGCCCGCACCGTCTGACCGGCCGGACGCGCCGGGTGGCCGCCCCGCCGGGCGGCTCGGAGACTGGAGGGGCCGGGCACCCCCGCCCGGCCCCTCCCCTCCGCCCGGAAGGAAGTGCGCCGCCATGGCCATCTGCGTCACCTGCGGCAACGACTACTGGCTCGCCTTCGAGATCAAGACGGTCACCGGCGACGTCTACACCTTCGACAGCTTCGAGTGCGCGATGGAGAAGCTCGCCCCGCGCTGCGAGCACTGCAACGTCCGGATCGTCGGCCACGGCGTCGAGGTGGCCGGCATGTTCTTCTGCTGCGCCAACTGCGCCCGGGTCAACGGCGGCCTGGGCTCCCAGGTCCGCGACGCCGTCGGCGCCCACCCGGGCTGATCCGGCGCCCCCGGAACGACGGAACCCCCCGGCCGGGTGGTGTCACCCGGCCGAAGGGGAAGGGGCGGAAGAGTCGGCCTGTACGCCGGGTTCTGTCACCCGGGTTGCTCACGCGGCCCGGGGAGACGGCCATCCATCTAGGGCTGCCGTTGCCGACAGCCTCGTGCGGTCCACCCGCGGACTCGGGCGAGCAGCCCTCAAGCATCCGCGCACGGCGCCCTGGGGCGCCGATCTTGACCTTGCTCCAGGTGGGGTTTACCGAGCCGGCCGGGTCACCCCGGTCGCTGGTGGTCTCTTACACCACCGTTTCACCCTTACCCGTCGCCGAAGCGGCGGGCGGTCTGTTTTCTGTGGCACTGTCCCGCGGGTCACCCCGGGTGGGCGTTACCCACCACCCTGCTCTGTGGAGCCCGGACGTTCCTCGGCGGGTCCTGAGGACCCGTCGCGGCCGCCCGGCCGGCTCTTCCGCCGTAGTGGTCATGGTAGCCGCTCGGGCGGGGCGTCCCGTACTCCGGGGCGGGTCAGCGGCGGATCGCCGCCGAGGCGGGCGGCCACCCGGGTGGCGGTGGCGGTCCCCCAGGCGGAGGTGGTGACCAGGCCGAGGATCCCGATCGTGGCGCCCAGGGCCGCCACGATGTACCAGCCCGCGTGGCTCGCCGGGGCGAAGCCGGAGGCGACCGTGCCGACCACCGAGGAGGTGACCACGGTGCCGATCACCGCGACGCCGAGCGACTGGCCGACCTGCCGGCTGGTGGAGGCCACGGCCGCCGCCACCCCCGCCTGGGCGCGCGGCATGCCGGAGACGGCGGCGTTGGTGATCGGCGCGTTCACGAAGCCGAAGCCGAAGCCGAACAGCCCGTACGCGGCCAGCAGCAGGCCCGGCGGGGAGTCCGCGGCCAGCCGGGTCAGCAGCAGCCCGCTGGCGACCAGGCCGAGGCCGGCCAGCACCAGCGGCACCCGGGGCCCGCGGGCGCCGACGATCCGGCCCGAGAGCGGCGCGCAGACCAGCATCATCCCGGCCATCGGCAGCGTCCACAGACCGGCCTCCATCGGGCTGTAGCCGCGGACGTCCTGGAGGTAGAGGGTGTTCAGGAAGAGGAATCCGCCCAGCGAGGCGAAGGCGCAGACCGCCGTCACCGTGGCGCCGGTGAACGGCGCGCTGCCGAAGAACCTCGGGTCGACCAGCGGCTCGGCGACCCGTCGCTCCCAGAGCGGGAAGGCGACCAGCGCGGCGAGCGCCGCCGCGGCCAGGCCGAGGATCAGCGGGGACGTCCAGCCGTGCGCCGGGCCCTCGATGATCGCGCCGGTGCCGCAGCCGAGCAGCACCATCATCAGCAGCTGCCCCACCGGGTCCGGCCGGCGGGCCCGGGGCGCGCGCGACTCGGGCACGTACCGGGCGGTCAGCAGGAAGGCCAGCAGGCCGACCGGAACGTTGATCAGGAAGATCGCCGGCCAGCCCGCGGCGTGCACCAGGAAGCCGCCGAGCAGCGGCCCGAGCGCCATCGAGATGCCGACCACCCCGCCCCAGACGCCGATCGCCCGGGCCCGCTCGCGCGGCTCGGTGAAGGTGTTGGTGATGATCGACATCGCCACCGGGTTGAGCATCGAGCCGCCCACCGCCTGCACCGCCCGGAACGCGACCAGCCAGCCCAGACCGGGTGCCAGGCTGCAGAGCAGCGAGCCGAGCACGAACACCAGCAGGCCGGTCTGGAACACCCGACGGCGCCCGAGGCGGTCGGCCAGCGAGCCGAACAGCATCAGCAGCGAGGCCAGCACCAGCGTGTAGGCGTCGATGATCCACTGCAGGCCGGAGGCGGGGGCGTCGAGGTCCCGCTGGATCTGCGGGAGGGCGATGTTCACCACGGTGTTGTCGAGCCCGACGATGAACAGGCTCAGGCAGCAGATCGCCAGGACGAGCTGCCGGCGGCGCCGCCCGGGATCGGTGGACGGCGGGCTCAGGGGGGTCGCATCGGACACGGATCGATCCTCCCACCCGGGCGGTCGCCGGGCGGTGGCGGAGCAACCCGTCCGGGTGGCGCGCCCACCGGCGGCTTCAGCGCCCGGGGAGCGCGCGCCGCACCGGGGCGAACGGGCCGGCCGGGCGCCGGCGGCCGGCCGTTTTCCGAGGTGGGGGTGGGTTGCGTAGGGTGGCGTGGTCCCGTGGCCCGGAGTGTGGAGGAGTCCGTCGTGCTGGTGCTGTTGCCGCCCTCGGAGGGGAAGGCCGCGTCCGGAGACGGCGTGCCGGTGGCGCTCGGCGGGCTGTCGCTGCCCGGGCTGACGGCGGCGCGGGCGGAGGTGCTGGAGGCGCTGGTCACGCTGTGCCGCGGGGACGAGGACACCGCCGCCGAGGTGCTCGGGCTGAGCCCGGGCCTGCGTGGCGAGGTGGCCCGCAACGCCGGGCTGCCGACGGCGGGGGCGCTCCCGGCCGGGCAGGTGTACACCGGGGTGCTGTTCGACAACCTCGGGCTGGCGACGCTGGACGAGGCCGCGTACGGCCGGGCCGAGCGCAGCCTGCTGGTGTTCTCCGGCCTCTGGGGCGCGGTGCGGATCGGCGACCGGATCCCGCCCTACCGCTGCTCGATGGGGGTGAAACTCCCCGGCCCCGGGGCGCTCGGCGCGTTCTGGCGGCGGGCGATGGCGGACGTGCTGCCGCAGGCGGCCGACGGCCTGGTGCTGGACCTGCGCTCCTCCGTCTACGCGGCGGCCTGGAAGCCGGCCGGCGAGGTGGTCTCCCGGACGGCGACCGTACGGGTGCTCCAGGAGCGGGACGGCCGGCGGACCGTCGTCAGCCACTTCAACAAGGCCACCAAGGGGCGGCTGGTCCGCGACCTGCTGGTGGCGGGCGCCGAGCCGAAGACGCCGGGCGAGCTGCTGGACGCGCTGACCGGCCTCGGCCACCGGGTGGAGGTCGCGGCCGAGGGCACCGCGCGCAAGCCGTGGCAGCTGGACGTGGTGGTCACCGACGTGCACTGAGCACGGCGGAGCGCCGGGGCCGGCCGGTCCGGCCGGCCCCGGCGGCCGTCAGCGCAGGTGCCCGGTGTCGTTGAGCAGCCGCAGCGAGGCGTTGCCGTCCGCGTAGTACTGGACGGCGCAGAGCGAGGCGGCGGACAGCTCCATCCGGTACAGCGCGTCCGGCGGGGCGCCGAGCGCCAGCCGGACCAGCGTCTTGATCGGGCTGACGTGCGAGACCACCAGCACGGTCTTCCCCGGGTGGCGGGCGAGGACCTTGTCCCGGGCCACCCCGACCCGGTGGGTGAGGGTGGCGAAGCTCTCGCCGCCCCCGGTCGGCCGGACCTTGGTGGAGCCGAGCCAGGCGGTGAGGTCCTCCGGGTGGCGCTCCCGCACCTCGGCGAAGGTCAGCCCCTCCCAGGCCCCGAAGTCGACCTCGCGCAGCCCCTCCTCGTAGCGGACGTCGAGGCCCAGCCGGGCGGCGACGGTCTCCGCGGTCTGCCGGGTGCGCCGCATCGGCGAGGCCACCACGGCCTGGATCGAGCCGCGCGCGGCCAGCGCCTCGGCGGCCCGCTCGGCCTGCCAGCGGCCCTTCTCGGAGAGCTCCGGGTCGGTGCCGCCGCTGCCGGAGAACCGCTTCTCCGGGGTGAGGTGCGTCTCGCCGTGCCGGAGCAGGACGAGCGTGGTCGGGGTGCCGAGGTCCGCCGGGGCCGCCCAGCCCGCCTTGGGCGCGGCGGTCTCCAGCGGTTCCTCGGCGAGGGGCGCGGCGGCCGGTCCGGACGCGGCGGCGGGCCGGGGCTCCCACGGGCGGCCGGCCTTGCCCGCGTCCATCGCCTCGTTGGCGAGCCGGTCGGCCTCCTTGTTCTTCTCGCGCGGGATCCAGGAGTACTGGACCCGGCCGCGCGGGAAGACCTCACGGGCCTCGGCGGCGAGCGGCTGCATGTCCGGGTGCTTGATCTTCCAGCGGCCGGACATCTGCTCGACGACCAGCTTGGAGTCCATCCGGACGTCCACCGCGGCGTCCGGGTCGATCTCCCGGGCCGCGCGCAGCCCGGCGATCAGCCCCTTGTACTCGGCCACGTTGTTGGTCGCGTGGCCGATGAACTCCGCCGCCTCGGCGAGGATCCGCCCGGTGTCGCCGTCGCGGACCACCGCGCCGTAGCCGGCCGGCCCCGGGTTGCCCCGGGAGCCGCCGTCCGCCTCGACGACGAGCCTGCGCACCGCCACCGGCTCAGACGCCGGAGTCGGCGGTGCGGACCAGGATCCGCGAGCAGTTCTCGCAGCGGACCACCTTGTCGGCCGGCTCGGCCTTGATGGAGTTGAGCTCGGTGATCGAGAACTCGGTGCGGCAGCCCTCGCAGCGACGCTGGTACAGCCGGGCCGCGCCGACGCCGCCCTGGGTCTCGCGCAGCTTGCCGTAGAGCTTCATGAGGTCGGCCGGGATGACGGCGGCGACGGCCTCGCGGTCGCGCCGGACCTTCTCGGCCTCGGCGTCGATCTCGGCGTACGCGGCGTCCCGGCGGGCCTCGGCCTCGGTCAGCACGACGGTGGAGTGCTCCAGGCGCGCGCCCAGCTCGGTGACCCGGGTCTGGGCGGACTCCAGCCGCTCCATGATCTCCAGCACGACGTCCTCCAGGTCGCCCTGGCGCTTGGCCAGCGAGCCGATCTCGTGCTGGAGGTTCTCCAGGTCCTTGGGCGAGGTGATCGCACCGGAGTCCAGGCGCTGCTGGTTGCGGGCGGCCCGGCTGCGGACCTGCTCCACGTCCTGCTCGGCCTTGGTGAGCTCGCGGGTGGTGTCGCCGTGCTGGGCCTGGGCGGCGACCACCAGGTCCTTGAGGGCGGTGTGGTCGGCGGTGACCTTGTCGATCTCGGCATGCTCGGGCAGGCTGCGCCGCCGGTGGGCCAGCTGGTCGAGCTTGGAGTCGATGGCCTGGAGGTCGAGCAGGCGGATCTGGTCGGCGGGCGCGGCGTTCAAGCGGAGAGCTCCTGTGAATCGGGTCAGGCGGGGAAGGACATGGGGGCGTGCGCGGTCCACGGGTCGGTGACCGTGCGGGAGACCCGGGTCTCCACGGTCCAGCCGTGCTTCTCGGCGGCGCCGTGCAGCGCCCGCTCGGCCAGCGGCAGCCACGGCCACTCGGTGGCCCAGTGCGCGGCGTCGACCAGGGCGACCGGTGCCGCCTCGGCGGCCTCGGAGGCCGGGTGGTGGCGCAGGTCGGCGGTCAGGTAGGCGTCCACACCGGCCGCGCGCACCTCGGCGAACAGGCTGTCGCCGGAGCCGCCGCAGACCGCGACCCGGCTGACCAGGCGGTTCGGGTCACCGGAGACCCGCACGCCGGCGGCGGTGGCCGGCAGCCCCTTCGCGACGTTCGCGGCGAACACGGCGAGGGTCAGCGGGGGCTCCAGCAGGCCGACCCGCCCGGTGCCGCGCCGGCCCAGCGGGTCGGTCGGGTCCGGGACGAGCGGGCCGGTGACGGTCACGCCGACCGCCCGGGCGAGCGCGTCCGAGACGCCCGGGTCGGCGTGGTCGGCGTTGGTGTGCGCCACGTGCAGGGCGATCCCGTGGCGAATCAGGGTGTGCACGACGCGGCCCTTGAAGGTGGTCGCGGCGACGCTGGTGGTGCCGCGCAGGTACAGCGGGTGATGGGTGACCACCAGGTCGGCCCCCCACTCGACGGCCTCGTCGACGACCGCCTGCACGGGGTCGACGGCGAACAGCACGCGACGGACCTCGGCCTGAGGGTCCCCGCAGACCAGGCCGACGGCGTCCCAGGACTCCGCCCACTGCGGCGGGTACAGCTCTTCGAGGGCGGTGATGACGTCGGACAGTTTCGGCACCTGTCGAGACTACCGTGCGCGCGGGGGACGGCGGTCCGCGCGGTTGCCCCGCGGGACCCCCGGCGCCCGCCCCGGCACGGCGGTCCGGGGCGTACGGCTGCGCGTCAACCTGCGGCGCGGTGTGCGCGGGCGGGCGGCGCGGGCCCGTCCGGCCGGGCCCGGGGGCGGTTCGCACGGGACGGCGGGGCGTGCGCCGCGCACACCGGCCCGTTCGCGGGCGGGCGGAACGGCGAGCGGATCACCCTTACGAGTGAAGTGACCGGCTTCGGATTGAGCACGCCCCACTACCGAACGTAACTTCACTTCCGCGAACGGGAGTTGTCCGACCGGGGTCCGGAGGGCGCTCCGCCGGGCCCGGCGACGACACCGCCGGCACCGGCGCAGTGGGGACCGGCGGGGCGCGCCGGCACCGGACGAAGGGATGTGGTGGCGGATGGGGGCGGGCACATCGCTGCGGACGACGCGGACGGCGCGGACGGCCGGCGGAACGGACCCGGCGCGGCCGGCGCCGCACCCGCACCCGCACCCGACGGGGCGGGTGACGGCATGACCGTGGCCGCCCGCACCGCCACCCGGGCCCTGCGCCGGACCGGCTTCACCTTCGCCGCCGACGGCAGCCACGCCGCCTGCCTCGCCTCCGCCTCCGACGGCGGCTGGTACGCGGAGAGCTGGCGCCTCCCGCAGGACGGTCCGGCCGTCCCGACCGCGCTGCGCCTGCCGGGGCCCCGCTTCGAGAGCCCGTGCTCCCAGCCGGTCGCCCTTCCGGACGGGTCGGTGCTGCTCTGCCGGCACGACGGCGAGCGGCACGACCTGGTGACGCTCCACGCCGCCGACGGCCCCGACGGCCGGCCCGTCGCCGTCGAGCGCCCGCCGGCCACCCTGCGGATGCCGGGCCTGCGCCTGCTGCCGCTCCCGGCGGGCGCGCCGTCCGGCCCCGGGGCGCCGGTCGCGCTGGCGCTGGGCAGCGACACCCGGCCGGCCACCACCGTCTGGCTGGTGCGCGCCGACGGCTCCGCGCCGCAGCAGATCGCCGGGATCCCGGGCCTGTACGGCGGCGGCGTCTGGCTGGACCACTGCGGCGCGCTGCTGGCGCTCGACCGGGTGGGCGACGGCCTCGTGCGCACCGTGGCGCTGGACCTGCGCACCGGCACCGTCACCCCGCTGCTGGAGATCGGCGGGCGCAGCAACGACCGGCTGGTGCTGTTCGACCCGGACAGCCGGTTCGCGATGGTGCGCAGCGACGCCCCCGGCGCCGACCGGATCGGCTGGGGCGTGCTGGGCGGCGGCCGACCGCTGCGGTTCCCGGACGCGCTGCACGTCGCGGGCATGTTCCTGCGACCGGTGGCCCTGCGTCCGGGCCCGGAGGGGGTCCGGGTGGCCCTCCAGGTCGACCACGGCGCGGGCTGCTCGCTCGCGCTGTGGCAGCCGGCCGCCGGCCGGCTGGACCCGCTGCCTGTCCCGCCGGGGCGGCTCGGCGCGGTGGGCCACTGGTCGGCGGGCGGGCTGCGGATGCCGTACTCGGCGCCCGACCACCCGGCCGGGCTCGCCACCCTGGACGTGGACGCGCTGCTGGCGCACGACCCGGCCGCCACCGCGTCCGGTCCGGTCCCGGTTCCGCTGCCGCTGCAGCTGGCACCGCTCGGCTCCGGCCTGCCCGGCCCGTGGCGGGACACCGTCCTGCCCTGGCGCCCGGGCACCGTCGGGCGCGTCAACTCCTCCGCACCGCCGCGTGGTTGGCGACTGGACGGCTCCGCCGCGCCCGGTGACGGCGGCCGCTGGCAGCCCGCGCAGAGTCTCGAACTCGCGGGACCGGCCGGGCCGTTGGAGGCAGTGGTGTACGGCGGGGACGGGTGGCTGAGCAGCCCGCACCTGGTGCTGGCGCTGCACGGCGGGCCGGCCGACGCCTGGCGGCTGGAGTTCGACCCGGCCCTGCAGCGGATGGCGGCCGAGGGCCTGGCCGTGCTCGCGCCGAACCAACGCGGCTCCACCGGCTACGGGTTGGCGCACGCGATGGCCGTCCGGGGCTCCTGGGGCGGGCCGGACCTCGACGACGTGCTGCACCTGCTGGAGGCCGTCGCCGGTCAGCGCGCGGCGCTCGGCCTGGAGCCGCCGGCCCTGTTCGGGGTCAGCTACGGCGCGTTCCTCGCCCTGCTGGCGGCGGCGCACGCGCCGGCCGAGCAGCTGACGCGCTGCGCGGTCGTCGCCCCGTTCCTGTCCGGCGCCCGGCTGCTGGCCGAAGCCTCGGCCCCGGTACGGGCGTTGACCACCCGGCTGGGCGGCGGCGAGCCGATCGAGGACGCCCGGGGGCCGCGCGACGTGCTCCAGCTCGTGCACCGGATCGGCGCGCCGCTGCTGGTCGTGCACGGCGACCGGGACGAGGTGGTCCCGGTGAGCCAGTCCCGTGCGCTGCGGCACGAGTTGCTGCGGATCGGGCGCGCGGAGGGGAGCGACTTCCGCTACGTCGAGGCGGCGGGGGCCGGGCACGAGGTGCTCGCCGAGGAGGGCGGCGCGGTGCTGCACGAGCTCCTCGCCACGTTCCTGCGCACCGGCCGGCCCGGGTAGCACCGGGCGTCGGGGCGTCCGGGCACCGGGCGGGAACGCCGGATCCACCTGCGGATCCGCGCCCGTTCGGGGCCGCGCCGCTCCCCGGACGGCCGTCATGATCTCGATAGGATCTCGCCCGCTCCGGCGGTTAAGGTGGCGGCCGGAGTACGGGCCGCGATCACCGGCCACGCCCCGACCGCGCCCGCGACGTGCCGGCCGGGCGCCGAACCACCTGCACCCTCGCAAGGAAAAGACGATTCTGATGTCCGACACCCTCACCGACACCACCGGACCCGTCGCCGGGACCGACGCCGACGAGAAGACGGCCGAGGACACCGCGTCGCACGGCCGCCACCGCGGCCGGTCCGCCGCCGACGACCGCCCCGAGGCCGACCCGCACGGCCGCCACCGCGCCGCCGACGCGGCCGGCCGGGGCTGAGCGACCGCGCCGTGGGGCCCGCCGGAGCGTCCGGCGGGCCCCGCGGCCGTCCGGCCGGGCGTCAGCCCGGCGTCACCACCGTCCGCAGCGCCTCGCCGCCGCGCATCTGCGCGAGCGCCTCGTTGACGTCGGCCAGCGCCACCCGGTGCGTGATCATCCCGGCGAGGTCGATCCGCCCGGCCCGCCACAGCTCCACCACCAGCGCGACGGTGCGCGTGAGCGGCGCGCCGCCGTAGAGCGAGGGCAGCAGCCGCTTCTCGTTGAAGAACAGCTCGCCCATGCTGAAGCTCGCGAGGTCGTCCTGCGCCCCGGCGCCGATCACCACGACCGCGCCCCCGCGCCGGGCGGCGCCGTACCCGGCCCGGACGGTGGCCGAGCAGCCGACCGCCTCGAAGACGTAGTCGAAACCGCCGCCGGGCAGGCCCTTCGCCACCGCCTTGAGCTCCTCGGGCGCCAGCGCCTCGGTCGCGCCGAAGGCCAGCGCCCGCTCCCGGCGGGAGACCACCGGGTCGACCACGGCGATCCGGCCCGCGCCGCAGACCCGGGCGCCCTGCACGGCCGCGACGCCCACCCCGCCGGCGCCGATCACGGCGACCGAGGCGCCCGGCTCGACCCGGGCGGTGTGGACGGCCGCGCCGATGCCGGTGGTCACGCCGCAGCCGATCAGCGCGGCCAGGTCGTAGGGGAGGTCGGCGGGCACCGGGACCACGGCGTCGCGCTCGACCACCACCTCCTCGGCGAAGGTGCCGGTGCCGTAGAACCCGGACGCCTCGCCCCCGCCGTAGCGGAAGTTGGGCGTACCGAGGCGCCGCAGGCTGGCCACGCAGAGGTGCGAGCGGCCGCGCTCGCAGTGCGCGCACCGGCCGCAGGGCGCCATCCAGCAGAGCACCACGCGGTCGCCGGCGGCGACGTCCGTGACGCCCTCGCCGACCTCGACGACGTCCCCGGCGCCCTCGTGACCGGGGACGAACGGCGCGGGCTGGGGCAGGACGCCGTTCATCGCCGAGAGGTCGGAGTGGCAGAGGCTGGCGGCGCGCAGCCGGACCCGCACCTTGCCGGGGCCGAAGCCCACGGCCTCGACGTCGTCACGGACGTCGAGCGACTCCTGACCGGTCGTGTGCAGGATGGCTGCGCGCATGGGGCTGCTCCCGGGTCCGTCGCGGATCGCTGGTCGGGGCGATTCTGGCACGGCGCGCCGGGGCCGAGTGGAACACGTTCCACCCCGGCACCGGCGTAGTGGAATCGATGGTTCCGGAGGGTTCCCCCGGGTCCGTGCGCACTGGCATGATCGTCCGCCGTGCCCAACCCCGCCGCTCCCCCGTCCTCCGGGTCCGCGCCCGCGTCGCCGTCCGCGCCGTCGCCGTCCGCCGCCGACCGTCCCCGCTCCTGCCCGGCGTGCTCCGGGCCGATCGACCCCGACCCCCGGTTCACCGCCTGGTGCCCGGCCTGCGAATGGAACCTCGTCCCCGCCGAGGAGGCCGCCGAGGAGTGCGAAAGGTCCCCGAAGGACCTCGCCCGGGAACGGGCGGCGGCCGAGCGGACCGAGCGGCTGTTCCAGGAGGTCGCGGCAGGCCGCACCGACACCACCCGCCGCGAGTGGCTCGCCGCCTCGGCCCTCGCCGTCCCCGTCCACGCCGTCACCGTCGCCGTGGCGGGCGCTGCCGCCTGGCTGCTCGTCACCGGCAACACGCCGCTGCGCTGCCTGGGCGCGCTCCTCCTCGCCGTCGCCTTCCTGCTCCGCCCGCGGCTCGGCCGGGTGCCGAGCGGCACGGACGTGCTGAAGCGCGGCGAGGCCCCCGCGCTGTACGGGCTGGCCGACCGGGTGGCCGCCGCACTCGGGGCGCCGCCGGTCGGGGCGATCCGGGTCACCGAGGACTTCGACGCGAGCATGGAGGTCGTCGGACTGCGCCGGACGTCGGTCCTCACGGTGGGCCTGCCGCTCTGGGAGGCGCTGGACGACCGGCAGCGGATCGCGGTGCTCGGGCACGAGATCGCCCACCAGGTCAACGGCGACAACCGGCGCGGGCTGTGGCTCGGCTCGGCGATGCGGGCGCTGGCGCACTGGTACGAGCTCGCCCGGCCGGCCGAACGGAGCCGGGGCGGCTACGGCGTGGTCGCGCTGCTGTCGCTGATCGGGGACTACCTGGGCAACGCCTTCCTGCACCTGGTCAGCCAGGTGCCGTACCGGGCGTACCTGCTGCTCGACCGGCTCACGGCGCGGGCCGGCCAGCAGGCCGAGTACCGGGCCGACGGGCTGGGCGCCCGGGTCGCGTCCACGGAGGCGGCGAGCGGGGCCCTGGAGACGCTGCTGCTCGGTTCGGCGACCGGGACGGTGACCATGCGGCTGCGCGCCGAGATCCAGTCGCGGCCCCGGTCCGGGCGGCGCGAGGCCGCTCCGGCACCGGACGTCACCGAGCTCTGGCCGCAGCTGCGCGCGCACCTGGCCGCGATCCCGCCGCTGGAGCGCGAGCGGCTGCTCCGCCGCTCGCGGCGGGCCGGCCACACCGTGGACGCCTCGCACCCGCCGACCCACCTGCGGCTGGCGCTGCTCGCCCGGCAGGCCCCGCTTCCGGCGGCCGTCACCTGCGCGCCGGACGAGGCCGCCGCCGTCGCCGCCGAACTCGCCCCGCACCGCACCCGCGTCGCCCGTACCCTCCTCGCCGGCTGACGGGCGGCCCGGACACCCGCCACGCCCCCGCCCCCCGCCCGCCCCGGAGCAGGACGTCGGACCGGCCGACTTCCTGCGCCGAAGCCCCCGCCGCCCCGGCGTCCGCCGTGCGGCGAACCGGGTGGGGGCGGGCTCGGGGGCGGGGGCGTACCGTCGAGTAGGGTCCGACGGCGAGCAGGGAACACTGGACCACCCGTCGAGGAGCAGCACCATGTCCGACCTCCTGGAAACCACGCGGCCCCGGCCCGAGGTGCTGGCCGCGTTCGAGGGAGCGACCGGGTTCATGCCCGTCGACGAGGGCCTCGCGCTGTACGCCGCCGCCGTGACCGCCGCGCGCCGGACCGGGTTGCCCGTGCTGGAGATCGGCACCTACTGCGGCCGCTCCGCGATCCTGCTGGCCGACGCCGCCCGGGAGGCCGGCACGGTGGCGCTGACCGTCGACCACCACCGCGGCTCCGAGGAGCAGCAGCCCGGCTGGGAGTACCACGACCCGACGCTGGTCGACCCGGAGGTCGGCCGGATGGACACCCTCCCCCGGTTCCGCCGCACCCTGCACGCGGCCGGCCTGGAGGAGCACGTGGTCGCCCTGGTCGGCCGCTCGCCGCAGATCGCGGCCCTGTGGGGCGGGCGGCTCGCCCTGGTCTTCATCGACGGCGGCCACACCGACGAGCACGCCACCGCCGACTACGAGGGCTGGGCGCCGCACCTGGCGCCCGAGGGCCTGCTGGTGGTCCACGACGTCTTTCCCGACCCGGCGGACGGCGGCCAGGCGCCGTACCGGGTGTACCTGCGGGCGCTGGCCGAAGGCTTCGAGGAGGTCTCGGTGACCGGCTCGCTGCGCGTCCTGCGCCGCCGCACCGCCGGCTGAGCCCCGGCCCGGGCGGGTGTCCGGAATCTGCCGGCCGCTCCCACGCGCGATCACAGATGCTCTAACGTCGTGCCGGGGCTGCCGGGCGGGGGCGCGAACGGTACGGTGTCCGCGCGGTCGCGGACGCCCGCGAGCGCGGCACGGCCGCATGACACCAGCAGAGCATCCGGGCGGAGCGCACCCGGGCCGACCGTGGGGGCCAGCACAGATGACGGACCAGCAGAACACCGCTCCGGCGGTCTGGGACCCGACCGCCCGGGGCGGGGCGGGCGGCTGGGTGCGCGGTCCCCAGCAGCCCTCCGCCCCGTCGGCCCCCGCCGAACCCCCGACCGCTCCCGCCGCACCGCCGCGCCCCCCGCAGTCACCGGCCGGACCGCCCGCCGACGACGCCCCGACGGCCGTCATCCCGCAGCCGGTGGCGCCGCAGCCCGCCGCGCCCGGCCCGCTGCCGCCCCGGACCGCCCCGGCGTTCCCGCAGGCCGCCCCGGGCGGCGGCCCGTCCTACGGCGCGCAGCCCCCGCAGCAGGCCGCCTTCCCGCCCCCGCCCCAGCAGGGGTACGGCGCCCAGGCCCCGTACGGCCACCCCGGCCACCCCCGGCCCGGTTACGAGCAGCCCGGTCACGACCCGTCCGGCTACGAGCAGCCCGGCTACGACCCGTCCGGTTACGACCGCGCGGCCCCCTACGGCCGGCCGGACTACCCCCAGCCCCCCTACCCGGCCGGCCGGCCGGAGTACGACGACGAGGACGGCCCCCGCAACCGGCGCGCTCCGCTGCTGATCGCCTTCGCGCTGCTCTTCGTGCTGGCCCTGGGCGGCGGCATCCTCTGGGCGGTCCGGGACACGGGTTCCACCACCGACCAGGCCGGCCCCGCCACCCCGTCCCCCGCCGCCACCGGCACCGGCGACGCGTCCGGGAACCCGCCGCCCGCCCCGGCCCCCAACGGTTCGGGCGCACCGGCCCCGACCGCCTCCGACACCGCGCCGGCGAGCGCGACCCCCACCCCGACCGAGACCACCGGCGGGCCCAACGCGCAGTCCCAGGCCAAGGCGCTGGACGAGCTGCTCACCCAGGGCGAGAGCGCCAAGGCCCCGATCGGCAGCGCGGTCGCCAAGGTGAACAGCTGCCCGGCCAAGCCCGACATCGAGTCCGCCGCGCAGACCTTCGACAGCGGCGCCAAGCAGCGCGACCAGCTCCTCACCAAGCTGGCCACGCTGAGCGTCACCGACCTGCCGGGCGGCGCGGACGCCGTCCAGTCGCTGAAGTCCGCCTGGCAGCTGTCCGCCGACATCGACCGGGCGTACGCGAGCTGGGCCCGTACGGTCGCCAACCAGGGCTGCTCGGGCGCCGCGCCGAACACCGCCGACAAGAAGCGCGCCGACGAGCTCAACCCCCAGGCCACCCAGGCCAAGAAGGACTTCGTGACGAAGTGGAAGGTGATCGCCGACCAGTTCGGACTCACCGCCCGTACCCAGGACCGGATCTGAACCACCCGTGACGCGCACCACGCACCACCCGGCCGAACCCGCCGAGCCGATCGAGCCCACCGAGCCCGCAGACCCCACGGACCCCGCCGAACCCGCCGGGGCGATCGAGCCGCCGGACCCGGCGGTCCCGGCCGACGCCCCCGCCGCCCCGCGCCGGCGCTCCGCGCTGCGGCGCACCGCGACGGTGGCCGGCGTCCTGGCCCCGCTCGGCCTGGCCGGCTGGCTCGGCTGGCAGGCCGTCGGCAGCCCCGACCCGAGCGCGCCGTCCGCCGCCTCCACCTCCCCCGCCGCCTCCGCGACGGCCGCGGGCCCCGCACCGGCCGCCCCCGGCACGGCGAGCGCGACGACGAGCGGCCCGACGAGCGGCACGACGACCGGAACGCCGGCCCCCGGCACGAGCGCCGCCCCCGCCCACCCCGCGTTCCCGGCCCCGGCCCCCGGCGCCGCCACGGCCACCACCCTCACCGGCCGCACCGTCCTGCTCGACCCGGGCCACAACACCGGGAACTCCGCCCACACCACCGACATCAACCGCAAGGTCGACATCGGCAACGCCCGCAAGGAGTGCGACACCACCGGCACCGCCACCAACGCCGGCTACACCGAGGCCGAGTACTCGCTCGACGTCGTCCACCGCGCCCGGGCGATCCTCGCCGCACGGGGCGCCACCGTGGTCCTGGTCCACGACGGCGACCGGTCCTGGGGCCCGTGCATCGACGAGCGCGCCCGGATCGGCAACACCGCCCACGCCGACGCGGCGGTCTCGGTGCACGGCGACGGCGGCCCGGCGAGCGGCAGCGGCTTCCACGTGATCATGCCCGCCAGGGTGGTCGCGGGCACAGCGGACACCGCCGCGATCGTCGGCCCCTCGCACCGGCTCGGCCTGCTGCTGCGCGAGAACTTCCACGCGGCGACCGGCGAGCCCTACGCCGACTACACCGCGAACCAGGGCCTGGACACCCGCTCGGACCTCGGCGGACTGAACCTCTCGACGGTCCCCAAGGTGTTCATCGAGTGCGGTAACATGCGCAACCCGGCGGACGCCCGCCGGATGACGGATCCTCAGTGGCGCCAGCAGGCCGCCCAGGGGATCGCCGACGCGCTGACGGCGTTCCTGACCACCCGGTAGGAGGCCGCCGGGGCCCGGCGGAGCCTGGCGGAGTCCGGCGGGCCCGGCGGAAGGGGTCGGAACCGCGTGGTTTGCAACGACTTCGCCCCATTCCCGTGCCCTGCCGTGCACCCGCGCAGCCGTTGGCCCTAGGCTTCTGGTCCGTTCGGGGTTTTCCGGCCGGTCAGCGGACCGGACGGGCGCCGACACCACACCGGCCGAGCGCCGGAACGAAAACCGCCGACCACGACACACCAACGAGGGGAACGTTAGTGAATCTGCGCGCTCTCACCAAGGGAGACGCCGCCGTCGCAGGTGCGGCCGTCCTGCTCTTCATCGCCTCCTTCCTGCCCTACTGGACCGTCGACTGCAAGGGCAAGTACTGCGGCGACACCTCGACGAACGCCTGGGACAGCGTCCTGTTCCCCGTGCTGCCCTCGGTCTTCCTGCTCGGCATCCTCGCCGCCGCCCTGATCCTGGTCCAGCGCTTCCAGGGCCAGGCGGCCGCGAACCGCCAGATCCTCGGCCTGCGCCTGGACCAGTGGGGCATCGCCTTCTCGGTGGCCGCGCTCTGGGCCGCGCTCTGGTCGCTCGGCGGCGGCCTGGAGGGCATCGACCACGGCATCGGCGCCTGGCTCGCCGTCATCGCGCTGATCGTGCTGGCCGGTGCGGCCGCCGGCGGTCAGCTGATCCCCGTGCTCAAGACCCCGCTGGTCACCGACCGCCCGGCCGCCCCGGCCGCCTTCCAGCCCGGCGGGTACCCGGCCCCGGGCCAGCCCGGCCAGCCCGGCCCGCAGGGCCACTACGGCTACCCCGCCCCCGGTCAGTCCGGCGGCTACGGCTACCCGGTCGCGGGCCAGCCCGGCCAGCCCGGCGCGCAGGCCCCGGGCCAGCCGCAGGACGTCGCCGCCCAGCAGGCCGCGGCCGCGCAGGCCGCCGAGGCCGAGGCCGCCCGCCAGGCCGCCGCCCAGCAGTCCGCCCAGCCGCAGCCGGCCCCCGCGGCCGACTTCGCGCCGTTCTGGTTCGCCGTCCCGGCGCCGCGCCAGCTGGCCCCGAAGGACGGCCCGGCCGGCGCGCCGGTCGGCGAGCTCGTCCCGGGCACCTGGTACCTGGCGGTCGAGCAGCGCGGCACCGCGCTGGTCGCCCAGCTGCAGGACGGCACCCAGGGCGTGCTGGCCGACACCTCGGGCATCCAGCGCGGCTGACCCCGCAGGGCGCGCGAAGCGCGACGCACACCGTGGGCGCACGCCCCCGACGCCGAAGGGGCGGGACCGGATTCCTCCGGTCCCGCCCCTTCGGCGTACCCGCCGCGGAGCTCCGTCCCCGCTCAGCAGCAGTCCTGGACCACCAGCCCGGCCGGCAGCTCCTCGCCGCCGAACACCGCCACCGTCGCCGGGTCGCCGCCGAGCGCCGCGACCGCCAGCAGCAGCGCCCCCGCCGTCCAGGTGGTGCGCTCCTCGGGCCAGATGGCGTCGTCCTCGAAGACGTACCCGGTCCAGTACGAGCCGTCCTCGTGCCGCAGGTGCTTCTGGATCCAGCGCAGGATGTCCACCGCGCGGTCGGACTCGCCGACCGCCCAGAGCGCCATGGCCAGCTCGGCGCTCTCGCCGCCGGTCACCCAGGGCCGGTCGCTGACGCAGCGCACGCCGAGGCCGGGGACGACGAAGCGGTCCCAGTCCCGGGCGATCCGCTCCAGCGCGGCCGGGCCGCGCAGCGCGGTGCCGAGCACCGGGTAGTACCAGTCCATCGAGTAGCGGTCCTTGTCGAGGAACCGCTCGGGGTGGTGGGTGACGGCGTGCCGCAGCCGGCCGGCCGCGAGCTCCCAGTCGGGCTGCGGCTCCTCCAGGTAGTCGGCGACGGCCAGTCCGCAGCGCAGCGCGTGCAGGATGCTGGACGAGCCGGTGAGCAGCGCCTCGTCCGTGGCGGCGCCGTGCTCGTCGACCCGCCAGGCGATCGGGCCCCCGGGCAGCCGTTGGGCGACGATGAAGTCCAGCGCGCGCCGGACGGTCGGCCAGATCCACTCCAGGAAGGCGTCGTCGCCGGTGGAGAGGTGGTGGTGCCAGACGCCGACGGCCACGTAGGCGCAGAAGTTGGTCTCCTTGGCGGCGTTGCAGACCGCGCCGTCGGCGTGGCCGGGCTGCCCGTAGGCGTAGCCGGCGTACCAGGAGCCGTCCGGGTTCTGACGCGCGGCCAGCCAGCGGTAGGCGGCCTCGGCGGCGGCGTGCTCGCCGGCGGTGTCCAGCGCCATCGCCGCCTCGGTGTGGTCCCAGGGGTCGAGGTGGTGGCCGCGGAACCACGGGACGGCGCCGTCGGGCTGCTGCTCGGCGAGGATGCTGCGGACGGTGCCGGCGGCCTGCTCGGCGTCGAGCACCCCGTCGAGCAGCAGGACCTCCGGGACGGCGGCGGTCACTCCGCCCCGCCCGCTGCCCGGTCCGCCGTGCCGCCGCGCTCCGCGGTCCGGTGGGGCTTGGACGCGTAGGCGACGAAGCTCTTGCCGATGACCGGGTTGAGCGCCCGCTCGGCGGCCTTGGTGAGGGTGCTGATCACGGGGGTGCCGACGATGTCCCAGACCAGCAGCTGGTGGTACGCCTTGACCGGCAGCGCCTTGTCGTTGTTCACGCCGACCGCGCACTTGATCCACCAGTACGGCGAGTGCAGCGCGTGCGCGTGGTGGGTGCCGTACGGCTCCAGGCCGGCGTCCTTGAGCTTGTCGAGCAGTTCGTCGCCGCGGTAGATCCGGATGTGGCCGCCCTCGACCTCGTGGTACTCGTCGGAGAGCGCCCAGCAGATCTTCTCGGGCAGCCAGCGCGGCACGGTGACGGCGAGCAGCCCGCCGGGCTTGAGGACCCGGAACATCTCGGCGAGCACGCCCCTGTCGTCCGGGATGTGCTCCATCACCTCGGAGATGATGATCCGGTCGAAGTGGCCGTCCTCGAACGGCAGGGCCAGCGCGTTGCCCTCCATCGCGACCGCGGACGCGCCCTCGGGTGCCTCGCCGGCCTGCTCCATGGCGGCGAACCACTTCCTGACCTCGGCGATCTCCTCGGCGTTCTGGTCGAGGGCGATCACGTCGGCCCCACGCCGGTAGCACTCGAACGCGTGCCGCCCCCCGCCGCAGCCCAGGTCGAGCACCCGGTCGCCGGGGGCGAGCGGGAAGCGCGAGAAATCAACGGTCAGCACTGCGGACTCCCATTCCTTCGGTACCCAAGGTCCCTGACGCCGGGTCAGAGAAAGCGCGGGGCGCACGGCGCGGGCCCGGGGCGGGCGGGGCGGCGCGCACCACCGCCGGCGGGTGCGGTGGGCCGGCCGGCCCACCGGTCGCCGCGGACAGCGTCAGGCCACGTAGCGCCAGCCCGGCCCGGAGCGGGCGCGGCTCCCGGCGCCGGTGGCGATCGCGGCCCGGTAGCCCTCGACGGTCAGCTCGGCGGCGCGCTCCCAGGTGAACCGGGCGAGCACCCGCGCCCGGCCGGCCTCGCCGAGGCTCGCGCGCAGCCGCGGGTCGTCCAGCAGCCGGCCGAGCGCCGACGCGAGCGCGTCGGGGTCGCCCGGGGGCACCGCCAGACAGCTCTCCCCGTCCGGTCCGGCGACCTCGGGGATCGCCCCGCCGGTGGTGGCGACCAGCGGGGTGCCGGTGGCCATCGCCTCGGCGGCCGGCAGCGAGAAGCCCTCGTAGAGCGACGGCACGCAGGCCACCTCGGCCGAACGGTAGAGGTCCACCAGCTCCCGGTCGGTCAGCCCGTGCCGGAACTCGATGTGCTCCTCCAGCCCGAAGGCGCGCACCGCGCGGGCGATCGGCCCGTCGTCCTTCTGCGGCTTGCCGACCACGACCAGGTGCGCGTCCCGCTCGGTGCGGACCTTGGCCAGCGCGCCGACCAGGTGCACCAGGCCCTTCAGCGGGACGTCCGCGCTGGAGGTGGTGACGATCCGTCCGGGCACCCGCGCCACCGTGTCGGACGGCGACCAGAGCCGGGTGTCGGCGCCGACCGGCACCACCGAGACGGCGTGCGGCGCGGCGCCCAGGTGCTCGGCGATCTCGCGCTTGGAGGTGCCGGAGACGGTGATGATGTGGTCCAGCCGGGCGGCGACCCGGCGCTGCATCCGGGTGAAGGCGTACCAGCGGCGCAGCGACAGCCGCCTGAGCCGGCTGGTGGCCGCGTCCAGTTCGACCCGGCGGTCCACGGTGATCGGGTGGTGGATCGTGGTGACCAGCGGGAAGCCGTGCCGGCCGAGGCCGAGCAGGCCGTAGCCGAGCGTCTGGTTGTCGTGCACCACGTCGTAGCGGCCGCGGTGGCGGGCCAGGTACTGGCGGGCGCGCAGCGAGAAGGTCAGCGGCTCGGGGAATCCGCCGGTGCGCATGGTCAGGTACTCCAGGACGTCCACCGGCCCCCGGTACTCCTCGCGCGCCGGGGTCCGGAAGGGGTCGTCGGCCCGGTAGAGGTCCAGGCTGGGCAGTTCGACGAGCCGCACCGAGCCGGGGCCCGTGACCTCGTCCAGGACGGGGTACGGCTGGGCGCCGATCACGTCCACGTGGTGACCGAGCCGGGCCAGCTCACGCGACAGGTGCCGTACGTACACGCCCTGGCCGCCGCAGAACGGGTCGCCGCGGTACGAGAGCAGGGCAATCCGCAGCGGCTGCGCGGTCATCGTCGGCCCTCATCTCTGCTGCTGTCTGTGCTGCCGGTCGGTAAAGTAGATCAGGTTTCAGTGGGTGTGGAGTCCACCGGTGACCATGTGAACAATGAGAGACCTCGAAGATACCGGCCCGTAGCTTCCGCTCAGGATCCAGGGCTGGTGATTCGCGCCACGCCCGGGAGCGTCCTTGCCGTCGTCATCGTCACCGCCCTCACCGCCGCCCCTGCCGCCCCCTCGGGCACAGGCTCCGCCGCAGGAACCGCCGCTCACCGCCCGGCAGGCGGAGCGGCGGCGGCGGATCCTGCGGACCGCGACCGCGCTGGCGGCGCGCGGGGGGTACGACGCCGTCCAGATGCGGGAGGTCGCGGAGGGCGCGCAGGTGGCGCTGGGCACGCTCTACCGGTACTTCCCGTCCAAGGTGCACCTGCTGGTGGCGGTGATGCTGGAGCAGCTGCGCGGCCTCCAGGAGCAGGTCCGGCGGCATCCGCCGAGCGAGTCCGAGCCTGCGCCGCGGGTCGCCGAGACGCTCACCCGGGCGTTCCACGCGCTGCAGCGCGAACCGCTGCTGGCCGAGGCGATGGTCCGGGCCCTGTCCTTCGCCGACCGCTCGGTGGGCGCCGAGGTGGACCAGGTCTCGGCCGCCACCGGGCAGCTCATCCTGGACGCCATCGGGCAGTCCGGACCGCCCACCGAGGCGCAGCGCGCCGCCGTCCGGGTGATCGAGCACACCTGGCACGCGGCGCTGGTCGCCTGGCTCTCCGGCCGCGCCTCGATCGCCGAGGTGCGGGCCGACCTGCACACGGCGGCCCGGCTGCTCACGCTGCCCTGACCGCGCCCCGCCGGGCCGCACCGCGCCCCGCGGCAGCGGCGGGGCGTTGTCCCGGCGGGTGAACTGGAACCTGTTCTCACCCGGCCCGCACCGGGCCGCCCGGCCCGGCGGCTAGAGTCGACGGGCAGGACAACTCCATCCGCTCCTCCTCCGGGGAAAGCCGGTGCGAATCCGGCGCTGACCCCGCAACCGTGAGCCCGGCGCCCGTCCGCCGGGCGAGTCGGAGTGCCCGGGGAAGGGCGAGCGGCCCCGCGTCCGGCGGACCACCGCCGGGCACCGTCGAGGACTACGGAACGGCCCGCCCGGGCCGGCACCGCTCACCGAAAGGCACACCTCCGATCATGCTGACCGCCGCCCGTCTGGGCGCCGCCGCCCTGACCGCCGCGCTGCTCACCGGCACCGCCGCCGCCCCGGCCCTGGCCGACACCCCGGGCACCGGCACGGCCTCGGCCGCCGCGATCCCCGACGGCCTGTACGGCAAGGGCGACCCCGGTTACGACGGCGTCTGGCGGCAGTCGCTCGCCCTGACCGCGCTGACCGCCGCCAAGGTGACCCCGGCCGACTCCGCCGTCGCCTGGCTCACCGGCCAGCAGTGCGCGGACGGCGGCTGGCCCTCGTACCGCGCCGACGCCTCGGCCGCCTGCGACCCCGCCACGGAGGACAGCAACGCGACCGCCGTGGCGGTCCAGGCGCTGGTCGCCCTCGGCGGCCACCAGGACGCCGTGGACAAGGGCGTGCAGTGGTTCAGGGCCAACCAGAACGCCGACGGCAGCTGGGCCTACAACCCCGGCAACCCGGGCGACGCCAACTCGACCGGCCTCGCCGTCAACGCCCTGCTCGCCGCCGGGGCCGACCCGGCGGCCGTCGCCAAGGCCGGCCGGAACGCCTTCGACGGGCTCGCCCTCTTCCAGCTCGGCTGCGCCGCCCCCGCCGAGCAGCGCGGCGGCTTCGTCTACCAGACCTCGCCCGACGGCACCCCCGCCGAGGCCAACGGCCTCGCCTCCGGCCAGGCCTCGCTCGCCGCGGCCGGCGGCAAGCTGCCGGTCACCAACACCAACCGCACCGACGCCGCCCCCAAGGCCCTGGCCTGCCCGGAGGGCGGCGCCGGCGCCACGGCCGTCCCGCGCGCCGACTCCGGCGAAGCGGCGGGCGCGTACCTCACCGCGCGGTTCGCGGCGAACGGGCAGCACCTGACGCTGACCCTGCCCGGCGCCGCCCCCGCCCCCGACTACGCGGCCACCGCCTGGGCCGCGCTCGGCCTGGTCCAGGGCGGCCACCCGCAGCAGGCCGCGGGCGCCGTCGACTGGCTGGCCAAGGAGGGCGGGACCTGGACCAAGGGCGGCACCGACGCCGCCGCCACCGCCACGCTGGTGCTGGTCGCCCAGGCCGCGCAGCGCGACCCGGCCGCCTTCGGCGGGGCCGACCTGGTCGCGCAGCTGACCGCGCTCGGCCCGGCGCCCAAGGCCACCGGCGCCGCGTCCGCCCCGGCGACGGCCTCCGCCCCGGCGAAGAAGGACGACGGCGGCTCCCTCGACAAGTACTGGCCGCTCGGCATCGGCCTGCTGGTCGGCATCGGCGGCGGCCTCCTGCTGAGCCTCCAGCGCAAGCGCGGCCAGAAGCTGTGACCACCCCCGGCCGGGCCCCGCGGCCGGCCCCGCCGGCGGACACCGTCACCACCACCGCCGCCGGGTCCGGGACCCGGCGGCGGGTGGTGCGGGCGGCCGTGCGGTTCGCGGCCGGGATGATCACCGGGGTGCTGATCCTGCTCGTGCTCGGAGCGGCGCAGGCCCAGGCCGCCGGGTACCGGTACTGGTCGTTCTGGCGCTGGTCCGACGGCGGCTGGGCGTACCAGCAGCAGGGTCCCGCGGTGCACGTCCCGGCGGACGGCGCGGTGGACGGCTGGCGGTTCGCCGTCAGCCCGGACGGCGGGCAGGACGCCGCCCGGCCCGGGACGCCCGGGGACTTCGCCGCGGTCTGCGCCGGCACGCCGGCGGAGGCCGGGCGCAAGCGGGTGGCCGTGGTCCTGGACTTCGGGGCCGCCGCCGACGCGCCCGGCGGGGAGAGCCCGCCGGCGCCGCGCACCGCGTGTGCCGTCGTCGCGCCCCGGGCCAGCTCGGCGGAGGTGCTGGCCACCGTCGCCCCGCCGCTGCGGTACGACACCAACGGCCTGCTCTGCGCCATCGCCGGCTACCCGCGCGGGGGCTGCGCCGACCAGCTCGGCGCGGCCGGCGCGCCACAGGAGGGCGAGCGCCCCGCGCAGGGCGCGAGCGCCGCCCGGACCTCCCCGAGCGGACCCGTCCTCGGAGTGGGCGCCGGCCTCGCGCTGGTCGTCGCGCTCGGCGCGGGCGCCGCCTGGCAGGCGCACCGCCGCCGCTGAGCGCCCCGGTGCCGCGCCCCACCCCCCCTCGACCGCCCCACCCCCTGGACCCCACCGTGCCCCCACCCCGCGCCGCCCGCCGCCGGCCCGCCGCCGGACCCCGCCACCTCCACCCCGGCGCCTGGTGGCTGTGGGCGCTCGGCCTGGGCGCGGCCGCCACCCGCACCACCAACCCGCTGGTGCTGCTCCTGCTCGCCGCCGTCGCCGGCTACGTCGTCGCCGCCCGCCGCGGCGACGCGCCCTGGTCGCGCTCCTACGGCGCGTTCCTGCGCCTGGGCCTGCTGGTGCTCGGCATCCGCCTCGTCTTCGCCGTCCTGCTCGGCTCGCCGGTGCCCGGCACCCACGTCCTGTTCACCCTGCCCGAAGTCCCGCTCCCCGACTGGGCGCAGGGCGTGCGGATCGGCGGACGGGTCACCGCCGAGGGCCTGCTCGCGGCGCTGTACGACGGACTGCGGCTGGCCACCCTGCTGGTCTGCGTCGGCGCGGCGAACGCCCTCGCCAGCCCGGCCCGGCTGCTGCGCACGCTCCCCGGCGCGCTCTACGAGGCGGGCGTCGCCGTCGTGGTCGCGATGACGTTCGCGCCCAACCTGGTCGCCGACGTCCAGCGGCTGCGCGCCGCCCGCCGGCTGCGCGGACGCACCGACCGCGGCATCGCCGCCGTGCTCAGCGTCGGACTGCCCGTCCTGGAAGGCGCGCTGGAGCGCTCGGTGGCGCTGGCGGCCGCGATGGACACCCGCGGGTTCGGGCGCACCGCCGCGGTGCCGCGCCGGCTCGCCGTGCTCACCGCCGCCCTCACCCTGGCCGGGCTGCTCGGGATCTGCCTGGCCGCGTACGGGCTGCTGACGGCGGGCGGCGGCGGGTGGGCGCTGCCGGTGCTCCTGGCCGGACTGGCCGCCGCGTTCGCCGGGCTGCTGCTCGGCGGCCGGCGCTCGGTGCGCACCCGCTACCGGCCCGATCCGTGGGCCCTGCCCGAGTGGCTCACCGCCGGGTCCGGGATCGCGGTCGCCGCGGCGACGGCCTGGCTCGCCTCGCTGGACCCGCTCGCGTTCGCCCCGACCGTCGTCCCGCCGACCGCGCCCGTCCTGCCGGTCACCGCCGCGGCGGCCGTCCTGCTGGGCCTGGTCCCCGCGTTCGCCGCCCCGCCCCCGCCGTCCACCACCGCGGACCCGCACCCCCCGGCCGTCCCCACCGATCTGACCGCCCCGGCCGACCCGGCCGGGCCCCGGAGGACCTCGTGATCACCTTCGAACAGGTCGGCGTCCAGTACGCCGACGCCGCGGCGCCCGCGCTCACCGGCGTCGACCTGACCGTCCCCGAGGGCGAGCTCTGCCTGCTCGTCGGCCCGTCGGGCTCCGGGAAGTCCACCCTGCTGGGCACGGTGAGCGGCCTCGTCCCGCACTTCACCGGCGGCGTGCTGCACGGCCGGGTCACCGTCGGCGGGCGCGACACCCGGGAACACCGGCCGCGCGACCTCGCCGACCTGGTCGGCACCGTGGGACAGGACCCGCGCGCGCACTTCGTCACCGACACCGTCGAGGACGAACTCGCCTACGGCATGGAGTCCCTGGGCCTGCCGCCGGACGTGATGCGGCGCCGCGTCGAGGAGACCCTCGACCTGCTGGGCCTGGCCGACCTGCGCCGGCGCGCACTCGCCTCGCTCTCCGGCGGCCAGCAGCAGCGGGTCGCGATCGGCTCGGTGCTCACCGTCCACCCGCGGGTGCTGGTGCTGGACGAGCCGACCTCCGCCCTGGACCCGGGCGCCGCCGAGGAGGTGCTCGCGGTGCTCCAGCGGCTGGTCCACGACCTCGGCACCACCGTGCTGATGGCGGAACACCGGCTGGAGCGGGTGGTCCAGTACGCCGACCAGGTGCTGCTGCTGACCCCCGGCGCACCGCCCGTGCTCGGCGAGCCGGCCGAGGTGATGGCGCACTCGCCGGTCCACCCGCCGGTGGTCGGGCTCGGCCGGCTGGCCGGCTGGCGCCCGCTGCCGCTCACCGTCCGCGACGCCCGCCGCCGGGCCGCCGGGCTGCGCACCCGGCTGGACGGCCGGCGCCCGCCCGCCCCGGCCGCCGCCGCGCACCGCGGCACGCCGCTCGCCACCGTCTCCCGGCTGGTCGTCCGCCGCGGCCCGGTGCCCGCCCTGCGCGGGGTCGACCTCACCCTCCGCCCGGGCGGGATCACCGCCCTGATGGGCCGCAACGGCGCCGGGAAGTCCACCCTGCTCGGCGCCCTGGTCGGCCTGCACCCGCCGGCCGCCGGCTCGGTCGCCGTCGGCGGGTGCACCCCGCACCGCACCCGGCCCGCCGAGCTGATCCGCCACGTCGGCCTCGTCCCGCAGGACCCGCGCGACCTGCTGTACGGCGAGAGCGTCGGCGCCGAGTGCGCGGCCGCCGACCGCGACGCCGCCGCCGCACCGGGCACCTGCCGCGCCCTGGTCGAACGGCTGCTGCCCGGCCTCGACGACACCGCCCACCCGCGCGACCTCTCCGAGGGCCAGCGCCTCACCCTCGCCCTGGCCGTGGTGCTCACCGCCCGGCCTCCGCTGATCCTGCTCGACGAGCCGACCCGGGGCCTCGACTACGCGGCGAAGGCCCGGCTGGTGGAGATCCTGCGCGGCCTCGCCGCCGACGGCCACGCCGTGCTGCTCGCCACCCACGACGTCGAGCTGGCGGCCGAGCTCTCCCACCGCACGGCCGTGCTGGCCGACGGCGAGATCGTCGCGGACGGACCGACGCCCGAGGTGGTGCTCGGCTCGCCCGCGTTCGCCCCGCAGGTCGCCAAGATCCTGGCGCCGGGTCCGTGGCTCACCGTCCACCAGGTCGCCGACGCCCTCGCGGAGGCCTCCGCGTGACCGGCCCGCTCGCCCGCCCGGTCCCGCTCGGCCGCCGCTCGGTCATCGCCCTGGCCCTGACCTCCCTGGTCGGCGTGGCCGGCTTCGGCTGGCCGCTGCTCGCCGCGACGGACTCCGCCCTGGTCGGCCACTCCGCCGACGCCCCCTGGCTGTTCGCCCTGCTGCTCCCGCTGCTGCTCGCCGTCGTCGTCGCCCAGATCTCCGAGGGCCGCACGGCGGGCGGCGGCGCGCCCGGCCTGGACGCCAAGTCGGTGGCCCTGCTCGGCGTGCTGGCCGCCACCGGCGCCGCCCTGCGCCCGCTCGGCGCGGGCACCGCCGGGCTGGAGCCCATGTTCTTCCTGATGGTGCTGTCCGGCCGGGTGCTCGGGCCGGGCTTCGGCTTCGTGCTCGGCGCGCTGTCGATGTTCGCCTCCGCCCTGCTGACCGGCGGGGTGGGGCCCTGGCTGCCGTTCCAGATGCTCGCCATGGGCTGGGTGTGCCTCGGCGCCGGCCTGCTCCCCGGCCCGGCCCGGCTGCGCGGGCGCCGCGAGCTCGCCCTCCTCGCCGGGTACGGAGCGACGGCCTCCCTCCTCTACGGCGTGATCATGAACCTCCAGGGCTGGCCCTACATCGCGGGCCTGGCGAGCTCGATCTCCTTCGTCCCCGGCGACCCGCTCCCCGACAACCTGGTCCGCTTCGCCGCCTACTGCCTCACCACCTCCCTCGGCTGGGACCTCCCCCGCGCCGCCCTCACGGTCACCCTCTGCCTCACCCTCGGCACCCCCGTCCTGCGCGCCCTGCGCCGCGCCACCCGCCGCGCCGCCTTCGCCGCCCCGGCCGCCTTCCGCCCGCCCGCCGACCCCGGCCCCTGACACCTGGCCCCTGACCGCTGACCGCTGACCCCTGACCGGACGGCACCGCGCCCCGGACCGAAACGGTCCGGGGCGCGGTGTCTCCCGGCGTGGCTCAGGCCTTCGGGCCGGTGGCCTGGACGACGTCGAAGGACCAGAGGGTGGAGCCGGTGGCGGCGGGGCGCTGCGGGGCGCCGCCCTCCGGGGAGGCCGGACGGTGGGCGGCCTGCATCGGGCCCGACAGCCAGGCCTGGAAGGACTCCTCGTCGCGCCAGCGGGTGTAGACGAGGTACTGGTCGGTGCCCTCGACCGGGCGCAGCAGCTCGAAGTACTCGAAGCCGTCGGAACCCTCCACCGCGCCGGCCCGGGCGGCGAAGCGCTTCTCCAGTTCCTCCCGCTGCTCAGCGGGGACGGTCAGGACATTGATCTTGACGACGGACACGCCGTACCTCCTCAGGGTTGTCTGCGAAGGCAGTCTGCTACACCTCACACGGTCCACGGCGGGGAACCCGTTCCAGCCGGACACCTCCGGTGGCCCGGGAGCGCGCGGCCGTCAGAAGGAGCGGCCCTCGCCGCGGTACGGGGGCTCGTGGCCGACGGGGTCCGGCCGGTCCCGGGGGTCGGCGCAGAGCGAGGACGCCAGCCGGGTGAGCAGTGCGGCGAGGTCGTCGAACTGCTTCTCGTCCCAGTCGCCGAGGAGTTCGGCCAACTGCTCGCGCCGGGCGGCGACCAGTTGCAGCGCGGCCGCCTCACCCGGCTCGGTGAGCCGCAGCGGCAGCCCGGCGCTGCGCGCGGCCAGGCCCCGGCCCTCGACCTCGCGCGCCGCCTCCTCCACCACCGCGAAGGGGACGACCCGGCGCTCCGCCAGTTCGCCGGGATCCACCGAGCCGTGATGGTGCATCTGGAGCAGCAGCCAGCTGGAGGCGGGCTTGAGGTCGAGCCCGGCGGTGGCGGTGATCCGCTTGAACAGGTCGCGCCGGGCCTCCCGGGTGTTCAGCACCGACAGGGCCCGGCCGATCTCGTCCAGCGAGGAACGCTCCACCGGGTTGACGCCGATCGACTCGCCGAGGTCGGGGGCGGTCACGGTGCTGCGCAGCTTCTGCTCCCGCAGGAACAGCGACAGGACGAAGGCGACGGCGGCCACCGGCACCGCGTACAGGAAGACCCGGGTGATCGACTCGGCGTAGGCGTGGTGGATCCCGTCCTGGACGGCGGCGGGCAGCGCCTCGATGACGCGCGGGTCGGAGGTGATCGCCCCGGGGTCGAAGCCGGGCGGCAGCGGGACGCCGGCCAGGGCGTCCCGCAGCCGGCTGTTGAGACCGGAGGCGAAGACCGTGCCGAAGACCGAGACGCCGACCGAGGCGCCGATGGAGCGGAAGAAGGTGGCACCGGCGGTGGCGACGCCGAGGTCCTGGTAGCCGACCGAGTTCTGCACGATCAGCACCAGCACCTGCATGACCAGGCCCAGGCCCAGGCCGAAGACCAGGAAGTAGCAGCTCATCACGAAGGTGCTGGTGTGCTCGTCGAGCATCGAGAGCAGCAGCAGGCCGACGACCGTGATGGCCGAGCCGGCGATCGGGAAGGTCCGGTAGTGGCCGGTGCGGGACACGATCTGACCGGAGCCGATCGACGTGATCAGCATGCCGATCACCATCGGCAGCATGTGGACGCCGGACACCGTCGGCGAGACACCCATGACGACCTGGAGGAAGGTCGGCAGATAGGTGAGCGCGCCGAACATCGCGAAGCCGACCACGAAGGAGATGACGGCCACCAGGCTGAACGTCCGGGAACGGAACAGCCGCAGCGGCAGGACGGGTTCGGCGGCGGTCCGCTCCACCAGCACGAAGGCCAGCAGCAGGACCAGCCCGAGCACGCCCAGGCCGATGATCTGCCAGGAGCCCCACGCCCAGGTCGTGCCGCCGAGCGAGGTCACCAGCACCACGCAGGTGGCGACGGCGGCGATCAGCGTGGTGCCGAGGTAGTCGATCCGGTGCCGGCGGCGGGTCTGCGCCCCGGGCAGCACGGCCGCGACCACGGCGAGGGCGACCACGCCGATCGGCAGGTTGATGTAGAACACCCAGCGCCAGCTCAGGTTGTCGACGAACAGCCCGCCGAGCAGCGGTCCGAGCACGCTGGTGACGCCGAAGACGGCGCCGAAGACGCCCTGGTACCTGCCGCGGTCCCGGGGCGGCACGAGGTCGCCGACGATGGCCTGGGACAGCACCATCAGACCGCCGCCGCCCAGGCCCTGGAGGGCGCGGAAGGCGATCAGCTCGCCCATGTTCTGGGCGATGCCGCACAGCACCGAGCCCAGCAGGAAGATCACGATGGACGCCTGGAAGAAGACCTTCCGGCCGTACATGTCGCCGAGCTTGCCCCAGAGCGGGGTGGCCGCGGTGGAGGCGAGCAGATAGGCGGTGACCACCCAGGAGAGGTGCTCCAGCCCGCCGAGGTCGCTGACGATGGTGGGCAGCGCGGTGGAGACGATGGTCTGGTCGAGCGCCGCGAGCAGCATCGCCAGCAACAGGGCGCCGATCGGCACCCACAGACTGCTCCCGGTGGCCCGGGGCGGGCCCGGTTCGTCCGCCGGGACCCGGTCGGACGCGGCGATCGGATCCGTCATGGCGTCTCCGTATCCGTAGCGGCTCGGCGGCGATCACTCCCGGCTCACCATGGTGTCAGAAATGCTCCGTTTTGCGCGTTTTCAGTTGAGCCGAACGTAAGGGCGTCCGCTATCAGGACGTTCGCATCGCCACATCGACCGTTCAGCGATCCCCAACCCCCACCAACCGGCACAAGGCCCCCACGGCGGGCCGGACCGCCCTGTCCCCTCCCAGGGACGTCCTGCATAATCAGGCCCGTCCACCGCCTGGACCCCAGGACGAACGCAGCCCGAGTCCGAGACCGCCACCGACCGCGACACCGAGGAGGGCCGGCCGATGCCGGACCAGCACTGCCCGACGTGCGGCACCGCACGCTCCGCAGGGTGCGGCTGCCTCGTCCCGGACGGCAGCCTCGACGAGACCGCCGTCCTGCCGCACCTGGAGGGCCCGCCGCTGGTCCGCCCGTACGTGCCGCAGGCCGTCGGCCAGGTCGTGGACGGCCCGCCGCCCGGGGCGGGGGCCGAACCGCCTGCCGGACCTTCCGCCGGACCGTCCGCCGGGCCTTCCGCCGGTCCGGCAGCAGCGCCCGTGCCGGCGCCACCGGCCACCGACCCGTTCGGCACGACCGTGCTGCCGCCGCCCGCGGCCCCGCTGGGCCCGGACGCCGACGCCTACGCGACCACCGTGCTGCCGCCCGTCGCCTCCGCCCCGCAGTTCCCGCCGGAGCCGCCGCAGCAGCCGGTGTCGCGGCCCCAGGCGCCGCCCGCGCCCGCCGGCGAGCCCGCCGCCGAGGACGCGGACGAGCTCGGCGTCTTCCCGTTCGCCCACGCCGCCCCTGCGGCCACGGCCACCGCCGCCGGTGGCGGCCGCGCCGCCCGGCGCGCGGCGGCGCAGGAGGACGGCCGGGGCCCGCTCGCCCGCCGCAAGGGCCTGCTGATCGCGGCCGGCGCCGGTCTGCTGGCGGTGACCGTGGGCCTCGCCTACGCGCTCACCCCGTCCGCCGGGCCGGACGACCGGGCCGCCCCCGCGCCGACCGCCACGCTCGGCCTCGCCCCGGTGGAGCCGACCGTCCCGGCCCAGCCGAGCCCGAGCGCGCCGCCGCCCACCGAGGACAGCCCCAGCGCGACGCCGACGCCGACCCGGACCAGCGCCAGGCCCTCCCCGGCCCGGACCACCGCCACCACCCCGCCGCCGGCCGCGCCCGCCACCACGGCGGCCGCCGCTCCCCCGGCCCCCGTGCCGGTCCCGGTGCCCGACCCGGTGACCACGCCCCCGGCCCCGGACCCCGTCACGCCGGCGCCCACGACCGCGGCGCCCGTCCCGACCGCCACCACCCCGCCCGCCACCCCGACGCCGGCCCCCACCCCGACGGTCCGCACCCTGGAGCGCGGCATGGAGGGGCCCGACGTCCTGGCGCTCCAGCGGAAACTCGGCGTCGTGATCTGCTGGCAGAAGCTGCCCCCGACCGGCAAGTACGACGACCGCACCGAACTCATGGTCATGTACTTCCAGGACATCAACGGCATCCGGGGCGACACCCGCGGCGTCTACGGTCCCAACACCCGCGCCGCCCTGGACAACCGCAACAGCTGCTGACCGGGCGGCGGGGTGCGGGGCCCGCCGCGTCAGCCCTTGATCGCCTGGAAGATGCTGAACCCGGCCATCAGCACCATCACGCTCGCCGCGACCCGGATGATCATCTTCATCGGCACGTGCTTCAGCAGCTTCTGCCCGCCCAGGATCGCGATCCCGGCCACCGCGCACAGCGCCAGCCAGGCGCCCAGGCCCACGGCCAGCGGGTCGGCGTACTTGGCGGCCAGGTTGGCGGTCATGATCTGGGTCAGGTCACCGAACTCGGCGATCGCCACGACCACGAAGCTGGCCCCGGCGACCTTCCAGAAGCTGTTGGCGGACGGCTCCTTGGCGGCGTGCCCGTCCTCCTCGTCGCCCCCGCCGTGGAACAGCAGCATCGCCGCGCCGGCCAGGAACAGGACGCCGGTGACGCCCTCCACCCAGCGGTGCGGCAGCAGCGAGAGCAGCTTCCCGGCGACCAGGGCGATGCCCACCTGGAGGGCGAAGGCGGCGGCGATCCCGGCGAAGACGTAGCTCGCCCGGTACTTGGCGCCGAGCATCAGGCTGGCCAGGGCGGTCTTGTCGGGCAGTTCGGACAGGAAAATGATGCCGAACGTGATCGCGGCGACGGTCAGACTCATCGGGGGTGGTGTCCCTCGGGTTCGGGCCGCCGGACCGCAGCAGCTCCGTCAGGGGGTCGCTCCGGCCCGACAGCACTGGTTGGCAATCCACGGGTCGCGCACGACGCGCGCCCGTACACACAGCACTGCGGCCGAAGGTCTCGCCGGCACCGGTCGTGGAACCGCGGTGCCCCGGGCGCCGGGCCCGAGGGCCAGTATGTCGACGGTCCGGTGGAGGGCTACTCCCCTTCAACGCGCCCAGCCTACCCGATCCCCCCTCCCGGCCGCCCGGCCCGCACCAGCCCCCGGCCGACCAGCTCCAGCACCACCACGACCGCCACCGCCTCCACCGCCAGCAGCGCGACCAGCACGAACAGCTGCACCGCGCCCGCCTGGACCGGCGAGGCCCCGCCGAGCAGCATGCCGACGAACGCGCCCGGAAGGGTGACCAGGCCCACCGTCCGGGTCTGGTCGAGCGCCGGGACCAGCGAGGTCGCGGCGGCGGTGCGGCAGATCTCCATCCGGGCGTCGCGCTCCTCGAAGCCGAGCGCCAGCGCCGCCTCGACCTCGCCGTGCCGCTGGCGCAGCTCGTCCAGGGCGCGCCGCCCGGACAGCGAGGTGGCGGTGAGCGCGCCGCCGATCAGGATGCCGGCGACCGGGATCACCGACAGGCCCTTCGGCGGCAGCAGTCCGCTGCCGAGCAGCAGCACCAGCACCGGCAGCACCCCGGCCCCGACCGGTGCGGCCGCCCACAGCCAGCCGCGCCCGGGGGCCGGCACCATCCGCCGCCCGGCGGTGCGCACCGCGACCGCGAACATCAGCAGCACGAACAGCGCCGACCACCAGCGCGAGCCGACCACCCAGGTGATCACCAGCGCGACGGCGGCGAGCTGCACCACCGCGCGCAGTCCGGCCCGCAGCACGGCGCGCCCCTGGCCGAGCCGCCCCCACCCGGCGACCGCGACGGCGGCCAGCAGCAGGACGGCGGTGACCGCGCCCAGCCCCGGGGTGACCGGCAGCAGCTGCCCCCCGGCAGCGAGCCGGAGCACCGGTCAGATCCAGCTGGTGAACCACATCCGGTCCTGCCAGGACGTCATCGGGATCACCTCCGCGGTGTACAGCGGGTAGAAGAAGGCGAAGCAGGCCATGATCGCCAGCACGATCAGCCCGGCGCCGACCGCCCCGATCCGGCGCCGTTCGGGCGAGCACCCCTGCGGCCCCAGCATCGCGCCCAGCATCTGCGCCACGGCCAGGCAGAGGAAGGGGACGAGCACCACCATGTAGAAGGAGAAGACCGTCCGCTCCTGGTACTGGAACCACGGCAGGTAGACGCCGGCCACGCCGCACAGCACCGCGCCGGAGCGCCAGTCGCGGCGGAAGAACCAGCGCCAGAGCAGGTAGACCAGCGCGAAGCAGGCCGTCCACCAGAGCAGCGGGGTGCCGAGGCCGAGGATCTGCGCCGCGCAGCCGCCGGACGCGGTGCAGCCGCGCTGGCCGGCCGGCACCTGCTCCCAGAACATCGAGACCGGCCGGCCCTGGACCAGCCAGCTGAACGGGTTGGACTGGTAGGTGTGCGGGCTGCTCAGGCCGGTATTGAAGTCGTACATCTGGGCGTGGTAGTGCCACAGGCTGCGCAGCGGGGCGGGCACCCAGCTCATCGACACCTGCGGCAGCCCGACGCCGAGGACGCTGTCCGGGGAGAGCCCGGCCCGGTCGTCGGCCCAGTGCCGGTCGAAGCCGCCGCCGGTGAACAGCCAGCCGGCCCAGCCGCCGAGGTAGACCACGAACGCGGAGCCGACCATGGCGAGAAAGGCGGGCAGCGCGTCGAGGCGCAGCATCGAGCGCCAGGGGCGGCGGGCGCCGGCCCAGCGGCGGCCGGACTGGTCCCACAGCACGGTGAGCAGACCGAAGGCGGCGAGCACCATGGCGCCGTTCCACTTGACCCCGGCGGCGGCGCCCAGGCAGAGCCCGGCGGTGATCCGCCAGGGGCGCGGGCCGAGGCGGACGGTGTCGCCGCCGTGGCCGGGCAGCACGGCGGCGAGCCGGGCCCGGGTGCGGTCGCGGTCGATCAGCAGGGCGCCGAAGGCGGCCAGGACGAAGAACATCTGGACGCCGTCGAGCAGGCCGATGCGGCTCATCACCAGCTGGAGGCCGTCGACGGCCATCAGCAGGGCGGCGGTGCAGCCGATCAGGGTGGAGCCGAAGAGCCGGCGGCCGATCCGGGCGAGCATCAGCACGGTGACGGTGCCGAGCAGCGCGGTCATGAACCGCCAGCCGAAGGGGTGCAGGCCGAAGGCCCACTCGCCGAGCGAGATCACCCATTTGCCGAGCGGGGGGTGGGCGATGAACTCGGGTGCGGAGGTGAGCGGGATCTGCTGCGGGACGGCGAGGACCTGCTCGTTCGCGTGCTCCGGCCAGGTGCCCTCGTAGCCCTGGCGCAGCAGCGACCAGGCGTCCTTGGGGTAGTAGGTCTCGTCGAAGACGAAGGCGTCGGGGTGGCCGAGGTTCCAGAACCGCAGCAGTCCGGCGAAGAGCGCCACGGCGATCGGTCCGAGCCAGTCGGAGCGGTCCGCCGCCCGGCGCAGCAGCCCCCGCCGTCGCGGTGCCGGGCCGGCCCGGTCCGCTGCCGCCGGGGGGTGGGTGAGCGCCGCTTGCGTCATGGTGTCGGTTGCCTCGCCGGTTCGCCTGTCTCGCCTGTGCCGGCCGCCGGCGCTGTGCCCCGGTGGCCGCGGTCGGCCCGCGCCGGCCGGGGCGGCCCGCACCGGCCCGTCCGACCTCGGCCGGACGGCCGACAGCCACCGACACTATGTGCCGGTGGGCGCGAAACCAAGCGCGACGGGCGCCGGACAGGTGACCTGTCCGACGCCCGTCAGGGCCGTGTCACGCGGCGGTCTGCAGTTCGCGGACCGGCCGGGCCGGGGCGCGGACCGGGGCCGAGGGGGCCTGCTCGTCCCCGGCGGAGCCGTCGGCCGCGTTGTCCTGGGCCGCGGTGAGGTGGGGCCGCAGGCGCAGCGCCAGGACGACGATCAGCACGGTGCAGCCGGTCATCGCCGCCAGGTAGAGCGGCCAGGTGCCGGAGCCGACCAGCAGGACGCCCACGGCCGGGCCGACGGCGATCGCGATCTGCTTCACCAGGGCGTACCCGGAGTTGTAGGTGCCGAGCAGCCGCGCCGGGGCGAGGTCCGCGACCATCGGGCCCATGGTGGGGGCGAGCAGCGACTCGCCGACGCCGAACAGGGCGTAGATCGCGACGATCGCGACGGTGGCGGCCATCGCCTCGGTCCGGATCAGGCCGGCCACCAGGGCCATCGCCCAGGCGCCGAGCCAGACCACGCCGGCGGCGGCCATCGCGGTGGTGCGCCGGCGGCGGGCGGTGATCCGCACCATGAACATCTGCAGCACCACGATGGTCAGCGCGTTGGCGCCGATGGCGATGCCGAGGGTGGACGGGGCGGTGCCGACGGTGTCGGTCGCGAAGGCGGCGACGCCGGACTCGAACTGGCCGTAGCAGGTGAAGAAGATCAGTCCGGCGAGCGCGCTGAGCCGGAGCATGGCCTTGTCGGCGAGCAGGGCGCGCAGGCCCTGCGGTCCGTCGGTCCGCTCGTGGACGAGCAGCGGCGCGGCCTTCGGGATCCGGGCGGTGCCGGTCACCAGGGCCAGGCCCAGGAAGGTCAGGGCCTCGATGGTGAACAGCCGGGTCAGGCTGGCCGGGTCGGCGACGTCGACGATCTGCCCGCCGACCAGCGCGCCGACGCCCATGCCCAGGTTGATCAGGGTGAACTGCAGCGCGAAGGCGTGCGAGCGGGTCGCCGCGGTGGAGCAGCGGACGATCATCGTGGCCAGCGCCGGCTGGCAGGTGGTGACACCCGCGCCGAACAGGAAGGAGGAGACCAGCAGGGCCGGGGTGCCGGTGGCGTGCCCGAAGGCGAACGCGCCGGTGGCGGCCAGCGCGGCGCCGGCGAGCAGCACCGGGCGCGGCCCGTACCGGTCGATGCCGCGGCCGGTGAACGGCAGGACGGCGAGCGCGGCCAGCGCGAAGACGGTGAACACCATCCCGGCCGCGAGCGAGCCCAGCCCGCGCACCTGGTCCACGTACACGAACATGTACGGCATCGTGAATCCGCTGCCGAACGCACTGAGCGCGTTTCCGATCTGGACGCGGCGCAGCGGGCCGCCCGCCCCGCGTCGCTGCTGCCTCTGCTGCTTCACCGTGCCGGTCACCGTGCACACCCCTTCGTTGCGGACGGAGGCGTCAGGGCTCCGTCAGTTTCGCTGCGTACTCTTAAGGGAAGAAGACTTAAGAGCTAAAGTTTGACTCTAAAGTCTTAGCACCAGAAGAGTGCTGAGTCAAAGGCTTAAGGAGTGCACTTCACATGGGAGACTGGTCCGCATGACTGCAGAGAAGCCCGCGCCGGCCACTCCCCGCGAGCTGGGCATCAGCGAGCAGGTGGCCCTCTACCAGCGGGAATTCCCCACCGTCGACCCGCAGGTGGAGACCATCGTGCAGACCCTCTCCCGGGTCGCCCGGCGGATGACCGTCGCCTACGACCGTCAGCTGACTGTGCTCGGAATCACCTCGGCCGAGTGGGAGGTGCTCAAGGCCCTGGTGGTCTCCGGCAGCCCCTACCGGCTCGGGCCCGGCGAGCTGGCCAAGCGGCTCGGCCTCACCCCGGCCGCGATGACCCACCGGATCGACCGGATGGTCACCGAGGGGCTGGTCACCCGGGAGCGGGACGAGGCCAACCGGGTCCGGGTGATCATCGAGCTGACCGAGCTCGGCCGGGACAAGTGGCTGGAGTCGATGCGGATGGCCGCCGTCTTCGAGGAGGAACTGCTCCAGGACCTCGTCGGCGAGGACCGCACCGTGCTCTCCGGGATGCTGGCCCGGATGCTGCGCCGGATCGAGGAGAGCCAGCCGGACGCCCTGGGGCGCACCGCCGACCTGGGCTGATCCGGCCCGTGACGACGACAAGTCCGGCCCGCCGGGGGACTCCCCCGGCGGGCCGGACTCTTCGTGCGGTGGGTGCGAGGGTCCGTCAGGCCCTCATCCGGTCAGTGGTGGGTCAGCAGGGGCCGTTGTCGGTCCAGACGCCCCACTGGCCGCTGGCGCTCGGGTCGTCGCCCTTGGTCCACCACTTGTTGGTGTAGTAGTGACCCTTCCAGGAGACCTTGGTCGGGGTCGCGTAGGTGGCGGCCGAGTCCCAGCTCGGGGCGCCCGCGCAGCCGGCCGGGGTGGTCGGCGGCGTGGTCGGCGGGGTGGTCGGCGGAGTCGTGGGCGGGGTGGTCGGCGGCGTCGTCGGCGGGGTGGTCGGCGGCGTGGTCACCGGCGGGGCCGGGCAGGCCGCGGCGGAACCGTTGGTGGCCTCGACCATCTTGTCGAACAGCGCGGTCTTGGTGCCCAGGTCGTACAGCGAGAAGGCGAAGGAGCCGCCGAGGCCGTTGCAGTGGGCGTAGTCCAGCTTGGCCTGGATCGAGCGGGCGTCCTCACCGGACCAGAAGACGTTGCCGTCGTAGAAGTAGGTCGCCTTGGCCGCGTCGTCCCAGTAGGTCTTCGACGGGTTGTCGACGAAGCCGGCCAGTTCCTTGTACATCTGGATGCCGGGGACGTTGCCCGACAGGGCCGCGCCCGGGGCCGGGGCGGTGGCGGGCTGGAACAGACCGTTCTTGCCGTTGTTCTGGACGCCGGTCCAGCCGCGGTAGTAGAACGGCACGCCGACGTTGATCTTCTTGGCCGGGAAGCCGCCCGCGATGCCGTACTGCGGGTCGCCCACGGTGTACGCCTTGATGGCGTCGTCGATCGAGTACTTGCCGTTGCCGCCGGGGACCGGGGTCATCGGGTCGTTCGGACCGGAGTAGATCGGGGCCTGGTGGTTGGTCGGGCCCTTGGACTCCCAGCCGCCGTGCATGTCGTACGTCATGACGTCGAGGAAGCTCAGGTACTGACCGATCTTGTCGGTCTCGACGTTCTTGATCTTGTCCTGACCGGCACCCACCGCGGCCGCGGTGTAGTACTGCTTGCTGTCGGTCTTGCCCTGCGCGTCGAGCTGCTCGCGCAGCTCCTTCAGCAGCAGGGTGAAGTTCTGCTTGTCGTTCGGGCTCGCCTGGTTGCCGAGGTGGCCGCCGCCGCCCGGGTACTCCCAGTCGATGTCGATGCCGTCGAAGATGCCGGCCGCCGAGCCCGGGCCGCCGTAGCCGGCGTCGACCGGCAGGTTGCCCTTGATGAACATGTCGATGCAGGACGAGACCAGCTTCTTGCGCGAGGCGTCCGTGGCGGCCGCCGACGAGAAGTACTTGGAGTACGTCCAACCGCCCAGCGAGATCAGGATCTTGAGGTTCGGGTTCTTCGCCTTCAGCTTCTTCAGCTGGTTGAAGTTGCCCGCGATCGGCTGACCCCAGACGTCACCGACGCCGTCGACCGAGATGTCCGGGCCGAAGCTCTTCTGGTAGTCGGCGAACGCGTCCGCCGCACCGTCACCCGCGTTGGGGTTGTTCTCGTCCTGGCTCGCGGCCTTGGTGGCCTGGAAACAGGTCCCGTTGGTGGGGTGGATGTTGGCGAACGAGTAGATCATGTAATCCAGCTTCCCGGCGACGCCGGTGTCCTGGATCGTCTTCGCGTAGTACGCGTTCGAGTAGATCGACCACTGGTCGAAGTAGGCGACCTTGATGCCACCGCTGGTGGCGGGCGCGCCGGTGCTGTTGCCGACGGCGGCGTTGGCCGCGGTGCCGCCGCTGAGCGCGAGGCCCGCGCCGAGCAGCAGGGAGGCCGTGGTGCCGGCGGCGATCGCGGTCAGGCTCTTGGACCGCTTGCGACGGCCGCCCTCCTGAACCGGGGCCCCGGCCCTTTCGATGCGTGAACGGAGCATGGGTGCGTGACTCCTGGTGTGGGGGATTCCGACGTGTCCCGGGACGCAGGTACGGGGTGGGGCCGTACGACCGGGGCATGACAGAACGGGATGGGGGAATCGAGCGGATACATGCCTTGACGGACGCCGGGATATGCCGAACCGGCGCCTGCGGCGGACCGCTGACGCCGGTTCAGGGGCTCCCTGCACCTGGGGACTAAAATGGACTAGACCAACTACCCCGTCAAGAGGTGACGTTGCGGCTTGAGCCGCCCTTAAGGTTCGCCGGGACCCGAACCACCCCCGCTGACCTGCGGATCAGCGGGGGTGACGCGGAGCGGCCGGACGGTCCGGCCGCGCTCAGTAGCGCACCGCGTTGGCCACCACGGCCTTCACCGAGCCCGAGAGGTCCCGGTTGCTGCGCGCCTTCACCTCGGTGCTCTGACCCGCCGCCAGGTCCGGGACCGTCACGGCCGTCACGTCCAGCACGTTGCCGCTGTCGTCGGTGAAGTTGACCTGGATCACGTACCGGCCGGTGTCCTGGCCGTGGTTGGTGACGGTCAGCGCCGCCTCGGCCTTGCCGTCCACGAAGGCCACCGTGCCGACCGCGACGTCGCCCTTCGCGTCGAGTCCGCCCTTGATGCCGGCGATCGCGGAGGACGCCTTCGCCTGCGCCGAGGCGACCGCGGAGGCCGCCGCCGAGGGCAGCCCGCCGGCCGCGCCGGCCAGCACCGACTCCGCCGCCGAGGCCGCGGCGGAGGCGGCGCCGGCGATCGCCGAGCCCGCCTGCGCGGCGGCCGAGGAGGCCGCGGCGCCCGTCTTGCCCCCGTCGCCGTCGGACGAGCAGCCCGCCAGCGCGGCCCCGCCGAGCAGCGCCGCCACCACCCCCGCGGCCAGGGCGCGGTACGGGCGGCGGACGGCGGGGGCGTGCGGGTCCGCGGCGGTCGGCCGGGGCGGGGACGCGGGGCGGCGGGTCGGTTGGCGGTCCATCGGGATCCTCGATTCTGGCCGTCGGGGTTCCGGCCGTCGGGTCCGGCCGTGCCGGGCTGCCCGGCGGGCCTCCCCGCCCACGTTCCGTGGACCGGGAGGCGTTCGCCACCAGGGCCGGGGCGTTCGGGTGAGCCCGCCCCGGCCGGGGCGGGTCAGGAGAGCCCCGAGCCCTCCTGGGTCTCCGCCTCCACCGCCGCGCGCTCCTCCGCCAGCCGCACGGCGTGCCGGCGGCGGGCCACCACCGCGCCGGCCCCGGCCGCGCTCGCCGCGAAGGCCAGCACCCCGACCCACGGCCGGTTGAACGCGTGCCCGCTCAGGTGGTCCAGCGAGTACCGGCCCGGCCCGGCCAGACCCACCGCCAGACCGGCCGCGCCGAGGAACGCCGGGTACTCGTAGCCGCCGGACATCGCGAAGAACCCCGCCGGGGCGTGCACCGCGACCGCGCCCGCCATCGTCCCGGCCACCACCGCGCCGGCCGCCGGCGTGGCCAGCCCGGCGACCAGCAGCGCGCCGCCGCCCGCCTCGCCGAGGCCCGCGGCCAGGGCGCTCTGCCGCGGCGGGTGGAATCCCATCGCCTCCATCGCCTGGGCGGTGCCCTCCAGGCCGCCACCGCCGAACCAGCCGAACAGCTTCTGGGTGCCGTGGGCGATCAGCACCCCGCCCAGGGCGCCGCGCAGGGCCAGCAGACCAAGGTCGCTACGGTTCAGAGCCATGTCCAAGTCCCCTTCGGGAGCCCTCCGCCGCGCGGAGGGAGGTCCGGCTTCCATGGCAGCGGAAACCACCGGCCGGCTCGACCCGGGGCAGCCGTTCGGGCGAATCTCGGTGTGAACGGGAATAACCCGGGCCCAGGCGTGGCAGCCGGGCGGCGATGATCGCCGCGGCCATGCTTGGCACATGTTCGTCTTCGACCTGAGCAGCGCCTTCATCGCCTTCTTCGCCGTGGTCGGCCCGCCGAAGGTCCTGCTGTCCTTCGCCCGGCTGGCCTCCACCCGGACCTCCGGGGAGCTGCGGCGCCTGGCGGCCTGGAGCACGCTGATCTCGGCGCTGATCGGCGTGGCCCTCGCCTTCAGCGCCGACTTCGTGACCTCGCTGTTCCACATCAGCGACCAGTCGCTGCAGCTCGCCGGCGGCCTGATCTTCTTCGTCTACGCGGTCGCGCTGGTCTTCGGCGTCCACCTGGGCGCCGGCGCCGAGGAGACGGACGAACACCTGGCGAATCCGCTGGTGGAGGGCATCCGCGAGCTGCTGCTGCCCTACCTGGCCAGCCCGCTCGCGGTCACCGCCGTCCTGGTCGGCTCGCTCGCCAAGGACGACTGGGGCTGGCACGCCACCGTGGCCGGCGCGTACGTCGCCGTGGTGGCGATCAACTACGTCTGCGTCGCCGTGCTCGCCCCGCTGATGCTGCGCACCCACCGGACCTCGCTGGAGGTGGTGGCCCGGCTGCTCGGCCTGCTGCTCGCGGCGGTCGGCGCCGAGCTGTTCCTGGAAGGACTCGCCGGGCTCGGCGTGCACCTGCCCGAGGAGCACTGAGCCGCGGGCGCGGCACAGCGGCGCGGGCGACGGCGGCTCAGGCGGACGCGGCCAGCCGGAGCAGGGCCTCGCCGATCCGGTCGCGCACCAGCGGGTCGGCGACCAGCCCGTCCGCGCCGACGTCCCCGCGCGCCAGCGGCACCCGGACGCAGGCCGCCTCGACCACGGACGCCCCCGTGTGGCGCAGCACCGTGCGCAGCGCCTCCTCGGCGCCCAGGCCCCGCCCGGTCCCGGCGGCGTTGATCCAGGCGGCCGGTTTGTCCGCGATCTCGATGCCGCCGACCGTCCAGTCGAGCAGGTTCTTGAAGGCGCCGGGCAGGGTCCCGGCGTACTCGGGCGTACAGATCAGCAGGGCGTCGGCGGCCTCGACCGCCGCCCGCAGCGCGGTGACCGGCTCCGGCAGCGGGTCGGTGTCGAGGTCCGGGTTGAAGTGCGGAAGACCCGCCAGCCCGGTGTAGTAGGTGGTCGCGACGCCCTCGGTGGCCAGCGCCACGGCGGCGGCGGTGCGCAGCACGGTCTCGTTGACGGACCCGGCGCGCAGGCTGCCCGGGAGCAGCAGGATGTGACGGTCGATCGGCATGGGCAGGAACCTATCGGCCGGTTCAGGGCACGACCACCGGCCGCCAGGGAACCGGGCTGGAGAGGATCATCGAACTGGCCGGCTGCCCGTAGCCGCCGAGCCGGTCGATGAGGGCCTCGAAATCGGCCATCGCCGGAACCGCGACCAGCAGCACGCAGCAGGCACCGCCGGTGACCCGGTGCAACTGCAGCACCTCCGGCCAGCCGGCCACCTCGGGGTCGCGCAGCACGCAGCGCGGACCGTAGCACTGCAGCTGCACCAGCGCGGTGATCGGCAGGCCGGAGCGGGTGAGGTCGACGTGGGCGTGGTACCCGGTGATCACCCCGTCGGCCTCCAGGCGGCGGACCCGTTCGGCCACGGCGGGTGCGGACAGGCTCACCCGGCGGGAGAGTTCGTTGTAGGAGAGCCGCGCGTCGGCCTGCAGCTCGGCCAGCAGGCGGCGGTCGACGGCGTCCACGGCGGCTCCTGAGGGTGTGGTCCGGTTGGCTGGATCCCGCTGCTTTGCGATCGTGAAGAGGATCGGGAAAACACCTCTCGTACGACAGGCCCGGCCGCGGTTGCCGTGCCCGTCGCCCATTCAAATGCGCGACGGGCCGCCGCACAATGGGGCCCCGGCGAGGACCGGGGCCACCGGTGCGGATCCCGGGCCCGTCCGGCGGTCCGGCTCGCCGGCGACTTCAGGAGGGATCGGACATGGGGCACGACACGGTGGAGAAGCCCAGTCTGTCGTTCGACCGGGCCGGGGAGCCGGAGCGGGGCACCCCGTACGCGCGCTACGTCCGGCTGGACGAACTGCACAGCCTGCAGCACCCGCTCAGCGACACGCCCGCCGAGCTGTCGTTCATCGTCACCACCCAGGTGATGGAGCTGCTGTTCGGCCTGCTGCGGCACGAGTGGACGCTCGCCCAGCGTGCCCTGCGCGAGGACGACCTGCCGGGCGCGCTGTCCGCGCTGCGCCGGGGCACCCACGTCCAGGACGTCCTGGTGGAGTCCTGGGACCTGCTGGCCACCCTCACCCCGGCGGAGTTCAACTCCTTCCGCCCGCTGTTCGGCGAGGCCTCGGGCTTCCAGTCCTCGGCCTTCCTGCACCTGGAGTTCCTGCTCGGCAACAAGAACGCCGCGCTGCTGGCCATGTACCGCGACAGCCCGCGGACGCACGCCGAGCTGGCCGCCGCGCTGCGCTCCCCCGGCCTCTACGACGACGCGATCGCGCTGCTGGGCCGCCGCGGCCTGACCGTGCCGAGGACCGTCTCCGAGCAGCGCCACCAGCCGGACGAGGCCGTCGCGGCCGCCTGGCGACGGGTCTGCACCGAGCCCGGGTACGCCGCTCTGCAGCCGCTGGCCGAGGCGCTGCTGGACGTCGCCGAGCGGGTGACCCGGTGGCGCCAGCGCCACCTGGCGGCGGTCAAGCGGGCGATGGGCGGCAAGCCGGGCTCCGGCGGCTCCAGCGGTCTGACCTGGCTGCGCCGCTCCGCCGAGCAGGACGTCTTCCCCGAGCTGTGGGCGATCCGGGACGGAATGTGACGAACCCGAGCACGGCGGGCATGAACGAGCTGGTGGGCAGTGGGCACGAGGAAGCACGGGAGAGGCCGGACATGATCACGCGCGAGGAGTGCGCGGCGCTGGACGCCGCCGACCCGCTGGCGGCGTTCCGCGGGGAGTTCGCCCTGCCGCCGGGGGTGATCTACCTGGACGGCAACTCGCTCGGCGCGCTGCCGGTCCGCACCCCGCAGCGGGTGCGCACGGTGGTCGAGCAGGAGTGGGGCCGGGAGCTGATCCGCAGCTGGAACGACGCGGGCTGGTTCGAGCAGCCGTACCGGCTGGGCCGGCGGATCGCCCCGCTGGTCGGGGCCGCCCCGCACGAGGTGGTGGTCTGCGACACCACCTCGGTGAACCTGTTCAAGGTGCTGGCGGCGGCGCTGCGGCTGCGTCCGGGCCGCTCCGCCGTGCTGGGCGACCGCGCGGCCTTCCCGACCGACCTCTACATCGCCGAGGGCGTGACCGGGCTGGTCCCCGGCGCCCGCAGCGTGCTGGTCGACCCGGCCGGGCTGGACGCGCACCTGGACGGGGACGTCGCCGCGGTCGTCCTCTCGCACGTCGACTACCGGACCGGCGAGCTGCTGGACATGCCCGGGATCACCGCCCGGGTGCAGGCCGCCGGAGCGCTGATGATCTGGGACGTCTGCCACTCGGTGGGCGCGCTGCCGGTCGAACTCTCCGCGAGCGGCGCCGACTTCGCGGTCGGCTGCAGCTACAAGTACCTCAACGGCGGTCCCGGCGCACCGGCCTTCCTGTACGTCGCCGAACGGCACCTGGAGTCGGGCGCGCCGCAGCCGCTGAGCGGCTGGTTCGGGCACGCCCGGCCGTTCGCCTTCGAGCCCGGCTACGAGCCGAAGGAGGGCATCGGCCGCTTCCTCACCAGCTCCCCCTCGCTGCTCGGCCAGGCCGCGCTGGACGCCTCGCTGGACGTCTGGGAGCGGGCCGACCCGGCCGCCGTCCGGGCCAAGAGCCTGGCGCTGACCGATCTGTTCATCGCCCTGGTCGAGGACCTGGACGGCATCGAGGTGGTGACCCCGCGCGAGCACGCCCGGCGCGGCAGCCAGGTGGCGCTGCGGCACGCCGACGGCTACCCGGTGGTGCAGGCGCTGATCGCCCGCGGCGTGATCGGGGACTTCCGGGCGCCGGACCTGATGCGCTTCGGCTTCACCCCGCTCTACCTCTCGCACGCCGAGGTGTGGGACGCGGCCCGGCACCTGGCGCAGGTACTGGAGAGCGGCGAGTGGAAGGACGAGCGCTTCTCCCGGCGCGGCGAGGTGACCTGACCGGCCGGCCACCGGCCGGGGCCTGCGGCCGTCGCCGAGCGGGCCGGGGCGGTGGCACGGCGGGGGCGCGGCGGAACCGGCCGGGGAACGCGCGGGGCCGCCCGGTCGAAGGACGACCGGGCGGCCCGCGGCCGTGCGGCGGCTACCGCGGGCGGGCGCTAGCCGTGGCGGCCGCGGCGGCGGGTGGCCAGGAAGGCGAGGCCGCCGCCGAGGGCGAGCAGGACGCCTCCGGCCACGCCGAGGACGACCGGGGTGTTGCCGGCACCGGTGGAGGCCAGCTGGCCGCCGCCCCCGCCGGTGGTGGGCGCCGGGTGGCCGGCGGTCGAACCGCCGCCGCTCGGGCCGCCGGTGGCCGGGCCGCCGCTGGTCGGCGCCGCGCTGGACGAGCTCGCCGTGGCGCTCGGGCCGGTCGGGGCCGGGGAGGTGGCGGTCCCGGTCGGCGCCGGGGACGTCGGGGCCGGGGAGGTGGTGCTCTCCGTGGCGGTCGGCGCCGGCGACGTCGCGGTCGGGGACGTCGGGGCCGGGCTGGTCGGCGCCGGGGAGGTGCTGGTCTCCGTCGCGGTCGGGGTCGGGGAGGTCGGGGTCGGCGACGGCGCGGTGGGCGTCGGGCTCGGCACGACCTCGCAGTCCGGCAGGTCCCCGTCGAACGGGTAGCTGTGGATCTCGTAGCCGCCGTTGCCGGTCTGGATCAGATTGCCCGCCAGGTACACCCGGCCGTTCATGCCCGGCATGTTGATGGTCGTGGTGCCGGCCGGGTTGCCCGCCATCACCGAGCCCTGGAACTGCGCGCTGCCGTTGATCTGCGCCCCGGTGGACGTGGGGAAGTTCCACATCAGCTTGGAGCGCATGTCGGTGGTCGGGTCGCCGGGCAGCCCGGTGCCGGTGTAGGTGTTGATGACCGGGTCGGCCGCCAGCATGTTGACCACGACGGTGGCGCCGGCCGGGACGTTCGCGAACACCAGGCCGATCTGCCCGCCGGTCGGCGAGGCGAGGTTCCCGGGGACGTTGAAGACCTGCTTCATGCTGGTCCCGTCGCCGGTGAAGGTCGCCTCGCTGCCGGTGACCTCGACGGTCCCGGTGGCGGTGGCCCGCCCGACACAGGCCGAGACCTCCTCGATCCGGGTGAGCACCGACCGGTACGGCGCGGCGGCGTCGGCGTCCTGGATCGCCTCGCCGGTCGGGTCGATGGAGACCGTGCCGGTGACCGCGCCCGCGTGCCGCAGGTTGCCGAAGGCCTGGCCCTGGGAGTCGCTGCCGCCGATCAGCAGCGAGTTGCCGGGCAGGACGCCGACGTCGCCGCCGACGGTCAGGAAGTCGCTGCCGTTCGGCGGGACGACCCGCGAGCCGACGCCGACCACGCCCGCGTTGAAGGCGCCGCCGCCCTGGCTCTTGTCGACGGTGAAGTCCCCGAGGGTGACGATCTTGCCCTCGGCCTCGGCCGCCCGGCCGGTGACCGTGTAGGAGCCGCCGGTGAAGACGTTGATGGTGGCGTCCCGGCCGGAGAAGTCGCCGTTGTTGACCGGCGGCCAGGTGGCGGGGCAGTCCGGACCGCTGCACGCCCCCAGCGGCGGGGCCAGCGGCGCGGCCGAACCGACCGTCAGCACCGCCGCGAGCGGCAGCACGGCGGCGGCGGTCGCCACCGCGATCCGGGCGTGGCGTCGTCCGCGGGAGGCGGGGACCCGCTCCGCGGTGGCTCTTCTGTGACCGGGCGTACCGGTTCGCTGACTCATCGGCACATTCCTCCGCGCGGCGAGAAGGCAGGCAGGAGAGGCACGCCTGCCACATTCCAGTTGATCCCGGATCATCCCGGTCACATCCCGGAGATTCCAGAGATTCGGTGTATCAGATACCAAATCGGACGAACCATACCCTACAGACCATCAGTGTGAATATGAAAATCTGATGAGTAGGCAGGCAATCCGTGTCCTCCCCGGGCCGCCCGCCACCGGCCCGCCCCCCCTTCGAGCCCTGCGGCCCCTTCGGCTCCTTCGGCCCCTGCGCCCCCGGCGGCCCCGCTAGGTTGGGGGCATGACTTCCGACGCGATCGCCACCGTCGCCACCAGCGCCGACGTGCTGCGCCACCCCGGGGCCGGCGAGCACCTGCTCACCGCCGTGGAGAAGGAGCGCGCCGCCCGGTTCCGGCACGAGTCCGGGCGGGTCGACTTCATCGCCGCGCACGCGCTGGTCCGGCTCTGCGCCGCCGGACTGCTCGGCGTCCCCGCCGACCGGCTGGCCCTCGCCCAGCACTGCCCCGACTGCGGCAAGGGCGACCACGGCAAGCCCTACCTGCCCAACCACCCCGGCATCGAGGTCAGCCTCTCCCACACCAAGGGCGTGGTCGCGGCGGCCGCCGCCCACCGGCCGGTCGGCGTCGACGTCGAACTGACCGACCGCGGCGGCACCCTGCTCGACGTCGCGCCCCGGGTGCTCACCGCGCAGGAGCTGCGGCAGGTGCGGGAGCACCCCGACCCGGCGCGGGCCTTCCTGCGGCTCTGGGTCCGCAAGGAGGCGCTGATCAAGATCGGCCGGACGACGCTGGACGGCCTCGCCGAGGTCGACCTCTCCGGGCTCCCGCTCGACCTGCCCGGCGGCCGGCCGCGGCTCAGCGCCTTCGAGGGCCTCCAGCTGCTCGACTGGGTGGACGAGGCGCACGGCGCGGCCGTCGCGGCGGTCAGCGAGGTGCCGCCGCGGGCGGTGGAGCTGGGCGCCCTCTGAGCCCGACCTGGGAGGGGCCGGTCGGATAAGCGGTGTTAGCGTCCTGGGCGGGGCGGGGAGAACCGGCCGCCCCGGCTGCCCGCGCCGCGACCGCCGACGGGGCCGCCCCCGATGAGTCCCAAGGGTGCCCCGCCATGGCCAAGTTCCTGCTGAGCCTGCACGTCCTCGCCTCGGTGCTGTTCATCGGCCCGGTGGCCGTGGCCGTCAGCATGTTCCCGCGCCGGGCGAAGGCCGCGCTGGCGGGCGGGCCCGAGCAGGCCGCCGACGCCGGCGTGCTGCGGCTGCTGCACCGGATCACCCAGGTCTACGCGCTGCTCGGGATCGCCGTGCCGGTCCTCGGCATCGGGGTCGCCCAGGTGATGGACGTGCTCGGCCAGTCCTGGCTGATCGCCTCCATGGTGCTGACCGCGGTCGCCGCCCTGGCGCTGCTGCTGTTCGTGCTGCCCGCGCAGCAGGCCGCGGTGGACGCGCTCGGCGCCCGGGCCGACTCGGAGGACCACGGCAGGGCCGTCAAGGGGCTCACGCTGCTGCCGATGACGGCGGGCGTCTTCAACCTGCTCTGGGCGGTCGTCGTGGTGCTGATGATCATCCGCCCGGGCTCGACCACCGGCGCCTGACGCCCCGGCGCGGGCGGTAGTACCCTCCCGGCCATGACGATCATGGTGGGGATGGGGCCGGAGGCCGCCGGGACGGGCGTGGGCGTGCTGCTGCGCGGCTGGCGGGAGCGGCGCCGCCTCAGCCAGCTGCAGCTGGCCCTGCTGGCCGACTCCTCGGCCCGGCACATCAGCTTCATCGAGAACGGCCGCGCCCGGCCCAGCCAGGAGATGGTGCTCAGGCTCGCCGAGCACCTCGACGTCCCGGTCCGCGAGCGCAACGCGCTGCTGCTGGCCGCCGGCTACGCGCCGCACTACCCGGAGAAGCGGCTGGACGACCCGGCGATGGCGGCCCTGCGCTCCGGGATGGAGCGGCTGCTCGCCTCGCACGACCCGTACCCGGCGCTGGTCGTCGACGGGACCTTCCAGGTCCTCGCGGCCAACCGGGCGCTCGGGCTGCTGCTGTCCGGGGTCGCCCCGCACCTGCTGGAGCCGCCGCTCAACGCGATGCGGATCACCCTGCACCCGGAGGGCGTCGCGCCGCGGATCCTGAACCTGCGGCAGTGGCGGCGGCACCTGCTGGAGCGGATGGAGCAGCAGGTCGGGCTGGTCCGCTCGGAGCCGCTGCGGGCGCTGCTGGAGGAGGTCCGGGCCTACCCCGAGCCGCCCGGCGCGGCGGCCGGCGACGGGGGCGAGGAGGACATCACCGAGCTGTTCCCGTTCGCGCTGCCGCTGCGGATCGCCCACGAGGGGCGGGTGCTGTCGTTCCTGTCGACGATCGCGACCTTCAACACGCCGATGGACGTGACCGTCTCCGAGCTGGCCATGGAGACCTTCCTGCCGGCCGACGAGGAGACGGTCGCGTTCCTCCAGCACGCCGTGGGCACGGCGCGGTAGTCACCCGGGCAGCCGGCGCAGGGCGGCGAACTGGAGACCGGCGAAGAGGGCCACGGTGGCGGCCTGGAGCGGGATCCAGACGTAGCCGGCGGTGGTCGGCCCGAACCACAGCTCCATCGCCACCACGCTGAGCACCGCCCAGGCCAGGTTGACGTCGATCACCGCCCGCACCGCGAGCCCCGGCGGCTGCGGGCGGGCCGCCAGCAGGCCGACCGCGAGGCCGAACACCGCCAGGACGGCGCCGAGTTCGAGCAGGGTCGAGCGGCCGACGCCGAGCAGTTCGCCGAGCGGGCCGGGGAAGGCCAGGTAGGCGAGGCCGTTGCCGCCGCTGACGACGGCGTCGAGGGCGAGGAGGCCGCGCAGCGCCCTGAACGGGGCGGGCGCGGTGCGGCGGGCGGTGGTCAGGGTGTGCGCGGACATGGCGGACCGGCCTTCCGGAGGTGGGGTGGGATCCCGGTCGGCGGTGCCGCCGCCGGGTGAGCACCACTGTGCCGGGGCCCGGAACGGGCGTCGATTACCTCGGACGTCATGCCTCCCCGGACGTCGCCCGCCCCCGGACGTCACCCGCCGTGCCCGTCACGCCCGGGCCGGGCGCGGCAGGCCCGCCGCACCCGGCCGTCGCAGCACCACGCCCGCCCGTTTGACCGCCCGCGCCACGATCGTGGTCTCGGCCCGGGCGACGCCGAGCGGGCCGAGGGTGTCGGTGACGAACCGGTAGAGCCCGCCGTGGTCCCGGCAGAACACCGCCGCCATCAGGTTGGCCGGCCCGCTGGTCGCGAGGACGCCGTGCACCCGGGGGTGCCGGGCCAGCGCCGCGCCGACCGCCGCGAGCCGGCCCGGCGGCACGTCCAGCCACAGGTTGGCGTCCACCGCGAAGCCCAGCAGCCGCGGGTCGACGGTGACATGGGTGCGCACCAGCCCGGCCCCGTCCAGCCGGTGCAGCCGGCGCCGGACGGTCGACTCGGGGGTGCCGACGGCCGCCGCGAGCATGGCGTGGGACTGCCGGGCGTCCTCGCCGAGCCGGGCCAGCAGCGTCCGGTCCAGCGCGTCCAGCGGCACACTGCCCGGGGCGGGCCGCTCGACGGGCGGTCCGGCGAGCGCGGCCGCCTCGGCCTCGGTCAGGTGGCCGGAACGCCACTGGCCGGCGTCGGCGAAGGCGTGCAGCACGGCGTGCACGGTGGTCTCGGCGACGGCGGTGGTGGCGGGCAGCTGCCCGTGGAGCAGGCGGTCACGGGCGCCGGCCTCGCTGAGCATCACCGCGCCGATCTCCCGACCGCCGAGCATGACGTCGACGAACGGCACGTCCGGCCGCTCGGCGAGGGCCTGGGCGACGGTGTCGGCCCTGCCGCCCAGCACCCGGATCCGCAGCAGCAGCGCGCCGACCGCGGCGTCCTCGGCGTCGGGCATCCGGACCACCCGGACCAGGCCGGTCTGCTGCAGCCGGGTGAGCCGGCGGGTGACGGTCCGCCCGGAGACACCGAGCACCTCGGCGATCCGCCCGGCCCCGGCCCGGCCGTCGACCTGGAGCGCGCAGACCAGCCGGCGGTCCAGGGCGTCCAGCACGGTGTCCGGATCAGCAGCTGTGACGTCCATGGTGTCCGATCTCCGTCGATCCGTCGCCGTCCGGCGTCCTGCCCGGCCACTGCGACGGTACTCCTGGAGCGGACGAGCGGGACGAACGGGAGAGGGACGATGGGCGACGACGAGGTGCGGGAACTGCGCGGACTGCTGGCGGGCGTGGAGGGGGCGGTCCGGGCGGTCGGCGCGGAGCTGGCCGCCCGCCGGCCGCAGGGGCCCTCCCCGGTGTCCACCCTGGCGCAGGCCAGGGCGCGGTTCGCCGCGCTGGACGGCCCCGCGTCCGCCGAACTGCGCGCCCGGCTGGGGCCGTTGTGCCCCGGGGCGGGCTGGGTGGACGGCGAGCTGGAGGGCACGGTGCCCGCCGGGGGCGCGTGGTGGCTCTGCGACGCCACCGACGGCGCGGTGCAGTACCTGCTCGGGCTGCCGCAGTGGGCGGTGACCGCGACGCTGCTGCGGGACGGCGCGGCGGTGCTGGCCGTGGTGCACGCACCGCAGCTCGGCGCCACCTACCGGGCGGTGCGCGGCGGCGGCGCCGAGCTGGACGGGCGGCCGATCGCCGCCGTGGAACGGGAGTTGGCGGCGACGGTGGCCGGCACCAGCCAGCCGCCGCTGGTCTCGCGGGACCCGGTGGCGCTGCGCCGCGCGGGCGCCTCGCTGTCGGCGATGGCGGGCGCGGTGCCGGCGGTGCGCAACCTCGGGCCGACCTCGCTCCAGGTGGCCCAGGTCGGCTCCGGACACCTGGGGCTGTTCTGGGAGTTCGGGCCCGACGCACCCAATCTGCTGCCCGGCGCGCTGATCGCGGCGGAGGCGGGCGCGACGGTGACAGACGCCGCCGGCGCCGCGTGGACGCCCGTCGCGGACGGCTTCCTGGCCGCCGCGCCCGGGCTGCACGCCCGGGCGCTCCCGCTGCTCAGGAGAATCGACTGAGCGTCACATTCCGTACAGTGAGACTGCGTTGTGGTGGCGAACGCACGGCAGCCACTCCTCCCCCGACCACCGACGCTGCGGCGTCGCGGCGTTGCGACATCGGCGAGCCGGCCGCGTCGAAGGACGCCCACACCTTGTCCAGGACGTTCTGCGGCCCGGTGGGCCCCTCCTGCCCGATGGCGGGCACGGCGGGAGGGTGCGGACGTCGATCAGGCCGGGGCCGCACCCCGGCCGCCCCGGCCACCGGGCCGGGGGCGCTCAGGCGGCGGGCACCGGGCGGGCGCGGTCGATGATCGCCGCGGCGTCCGGGCCGGGCGGCAGGGTGCCGAAGGCCGCGCCGTGGTCACCGGCGAGCCGGGAGGCGCAGAACGCGTCGGCCACCGCCGGGTCGCCGTACCGGACGAGCAGCGAGCCCTGGAAGGCCAGCGCCATCGCCTCCACCAGCCGGCGGGTGCGGTACTCCAGCCGGTCGAGGTCGGAGAGCTGCTTGCGCAGCCCGGCCACGGCCGCGTCCAGGCGGCGGTCGGCGCCCGCGGCGGCGTCCAGCTCGCCGAGGAAGGCGTCGACCGTCTCCGGGCGCTTGGCCATGGCCCGCAGCGCGTCCAGGGCGGCGACGTTGCCGGAGCCCTCCCAGATGGAGACCAGCGGCGCCTCCCGGTAGAGCCGGGGCATGCCGGACTCCTCGACGTAGCCGTTGCCGCCCAGGCACTCCAGGGCCTCGGCGGCGTGCGCCGGGCCGCGCTTGCAGACCCAGTACTTGGCGACGGCCAGGCCGAGCCGGCGCACCAGCGCCTCCTGCTCGTCCCCGGCGAGGGCGGCGTCGGTGGCCTGGGCGAGCCGCATCGCCACCGTGGTCGCCGCCTCGGACTCGACGACCAGGTCGGCGAGCACGTTGCGCATCAGCGGCTGGTCGGCCAGCGCCTTGCCGAAGGCCCGGCGGTGCAGGGTGTGCTGCACGGCCCGGGTGGCGCCGAGCCGCATGCCGGAGGCGGCGCCGATGGTGCAGTCCAGGCGGGTCATGTTGACCATCTCGATGATGGTCCGCACGCCCCGGCCCTCCTCCCCGACCAGCAAGCCGTACGCCTCGTCGTACTCGATCTCGGCGGAGGCGTTGGACTTGTTGCCGAGCTTGTCCTTGAGCCGTTGCAGGCGCAGCCGGTTGCGGGAGCCGTCCGGCAGGACGCGCGGCAGCAGGAAGCAGCTGAGGCCGCCGGGTGCCTGGGCGAGGGTGAGGAAGAGGTCGGACATCGGCGCCGAGGTGAACCACTTGTGGCCGGTCAGCCGGTAGCTCCCGTCCGGCTGCGGGACGGCGGCGGTGGTGTTGGTGCGGACGTCGGAGCCGCCCTGCTTCTCGGTCATCGACATGCCGGCGATCAGCCCGCGCTTGCCGTGCGGCTCGCGCAGGCCGAAGTCGTACGTGGTGGCGGCGAGCAGCGGCTCGAACTCGGCGGCCAGCGCGGGGGTGGCGCGCAGGGCGGGCACGGCGGCGTAGGTCATCGAGACCGGGCAGGTGTGACCGGCCTCGACCTGGCCCCAGACGTAGAACTTGGCGGCGCGGGCGGTGTGCGCGCCGGGGCGCTCGTCCCGCCAGGGGGCGGCGTGCAGGCCGTGGCCGACGGCGGTGCGCATCAGCTCGTGCCAGTACGGGTGGAACTCCACCTCGTCGATCCGGTGGCCGAAGCGGTCGTGGGTGCGCAGCACCGGCGGGTTCTCGTTGGCCAGCCGGCCCCACTCGGCGGCCTGCTCGGAGCCGGCCAGCCGGCCGAGTCCGCGCAGTTCGGGCTCGGCCCAGCCGGCGCCGGCCCGGTGCAGCGCGGCGAGCAGCGCCGGGTCGGCGGCGGTGTCGTGCCCGTACGGCGGCGGGACCTGGTTGGTGACCTCATGCGTCGCTGGCATCGCGTTCTCCAAGGGCTCGGAGGGTGAAGGAGACGAGGGCGGGGACCACGGCGCCGGGGGTGGTCCCGGGGTCGGACGGCGGGACGGCGGCGAGCGGGCCGGTGAGCGCCTCGGCGGTCGCACCGACGATCGCGGCGGCGGTCAGCTGCGGGTCCTGGGGCGGCAGCTGGCCCGCGGCGAGGGCGGCGGCGATCTCGGCGGCGAGCACGTCGCGGAAGGTGCGGCGGAAGACCAGGCGTTCGGCGTCCACCACGGTGTCGGCCGGTTCGACCAGCAGGGCGTGGGCGAGCCGGGGGGCGCGCAGGGCGCGGGCGGCGAAGGTCTCCACGACGGCCGCGACCCGCTCCCGGGGGGTGTCGTGGCGGGCGACGGCCTCGTGCACGGCGGCGACCTCCCGGGTGACCACCCGGCGGAAGAGCTCGACGGAGAGATCGGCCTTGCTCGCGAAGTGCCGGTACATCGAGCCGGTGGCGATCCCGGCCCGGTCGGCGACGGCGGCCATGCTGCAGCCGCCGTAGCCGCGCTCGGCGAGCAGGCCGACCGCGGCCTGGAGCACCGCCTCGCGCTGGGCGTCCAGGCGGGCTTGCACGGCGGGGGTGCGTCGGTAGGCCATGGAAGCATTGAAGCACTGATTCACTGCTTCGGGGAGGGGGTGTGCAGGGCCCCGTCGGGGTGCACGGGGTCCCGTCGGGGCGCGCGGGGGTGCGCGGGTCCGGGTACGGCGAAGGGCCGGGTACGGCGAAGGGCCGGGTACGGCGAAGGGCCGGGTACGGCGAAGGGCCGCCCGGCGACCGGGCGGCCCTTCGTCGTGCTTCGGTGCGGTGGGACCGGAGACCGGACGTGCGCCGGGCGGACTACAGCCGGACGCGGTCCTGCCGCAGCCCCGCCTCGTCCAGCGGGCCGATCGGCGGCACCTGGTACCCGCCGCTCAGCGCGCGGGCGGCGTCGGCGCCGAGGCCGGCCCACTCCAGCACCTTGGCGGTGGCCGCCGCGGACTCCCCGGCCGCGAGCCCGGCGATGTTCGAGCCGTGGTTGCCGCCGGGCACGGTGTAGACGTAGCTGTCCTCGCTGCCCCGGCCGAGGCGGAACGGCTCGGCGCCCCACGGGTCGTTCTGGCCGTAGACGAAGATGATCCGCTCGGCGGAGTTGCGCACCCAGCGGTCGATGTCGCGCATGGCGGACGGGTCGAACCGCATCGGGATGGTGCGCGGCACGTAGGTGCGCGGCGCGTACAGCTCCTTGTAGTCGTAGTGCAGCACGCCCTTGAGGTGCGAGACGTCGAAGGAGGGCGAGCCCAGCTCGGTGCCGGCCTGGTAGTAGTACGCCGTGTACCCCGCGAGCGCCTGGTCGCTGTTGCCGGTGATGCCGACCTGCGCGTCGAGCCAGGCGTACAGCGCGTCGTCGGTGCCGGCGGCGCCCGGGACGTTCACGCAGTCGGCGGCCAGGCTGTACTGCCAGAACGCCCAGACCGAGTCCAGCACGGCGAGCTCGTAGGCCCGGTCGGCGCTGCCGATGGTGGTGAAGGCGGAGCCGGCGGCGGCGTTGTCGGCGGCGTAGCGGGCCCCCAGCCGGTCACGGCGGACCAGCAGTTCGCGCTGGGTGGCGTTCAGCGCGGCCCGGCACTCGGGGGTGCCGACGTTGCGGAAGAACCGGCTGTACGCGGAGTCCTCGCGGTCGTCGACGTCGTTCGGCGCGACGTAGGCGACGGTGCCGGCCACGTCGTCGGGGAAGAAGCGGCGGTGGTAGGTGGAGGACATGCCGCCCTTGGAGCCGCCGGTGGAGAGCCACTCCTCCCGGTAGATCCGCTTCAGCGCGGTGATCAGCCGGTGTGCGTCGGTGGCCGCCTGCTCGATGCCGGCCTTGGACCAGTCGGCGGGGGCGGGCCGGGAGGGCGTGAAGTAGCGGTACTCGATGGAGACCTGGTTGCCGTCGACCAGCCGGGTCGGCTCGGTGCGGGTCGGCGCGGTGCGCAGCGTGTAGCCGTTGGTGAAGAAGACGGTCGGCCGGTCGTAGCCGCGGTGCAGCACGCTGAGGCGCTGCTGGAAGGTGCCCAGCCAGGGGCGGTTGTGGTCGACCGGCTGGGTGTAGGTCAGCAGGAAGAAGCGGTGGCCGGTGGTGGTGGACTGCTCCTCGGTGACCGTCATGCCGGGGAGCGCCGCCAGCCGGGCCTTCACGTCGGCCGACGGGTCGTCGGCGGGCGAGCCGGGGCGGGCGGCCGTGGCGGCGCCGGGGGCGTCGGTCCCGGCGGCGAGGGCCGTCGGGGCCAGGCCGAGGCCGAGCAGCGGTATCAGCAGAACGGCGACCAGCAGCCTTCTCATCGTGGTGGTCATCAACTCTCCATCGGGTCAACGGAACTGGGTGGTGCCGTGGTCCGTACTACTCTCCGGCAGCCGGTGGTCGGCCGCCGGGCGGACCGGCCGTCCGGTAGACGGCCGAATGGGCCACCCGCCGGTCGCGGATGGCCCATCGGGGCGAAAGTGCTGGTCAGGGGCGCGGCAGGGTGCAGCCGGCCTTGGTCAGGTCGAGCCTGTTGCCGGTGCTGAAGCAGGCGGGGATGAGGTACGTCTCCTGGGCGTAGCCGATGCCCCGGCGGACCGTCACCGTGCCGTTCTGGTCCACCTCGCACGGGTTGTTCAGGGTGCAGCGCTGGCCGCTCTCGTTGATGGTGTTGTTCACCGCCACGACCTGGCCGCTGGTGGCGTCGACGACCGGCGAGCCGGAGGTGCCGCCGATGACGTTGCAGCCGGAGGTGTAGCGGAGGGAGTCCTTGAAGGTCCAGTCCGCTTCCTTGAGCCGGTAGGCGAAGCCGTCGGCCGAGCAGGAGTAGATCCGCTTCCAGTACCCGGAGACGACCCTGATCGAGGTGCCCTGGACGGGGTGGGTGGCCGCGACGGTCAGCGGGGCGATGCCGTAGCTCGACTGGATGGCCGCGTAGGTGGTGTTCAGCTGGTAGATCGACACGTCGGTGTCGGTCATGGTGCCGTAGACCAACTTGGTGGCGCGCAGGGTGCCGGCCGAACCGCCGCTCGCGTTCAGCAGCGTGAAGGTGCGGCTGGAGGCCTGGTTGACGACCACCTGGCCGGGGCCGGGCATCCCGGCCTCCAGGCAGTGGCCGTTGGAGAGCACCAGCGCCGGGTCGTTGGCGGTGGAGGCGGGGAACCGGACGAGCGAGCCGGAACAGTTGCTGAGGGCCACGGTGCCGGCGAAGGTGACGGCGGCGACCTTGCCGGCCTGCGCCGACTCGGCACCGACGGGCGCGGATATCGCGGCGGCGGGCGCGGCGATCGCGGGGGCGGCGATCGCGGGGGCGGGCGCGGCCGTCGCGGCCGGGGCTCCGGCGAGGGCGGTCGCCCCGGCGGTCAGGAGCGCGGCCAGCATGCCTATGAGCGGCTTCTTCATGAGAGACCTCTCGGTGTGGGGGTGCCCCAAAACTGGCGCGGACATGACGCCCTGTCAAGGGATCCGGCACCGGACCGGGTTCCGGACACCGTGTTCCGGCCGACCGGCTCCCGCACGCCCCCGCGACTCCCGCACGCCCCCGCGACGGCCCCGGTACTGTGGCCGGGACGACAGGGACGACCACCTGGGGGGCTCACATGGCCGGTGACAACCACGCGGACGGCACGCGACGGGGAGGGACCGGCGGCCGGCTGCTCGCCGTGAGCGACCTGCACGTCTCCTACCAGCAGAACCGCGACCTCCTCGAACAGGTGCGGCCCGGCTCGCCCGAGGACTGGCTGATCGTGGCCGGTGACGTGGCGGAGTCCACCACCACCATCCGCTGGGCCCTGGGCCTGCTCGCCGAGCGCTTCGCCAAGGTCATCTGGGCCCCCGGCAACCACGAGCTGTGGACCCACCCCAGCGACCCGGTCCAGCTGCGCGGCGTCGAACGCTACGAGCACCTGCTGGGCATCTGCCGGGAGTTCGGCGTGGTCACCCCCGAGGACCCGTACCCCGTGTGGACCGGCGCGGGCGGCCCGGTCGCGGTCGCCCCGCTGTTCCTGCTGTACGACTACTCCTTCCGGGCCCCCGGCACCACCACCAAGGAGGAGTCACTGGCCGCCGCCTACGACTCCGGGGTGGTCTGCGCCGACGAGCGCTTCCTCCACCCGGACCCGTACCCGGACCGCGACTCCTGGTGCCGCGAACGCGTCCGGCTGACCGAGAAGCGGCTCGCCGAACACGACCCCGGGCTCCCGCTGGTGCTGGTCAACCACTACCCGCTGGTCCGGCAGCCCACCGAGATCCTCTGGTACCCCGAGTTCGCCCAGTGGTGCGGCACCGAGCTGACCGCGGACTGGCACCGCCGGTTCAACACCGCCACGATGATCTACGGGCATCTGCACATCCCCCGGCGCACCAGCTACGACGGCGTCCCGTTCGAGGAGGTGTCGCTCGGCTACCCGCGCGAGTGGGGCAAGCGCGGCGTGCCGGACCCGCTGCTGCGCGAGGTCTTCCCCGGCGCCTGACGGACGACGGGCGGCGCGCCCGGGGCCGCGCCCCCCCCCCCCCCCCCCC
>NZ_JBHVTL010000003.1:101956-239616 GCF_042884635.1 Kitasatospora sp. NPDC058115
AACGCGCGGGTTGCGGGCCCGCGGGTGGGGGGATGTGTGCCCCGGGGCCTTCGGCCGGGGGGGGGGGGGGGGGGGGGCGCGGCCCCGGGCGCGCCGCCCGTCGTCCCCGCCCTACTCCCCCTGCTCCCCCTGCTCCCCCTGCTCCCCCTTCTTCTCGTCCTCGGGCCGCGTCGGCACGACCCTCAGCTCACCGTCCGACACCTCCGCCACCAGCGTGTCCCCCTCCTGCACGGTGCCGTCCAGCAGCAGGTTGGAGATGCGGTTGTCCAGCTCCTGCTGGATCGTCCGCCGCAGCGGCCGGGCCCCGAACTCCGGCTGGTAGCCGCGGTTCACCAGCCACTCCTTCGCCCCCTCCGTCACCTCCAGCGCGACGCCCTGGGCCCTGAGCCGGCGCCGGGAGCGGTCCAGCAGCAGGTCCACCACCTGGAGCAGGTCCTTGCGGGTGAGCGCGTGGAAGACGATCACCTCGTCGATCCGGTTGAGGAACTCCGGCCGGAACTGCCCCCGCAGGTCCCGCATCAGGTCGTCCCGGATCTCGTCCACGTCGCCCGCGTGATCGAGGATCCGCTGCGAGCCGATGTTGCTCGTCATGATCACCACGGTGTTGCGGAAGTCGACCGTCCGGCCCTGGGCGTCCGTCAGCCGGCCGTCGTCCAGCACCTGGAGCAGCAGATTGAAGACGTCCGGGTGGGCCTTCTCCACCTCGTCGAAGAGCAGCACGCTGTACGGCTTGCGGCGCACCGCCTCGGTGAGCTGGCCCGCCTCGTCGTAGCCGACGTACCCGGGCGGCGAGCCGACCAGCCGGGAGACGGTGTGCTTCTCCTGGAACTCGCTCATGTCGAAGCGGATCATCCGGTCCGGGTCGCCGAACAGCAGCGCGGCCAGCGCCTTCGCCAGCTCGGTCTTGCCGACGCCGGTCGGGCCGAGGAACAGGAACGAGCCGGTCGGCCGGTCCGGATCGCCCATCCCCGCCCGGCCCCGGCGCACCGCCTGGGCGACCGCGGTGACCGCCTGGTCCTGGCCGATCACCTTCTCGTGCAGGTGCTCCTCCAGCCTCAGCAGCCGCTCCCGCTCGGTCGCGTTCAGCTCGGCGACCGGGATGCCGGTGCGGCCGGAGAGCACCTGGGCGATGTCGTCCGCGGTGACCGCCACGACCTCCTCGCGCGACTCGGCGATCGCGGCCAGCTCGTCCTCGGTCTGCCGCAGCTCGGTCTTCAGGTTGGCGGCCCGGACGAACTCCTCGTCCGCCACCGCCTCCTCCAGCTCGCGGCGCAGCTTGGTGATGCGGTCCTGGACCGGCATCGCGACCGTCGAACCGCTCAAGCTGCGCAGCCGCACCCGGGCACCGGCCTGGTCCAGCAGGTCGATCGCCTTGTCCGGCAGGAAGCGGTCGCTGACGTAGCGGTCGGACAGGCTCGCGGCCGCGTCCAGCGCCTCGTCGGTGAACCGCACCTGGTGGTGCGCCTCGTAGGCGTCGCGCAGACCGTGCAGGATCTCGACCGTCTCCTCGACGCTCGGCTCCGGCACCAGCACCGGCTGGAAGCGGCGCTCCAGCGCGGCGTCCTTCTCGATGTGCTTGCGGTACTCGTCCAGGGTGGTCGCGCCGACCACGCTCAGCTCGCCGCGGGCCAGCGCCGGCTTGAGGATGTTGCCCGCGTCCATCGAACCCTCGCCGCCGCTGCCCGCGCCGACCACGGTGTGCAGCTCGTCGAGGAACAGGATCACGCTCTGCTCGGCCGCCGTGACCTCGTCGATCACGCTCTTCAGCCGCTCCTCGAACTCGCCCCGGTACTTGGAGCCGGCCACCAGCGCGGTGAGGTCCAGCGTGACGACCCGCTTCTCCTTGAGGCTCTGCGGCACGTCACCGGAGACGATCCGCTGCGCCAGGCCCTCCACGATCGCCGTCTTCCCGACCCCCGGCTCGCCGATCAGCACCGGGTTGTTCTTGGTGCGGCGGGAGAGGATCTCGACGGTCTGCTCGATCTCCGCGGCGCGGCCCACCACCGGGTCCAGCCGGCCCGCCCGGGCCTCCTCGGTGAGGTCGCGCCCGTACTCGTCCAGGGTGGGCGTCTGGCTCGGCCCGGCCCCGCTCCGCTCCCCGCCCGTCCCGCGCCCGTCCAGCACCGTGCGCAACGCCTCCTGCGAGGGCGCGACGTTGCGCAGCGCCGCACCGGCCCCCGACCGCTCCTCCTCCAGCAGCGCGCCGAGGATGTGCTCCGGCCCGATGTACGAGGCCCCGGCCCCCTGCGACCGGGCGTGCGCGGCCAGCAGCGCCCGTTTGGCGGCCGGCGTCAGCGCGGGCCGCCCGTCGGCCGCCGGCACCCCGCTCCCGTCCCCGGCCGGCAGGACCTTGTCCAGATCACCCGCCAGCCGGTCCGGATCGATCCCGGCCCGCTCCAGCATCCGGCGCGCCGGCTCCACCCGGGTGGCCGCCCACACCAGGTGCGCGGTGTCGAGATCACTGCTCCCGTCCTCGGCCGCCCGCTGGGCCGCCGAGGCCAGTAACTCCTGGGCCGACTCGCTGAGCAGCCGCCCGATCGGCACCCGCTGCACGGCGGGCGGCGACGCCATCGGGCTCATCCCGAAGAACCGGCTGAGCAGATCGGAGAATGGGTCGCTCGACCCGAACGGCGGCATGGTCACGGAGGCTCACCTCTCCCAAACGGTTAGCGCCCACACAAACACACCCCACCACCCCCCGCCCCCCGAGCGCCGCCACCCCGGCGACCCACCGCCCACCACCCCCACACCGCCGCCCCGCCCCTGGACGGGCGCAGCGCCACAACTCCGGCGGCACCGGGTGGGAGAGAGCAGGGGAAGCTCGGCCAGCAACGCGCCTGCCCCCGACCGACCCGAATCCGAGATCAAAATCGGTACCCATTAAGCATCTAGTCCTACTAGATTCCTCGAAGACCCTTGCCTCTTCAGGAGCCTCATGTCCGCGATCACGCCACCAGCCGAGTGGGACCTCAAGCCCGGCGACCAGATCGAGCGGAAGACGCTCCACACCACGTACGGAGGGCGGACCCAGGGCGGGATCGGCCCGTCCGCCAAGAGCCCCAATGTCATGATCTTCACCGAGCAGGCGGCCGGAGAGAAGCACGGCTACTACGACGACTGGATCGACGGGCTCTTCCACTACAGCGGCGAGGGACAGCGCGGCGACCAGCGGATGATCTCCGGCAACGCCAGCATCCTCCACCACCGGAGGGACGGCCGAGCCCTGAGGGTCTTCGACGGTGCCCGTGGAGTCGTCACCTACCGTGGTGAGTTCGAGATCGACGAAGACCTTCCCTGGTACGAAGCCGACGCACCGGAGACCGACAACGGCCCGCTGCGGAAGGTCATCGTCTTCCGACTGCGTGCCGTCGACACCGAGCCGCAAGCCCCCACCACTCGACTCGGCCGCCTGCTCAAGGCCAAGCCGGAGGCCGTGAAGACACTGCCGGTGGAACAACAGGTGACCGAGAAGTCCTTCGTCGACCCGAACCGGGAGCCCTACGAGGCCGAACGCAAGGAAGGCAAACTCCTGACCGCCTTCAGCGACTTCCTGCGGGCCAAGCAGCACGAGGTCGTCCGACAGCAGATCCTGCCCGCCGGCGAGACCCGTCCCCTCTTCACCGACCTGTACGCCGCGGACCTCGACCTCCTCGTGGAAGCCAAGGGCAGCGTGACCCGCGAGGCCGTCCGCATGGCCATCGGCCAACTCGCCGACTACATACGTTTCCTGCCCGCCGGCACCACCAAGGCCATTCTGGTACCGAGCAAGCCTCGCGCCGACCTTCTCGTTCTCGCGGAGAGCCAGGGCTGCACCGTCATCTGGCCCCAGGACGGAGCCTATCTCAGCACCGACCCCAACCTCCCCCTCGTCACCGCTGGCACCCGCAACTGATCACCCCGCACTGCCCGTTCCAGCACACGAGTGGAACGGGCAGTCCTCCAGCGAATCGCCCGGCCCGCACACCGGCCCCTGGTCCGCGCCTGAGTCCCGCCTCACACTCGACGGGGGAACTGATCTCCGAGATGTGAAGTTAGAAGGCTCGCGTTGCACGTCGAGACGTAAGGGTGGGCCATGGGAATCAGGGACCTCACGAGTGCCACCGCGGTGGAAAGGGCACTCGCCGAGTACAACGACTTGGGTGGGCAGGCCTTCCGCAACAAACACGGGTTCGGCTCCTCCACGCAGTACTACCTCAGCCACGCTGACCTGCTGTACGACGCCAAGGCGATCGCCGGCGTCGCCTTCGGCTACCAGCACGGGGCCAGCGGCCCGTTGCCGAACGACCGGTTCCATGGTGGCGAAGCATCCACGAACCCCGTGCTGCGCGCCATGGGGTTCACGGTCCTCAACAGCCACACGGAGACCGTAGACGCAGAGCGCGAGTGGCGCCTGGCTGTGTGGCGGAACCTGCGCCACAACGCTCCGACTTCCGCTGTTTGTGATCACCGAACATGGCAACCTCCGAGGCGTACACCTTGCCTGGGTCGAGGGCTGGGAGGATGACAGCAGCCTGTTCCTGGTCAAGTTCGGTGAAACCCCGCCCGCGCAAGTCCTCGACCACGACCGCTCGGAAGAGCAGCCGTTCCAGCTCGAAGGCAACAGGCGCCGCCGACGGAACGGGACCGTGGTCACACGACCGGACCAGGCGCGGTTCAAACTCGAAGTGTTCCAGCGCTACGGTCCACGCTGCCCGCTCTCAGGAATCACGATCCCCCAGATGATCGAGGCAGCGCACTTCCGGGGCGACGCTGACGGCGGCACCTCGGACGCCCGCAACGGCCTACCGATGAATGCCGCGCTCCACAGGGCCTTCGACGCTCACCTCTTCGCCATCAACCCCGACACCCTGACCGTCGAACCGCGCCCCGGCGGCCCGAGCCTGGAAGCCATGGGCATCGCGCACCCAAAGCTCACCCTGGACCGCCTGCCACACCCAGAGGCTCTCCGGTGGCGTTACACCGAGTGGCTGCGCTGCACCGGCCGAGAGGCCGAAGTATCGGCAACCCGATAGCCAGACCGGGCACCCAGCGGCCCGAAAACGATCAAGGGCCAGTTCGGGAGGGTGGTGCCTCCGAACTGGCCCTTCTCATCTGTGGGCGCGGACGGTTTCGAACCGCCGACATCTGCTTTGTAAGAGCAGCGCTCTACCGCTGAGCTACGCGCCCCCGGTCGTGCGGGCCCGGTTCGGGCGCACGACGAATGCTTAGGGTACCTGGTCCGGGGGGTGGTGTGGTGCAGGTGGTCGGGGGGTGGGGCGGGTGGGGTGCCGGTGGGGTGGGGTGATCGGGAAGAATGGGCGGTGGATCAGCGGTCGGAACCAGGGAGCGCGCAGTGAGGGTGGCCGGCGGAGGCGGGCGGGGGAGGCGGTGGCCGGGGAGTGGAGTGGCCGAGGCGCTGGTGCTGCCGCTGGTCGTCGCGGGTGCGCTGGGGGCCGCGGGGGCGGCGTCGTTCGGGGCCGGCGGGGGCTGGTGGGGGCGGCGCGGCGGGGACGGGATGCGGGCGGACGCCCGGGCGGCGCGGGACGCGGCGCAGCAGGCGTTCTACGACGTGGACTCCACGCAGCGCGAGGTGCGGCTGGCGGTGGAGACGGTGCGCTCCGCCGGGGACAGTGCGACGGCCCGGCGGGCGGTGGCGGACTTCGAGGCGATCTCCGGCCGGGTCGACCAGGTGACCGTGAACTACCTGACCGCCCTCGACGCGCACGACCTGGACGCGGAGGACCTGGAGTCGGGGACGGCGGCCCGGGCGAAGCACCAGCTGGACGACGTGAAGGGGCAGCTCGGGTCGGCGCTCGCGGAGCTGAACGACTTCCTGCGCAAGCTGCAGCCGACGCTGGAGCGCGCCGAGCAGCAGCTGATGCGGGTGACGCCGGCGATCGACCAGGCCAAGCGGGCGCTGCTGGGGGCCAGCAACGCGCTGGACGCGGCGCGCGGCGCGGGGCTGCGGGCGGACGAGCTGGCGGCCCGGCTGGCCGAGCTGGCGCCGGAGCTGGGGCGGCTGAACGAGGGCGTGGCGCAGCACGGGGTGCCGGGCACGCTGGAGCGCGCGGACCGGGTGCGCGAGCGCGCGGAGGCGATCGCCGCGGAGGCGGGGCAGCTGCCGGAGCGGGCCCGGGAGATCGACCGGCGGGTGGCCAGTCTGCGGACCAGGATCCAGGCGCTGGAGACCAAGGCCGGGACGGTGGAGCCGGCGCTGAGCGAGCTGCGCCGGCGGTTCGCCGTCGCGTGCTGGCAGGACCTCCAGCGGGTGCCGGACCAGGTCGCGGAGACCGGGCGGGCCGCCGAGGGCAAGCTCGCCGAGGCCGCCCGGGCCCGGGACGAGCAGCGCTGGGCGGACGCCACGGGCGCGCTGGGCACGGTACGCGCGCTGCTGGACACGGCGGACGGTGCGGTGGTCGCGGTGAACGACCGGCTGCGGCAGCTGAACGAGGTGCAGATCGACCCGCACAAGGAGGTCGAGCGGGCCCGGTTCGCCCTGCGGGACGCCCAGCGGCTCGCGATGGCCGGGCGGCACGCGCCGGATCCGCGGCACGCCGGGCCGCTGGACGCGGCGGTGGCCCGGTTGGACCGGGCGGTGGCGGAGCTGGAGGCGGCCGGCCGGCACCCGGACTACTGGCGGTTCCTGACCGAGCTGGCCGCGGTGCGGGAGACGGCGGCGGACGTGGTGGAGCTGATCCGCGCCGAGCTGGGCGGTGGAGTGCGGTAGCGGCCGGCGGTCCGGCAAGCGGGCAGCCGGGCAAGCGGGCAGCCGGGCGCGCGGGCAGCCGGGCAGCGGGACCGGCGACAGCGGGCGGTGGCCCGGATACGCTGGCGGACATGCCTCGTTACGACTTCCGCTGCCGCGCCTGTGGCGCCACCTTCGAGCTCCGCCGTCCGATGGCGCAGGCCAACGACCCCGCCGTCTGCCCGCAGGGCCACCAGGACACCGTGAAGCTGCTGTCGACCGTCGCCGTCACCGGTGCGGCCTCCGCCGGCGGCGCGCCGCAGCAGGCCCCGTCGGCCGGTGGCGGCGGTGGCGGCGGGGGCTGCTGCGGCGGCGGTTGCTGCGGCTAGGAGACCGCGACGTCGGCGGGCTCGGGCTCGACGGCCCCGCCGCGCACCCGGGCCAGGAAGCGGCGGACGATCTCCTCGCCCGCCGCCACGCCCACCTCGTCGAGCGCGGTGACGCCGGGCGCCGTCCACCCGGTGTCGGCCAGTTCGCCGTGGCCGGGCCGCCAGGCGGCGTCGGCGGCGCGCAGCAGGTCGGCGTCGAGCAGCGAGTCCCCGGCGGAGAGCACGGTGGCCCCGCCCACCCGTCGTACGACCTCGGCCAGGGCCGCGCTCTTGCTGAGCGGGGCCGGCACCGCGTACACCTTGCGTCCCTGGAGCGAGACGGTCCAGCCGCGTTCGGCGCACCAGCCGGTGAGCTCGGCGAGCCAGCCCTTCGGCAGTTCGGCCCGCTCGACGACCAGGTAGGCGAACAGCTCGTCGGCGACCCGCCGCTTGTGGGTCCACTCGGGGTCGGCGCAGAGCGCCAGGTGCTCGACCACTTCGGCCAGCGGCGCCGCGCCGCCGGCCAGCCGGGCGGCCATCTCGTCCTGCCAGTCGGCGTCCGGCACGCCGTCGACGAGCAGCCGCCCGCCGTTGGCGCAGATGGCGTACGGCGGGACCCAGCCGGGCGTCGGGCCGGGCAGGTTGACCCGCTCGTACTGGGCCCGGGTGCGGGTGGTGGCGGGGACGAGCACGGCCTCGCGGGCGAGTTCGACGAGCAGTCCGGCGGCCTGCTCGGTCATGAACGAGAGCGCCTTGCCGTCGTGCACCTCGACGGAGAGCAGGCGCGGCGCGAGCGGGTCCGGCACGTCGAGGGCGAGGGCGCGGTTGGAGTAGATCAGGGTGCGGTCGAGGTCGCTCGCGACGACGTAGCGGTCCACGCCACCGCCGTTCATGCCGCCGCTCAGGTAACCAGTCATCGGGGCTCAGGACTCCTTCACCAGGACGGCCGTGCCCGAGGCGCCGGTCGCCCCCCGGGTGTAGCGGGGGTGGATGAGGCCGACGCAGGAGTACGGCAGGTCGTCCACCTCCTCGACCGGGACCCCCCGCTGGGCGGCGAGCAGCCGGACGTGGTCGAGGTCGGCGCCCGCGCCGCGCCGGGCCAGCACCCGCCAGGGGACGCGGCGCAGCATGACCCGGGTGGTCTCACCGACGCCGGGCTTGACCAGGTTGACGTCGTCGATGCCGAACTCGGTGCTGATCCGCTCGACGGCGGCCCAGCCGGCCCAGTCGGGGGTGCGCTCGGCGGCGTGCTCGGGGGCGAGGAAGCGCCCGGCGGCCGCGACGGCCTCGGCCCGGACGTCCGCGAAGTGGTCGGCGACGGTGTCCAGGAAGGCGCCGGAGACGTCGGCGCCGGCCAGCTCGGTGTAGTGCTTGGCGCCGTGGAAGTCGTCCGGGCCGATCAGGCCGGCGCGCAGCACGGTGCGCGAGACCAGGCCGGAGACGGTCGAGTTGAGGCAGGCGGAGGGGATCAGGAAGTCGTCCCGGGTGCCGAAGGTGGACACGCAGCGGCCGGGGTCGGCGAGGACGGCGAGGCCGGGGTCGAAGCCGGTGCCGGCGAGCGCCTCGGCGAGTTCCCGGGTGATCGCGCCCTTGCCGGTCCAGCCGTCGACGAACACGACGTCGGCAGCCCGGTGGTGGGCGTCCAGGTAGCGCAGGGCGACCGGGTCGATGCCGCGGCCGCGGACGATGGAGACGGCGTAGTGCGGGGCGTCGACGCCGTGCCCGGCGGCGAGCCAGCGGCGGATCAGGATGCCGACGGGCGTGCCGGCCCGGGCCAGCGAGGCGAGCACCAGGCCGGGGCCGCGTTCGCGCAGCAGGGTCTCGGCGACGGTGCCGACGGCGAGCGCGATCCGCCGGGCGGAGGCCCGCAGGGCCTGGTGGAACAGCTCCTGGTACTCGGGGCTCGGCTGGTACTCGACCGGCAGCGACTCGGCGTAGTGGGCGCCGCCGTTCTGCACGGCCTCCTCGCGCTCCTCGGTGGGCGCCTCCAGGGCGACGCCGGAGAGGTCCTTGAGCAGCCAGGACACCTCGTCGGCGCGGTAGGAGGAGAACGCCGGGCCGTGCAGCGGAGCCGGCAGCGGCTGCGAGCCGGGCGTCCGCTGAGGCTGCAGCTGCGGCCGCGACTGCGGCTCCGGCTCCGACTGCGCGGCGGCGGGCCGGTGGGACGGCAGCACGGCGAGCACCACCCGGTCGGTGACCTGCCGCAGCCGGCCGAGCAGGGCCCGCTCGCCCCGGTGCAGGGCCGGGGTGTCGGCGACGTCGTCGACCACCAGGACCACGGTGGCGAAGCGGCGGGCCGGGTCGGCGCCGGGGGCGACGTTGTAGGCGTAGCGCTCGCGCGAGGAGTCGTCGGCCGGGTCGTCGTGGGCGGGGAAGGACAGCCGGGTGCGGATGGCGTAGCCGGGGTGGTCGACCGCGAGGACGGGCGAGCGGGTGGTGGTCGAGCTGTGGACGCGGTCGGCGCCGCCGGGGAGCCGTTCGGCGAGGGCGCCGGCGAGCCGCAGCGGCGCGTACATCAGCTCCTCGAAGCCGAGCACCAGCACCCGCCCGCCGTCACTCCCGTCGACGCCGTCACTCCCGTCGACGCGGTCACCCCCGTCGACGCCGTCACCCGCGCCGACGCGGTCGTCCCCGTCCACGTCGGCAGCGCCACCCCCGGCGCCCTCGCCGATCGCCTCCGCCAGCTGCCCGGCCAGCGCCGGCAGCGCCGCCTCCAGCCGTGCCCGGTGCTCCGGGGTGAAGCCGTGCCGTCCGCCGTCGGGCAGCCCCTGCGGCCAGTCCAGGTCGACGCGCACCAGCGGCGCCTCCGGGCCGGCCGGCGGCTCGGGGGCCGGCCCGGCCTCGGCGATCAGCCGCCCGGCCCGGTCGAGGATGTCCGCGGGCAGCTCGACGCCGCCCTCGGCCAGCGCCACCAGATCCAGCCGGACGCCGAGTTCGGCGGCGGTGTCGGCGAGCCGCTGCCGGTCGGCGGCGCCGCGCAGGTCGACCAGGGCGACCACCACGTAGTGCTCGCGCGGGTGGCGGGCGTGCAGGGCGCGGATGGTGTTGAGCACGGTGGTGCCGGTGGAGAACTCGTCGTCCACCAGGACGAGCGGCCCGTCGCCGGCCAGCAGCCCGGGGTCGGTGGGCAGCAGCAGGTGGGAGGTGGCGTGCGAGTGCTCCTCCTCGAAACCGCCGAGCGGGGCGATCCCGGGCACCGGGCGGCGGGTGGAGTGCAGGTAGGGGGCGTCCAGGCCATCGGCGACGCTGTGGCCGAGGCCGGTGGCGGTCTCCGCGTAACCGAGCACGACGGCGCCGGACAGGGCCTGCCCGCCGAGCGGGGCGAGCAGCTCGCGGACCAGGCGGCCGAGTTCGAGACCGGCGCCGTGCACCACGGCGGGGCGCTGCGGGACGTGCTTGCCGAGCACGGTGGAGACCAGCAGGTGGGCACGCTTGCGGTTCTCCCGCAGGGCGAGGCCGACCAGTTCGGGGAGGCGCTCGGAGCCGGTCAGCGCGACGCCGGCCCGCTCGGCCACCCAGCGGCCGGTCCACTCCCCCGTCCCGGGGCGCTCCTGCGTCCCGGTGCGCTCGTGCGCTCCGGGGCGCTGCTGCTCTGCTGCTGTCACGAAGGGGTCCTGCTTTCGGTGGTGCGGTGCGGTGGGCAAGGTCTGGGGGGAGGGAGGCGGCGGAAGAGACGGGGCCCGCGGCGGCTCAGCGGCAGAGGCAGGCCGCCAGCAGCTCCGCGAAGCTGACGTCCTCGCGGGCCACCCCGAACACCTCGGCGCGCAGCATCACCCGCTCCGCCCAGGCCCGGTGCGGCTTGGCCTCGTTCATCTTGTTGGTGTACGCCGAGCGCAGCACCCCGCCCCCGCCGCGCTCCTGCTGGAGGATGTCCCGGGCGTCGCTGTACTCCTCGTGCGTGACGACGGAGAGCGCGTGCACCGCGGGCACATGGCTGGGGTGGATGCAGGTCTTGCCCAACAGGCCGTTGGCGCGGTCGAGTTCGATCTCGCGGATCAGCCCGTCGAGGTCGTGCTCGATGATCCGCCGGCGGACCGCCTCCCGGGAGGGCTCGGCCTCGGCGAACGGGGTGCGGCGCAGCTGCGGCTTGAACATCCGCTCCTGGACCGGGAAGTACTCCCAGACCGGGCCGGTGACGGTGAAGCCGGTGCCGTCGGCGCGGCCGAGCACGTTGACCACGTCGCCGATCACCGAGGCGACCAGGGCGACGTCGTAGGCGGTGAGGTCGGGCGAGCGGCGCAGGCCGTAGGCGGAGCACAGGTCGGTGACGCCGAGGCGGACGGCGAGGACGCGCTCGCGGTGCTTGTCGAGCAGCCGGGCTATGCCGAACAGCTGCTCGCGGCGGGTCTCCAGGTGAGCGAGCTCGGGCGACTCCAGGACGGGCATGGCGAAGAGCCGGTGCCCGGTGGCGGCCTCGGCCGCGGCGAGCGCCTCCAGGAAGTCCCCGCCGGTCTCCTCGGTGAACTTGGGCAGCACGAAGCCGGTGATCACGCCGATCGCCGGTCCGAGCCGCTCGGCGAGGTCGGTGAGCTGGGCGGCGGTCCGCACTCTGATGAAGAGGAGGGGAAGATCCTGTGTGCAACCGGTGGAGGCCCCGGCCGTGCCGCCACCCTCCGTGACCTCCGCCCACAGCTCGCCGAGCCGGGCCACCAGGTTGGCCTCGGCGTCCGGCACCTCGTGGTCGGCGATGGCGTCCTCCAGGCAGAGGACCATCGAGACGACCCCCTGGGCGGCCTGCTTGCGGATGTCCGCGCGCAGGGTGGGCCGGGTGGCCGGGCTGTAGAGCGTGGCGCCCAGTGCGGTCGCCAGCACGGCCGGGTCGTCGTCCGGGGCGAACTCCCCCGGCGCCGCGAGAAAGAGCCGGTCGCGGACGTCGTCCGCGAGGTGGCCGAAGTGGCGCAAGGTGCTCTCCTCAGGAGTTCGGCCGCCGCTCCGGCGGTGGCGGGGAGGGACAGGTGGCGCGCCCCGGTGCTGCACCCGGTTCAACCCGCGCGGCGGCCGTGGTGGTTCCCGGCCCGGTTCCGCCGGTCACCGTCGACCGGCCCCCGGCGCCTCCCGCCCGCCCATCGTACGGACGGCTCCGGGCGCACGCCGGTTCCGCAATGGCGAATTCTCGGAAGGTTACCCTCCACTTCACAAACCGCAAGCGTTGGCAAAGTCCCACCCCGACGCCTCCCCCGGTCACGTTGTCCGAAGGGGTGGCGAACAGGCAGGATGGTCGGCTATGACGCACGTGATGGCCAAGGGCGCCAACATCGCACTGCCGGTGGCGGCGGTCCGCGCCGTGCTGCGCTGGAGCGCCACGCCCGGTGCGCCGGACGTGGACGCCTCCGCCCTGCTGCTCGGTCCGGGCGGCAAGGTTCGTTCGGATGCCGACTTCGTCTTCTACAACCAGCCGCGCCACCCCTCCGGCCTGGTGCGCCACCTGCCCAAGCAGCAGACCTCCGACGGCGGCGAGATCACCGACACCGTCGAGGCCGAGCTCGGCAAGCTGCCGGCCGACGTCGACCGGGTGGTGCTGGCCGGCTCCTCCGAGGGCGGCTCGTTCCGCGCGGTGGGCGGGCTGCGCCTGCAGCTCTTCGACGCCGCGGCCGGCGAGGGGGCGCCGGCCCTGGCCGAGTTCGCGATGGCCGACGGGGACGAGGTCACCGCGCTGGTCGCGGGCGAGCTCTACCGCCGGGCGGGGGCCTGGAAGTTCCGGGCCGTCGGCCAGGGCTACGCCTCCGGGCTGATCGGGCTGGCCACCGACTTCGGCATCACCGTCGAGGACGAGGGCGACGCGGGCGCCCCGTCCGCCCAGGCCCCCGCCGGGCCGCCCGCCGCGCCGGCCACCGACCCGCGGACCGCGCTGCCCGACCCCCGGCCGGCCGGCCGGCCCGAGCCGGGCACCTTCACCCTGGCCCCGGCCGTCCCGCAGCCGCAGGCCGCCGCCCGGACCGCCCCGGCCCCGGCCGGTGTCCCGGCCAACACGCCCCCGCCGCCGCTCAACCCGCCCACGGTGCCGCCGAACGTCCCGCCGGCCCCGAGCGCGCCGCCGGCCCACCGGCCCGGCTACGGCTACCCGCCGCCCGCCACCGCGCCCCGGAACCCGCAGCAGGGCGGTTACGGCTACCCGCCGCAGGCCCCGCAGCAGCAGGGCGGCTACGGCTACCCCCAGCCGCAGCCCCCGGCGCCCGCACCGGCCCAGGGCTACGGCCACCCCCAGCAGCAGGCACCCCAGCAGGCCCCGCAGCAGGGCGGCTACGGCTACCCCCGGCCCACCACCGCGCTCCCGGCGCCGCAGCCGGCGCCCGCCGCCGAGGAGTTCGCCCTGCCCCCACAGGGCCCGCAGTTCCAGCCCCGCTGAGCCGCCGCCCGGCCCGGTCCCCCGGGCCGGGGGACCGGGCCGGGGCTCACTGCGGCTTGTACCCCCGCTGCCACTGCATCCCGAAGCCGTACAGCCGGTCGATGTCCGACTGGAACCCGTTCACGTAGCGCACCTCGCGCCGCACCGTGAGCGTGTTGTCCCCGGTGTTCTCGATCAGCACCACCGCGCAGGACCGCGCCGCCGGGGCCCGCTCCTCCAGCTTGACCTCGATCCGCGGCCCGGACTGCGGCACGATCGTCACCACCGCGTTGGTCTGCTCGAAGGCGGGCGTGCCGTCGTAGATGTACACGAACACCAGCAGCCGTTTGAACTGGTCCTTCTTCTCCAGGTTGATGTACATCGTCTCGCCGGACGGCGCACCGTACTGGTCGTCGCCGCTGAGCTTGACGTAGGGCGCGTGCTGGAGGTCCCCGAGGAAGCCGCCCAGCGGCTGCACCACCCCCCGCTTGCCGTCCGCCAGCTCGTACATGCAGGCCAGGTCGAGGTCCACGTTGACCTGCGCGTTCTGGGAGGAGTCCGGCTCCATCGGGCTGAGGATGCGCGGGCTGAAGAACCGTCGCACGGCGTCCCGGGGGGAGGGGCGCGCCGCCCCCGTCCGGGTGGTCCAGTGCAGGTTGACGTAGAGGTAGCCGGTGGTCGCCGCCGCCCCGGTGATCGCGTGCTGCGGGGACGACTTGGTCAGGGTGACCTTGAACTGGCCACCCGTGTCGAGGGTGTTCCGTTCGCCGCGCAGGTACTCCCAAATCGAGGCCATGCCGTCCTCCCCCAGCCCCGCCAGTCGCTCTGACGGTCCGCCGCTCCATGATCGGGCATCAACCCGCCCGCCGGGTACCCGAACTCCCCTACCCACCGCCGCCCCGCGGACACCGGCCGGACACCGGCGGGTCGATTGGCGGGGCGAAGCTCACCTCCCGTACCATGCGGCCACTTCGGACGCGATATCGTCTAGCCGCACAGGTGTCCCGCCCGCCCCCCTGTCCGGGCGCGCCGGGCCACCCGTCCGACCACGACGCTTCGTCAGGCCCGGTCCCGGGGACGGATCCTGACCACCGTGTCGCACTGTGACCTGTCCCCTGCGGAAACCCGAGGCCCGACCCGCAATGAACCTGACCTCCATACAGCTGGTCTGGACCGTCATCGGCGGCGCAGCCCTGCTGTTCACCGCCATCCTGGTGGCGACGCTGCGCTTCAAGAACAACAACCGGAAGCAGGACTCCGGCGACTCCTGGGAGCGTAGCGAGGAGCGCCGCCGGCGCAAGGAGATGATCTACGGGATCTCCTCCTACGTGCTGCTGTTCTGCTGCGCCGGCGTCGCGGCCGCGCTCTCCTTCCACGGCCTGGTCGGCTTCGGCAAGGAGAACCTCGGCCTGTCGAACGGCTGGGAGTACCTGGTGCCGTTCGGTCTGGACGGCGCGGCGATGTTCTGCTCGGTGCTCGCCGTGCGCGAGGCCAGCCACGGTGACGCGGCGCTCGGCTCGCGCCTGCTGGTCTGGGTCTTCGCGATCGCCTCGGCCTGGTTCAACTGGGTGCACGCCCCGCGCGGCATCTCGCACGACGGCGCCCCGGAGTTCTTCTCCGGCATGTCGATCTCGGCCGCGATCCTGTTCGACCGCGCGCTGAAGCAGACCCGCAAGGCCGCCCTGCGCGAGCAGGGCCTGGTGCCCCGCCCGCTGCCGCAGATCCGCATCGTCCGCTGGCTGCGCGCGCCCCGCGAGACCTACGCCGCCTGGTCGCTGATGCTGCTGGAGAACGTCCGCAGCCTGGACGAGGCGGTCGAGGAGGTGCGCGAGGAGCGCCAGGCCAAGCTGGACGCCAAGGTGCGCGCCCGCAGTGCCGACCGCCGCGAGCGCGCCGAGCTGAAGGCCATCTCCCGGCAGTCCGGCGGCATGCTCTCCCGCAACCGCGGCGGCCGCCAGGTGCCCGCCCTCGCCGCCGCCGGAGACGGCCCGAGCGCTACGGAGCCTGCCCTAGCCGCCGAGGCGGACGCCTTCACCACCACCACCGCCGCGGCACCGGCCTCGCCGGCCCCGGAGACCGGCCGCCGCCCGCGCGGCGCCACCGCCTCCTCCTCGGCCTCCTCGGCCTCCGCGTCGTCCTACCGCAGCAGCTCGACCATCGACCTGACGCCGGACGACGACACCCTGTCGATGCCCAAGCTGGACTCGCTGGAGCGCAAGCTGCGCGCCATCGAGCAGCAGCTCGGCTGAGCACTCGGCCGAGCATCCGCCCCGTACGACGCCGAACGGCCGTTCCCCACTCGGGAGGAACGGCCGTTCGGCGTCGTGGCAGGGGTGCCGCCGGGCTACTGGGCGCTGCCCACCAGCTCCCGGTCCCCGTCGCCGTCCCCGCCGGTGCCCTCGCGCCGGTTGCGCAGGATCGACGAGCCGAGGGCGAGGCCGATGAAGGCGACACCGATCAGGCCGGTGACGATCTCCGGGATGTGGTACTCGATGCCCACCAGCAGGATCACCGCCAGCGCGCCGATCGCGTAGTGGGCGCCGTGCTCCAGGTAGACGTAGTCGTCCAGGGTGCCCTTGCGGACCAGGAAGACGGTCAGCGAGCGGATGTACATCGCGCCGATGCCGAGGCCCAGGGTGATCTGGAAGATGTCGCTGGAGATCGCGAACGCGCCGACCACGCCGTCGAAGGAGAACGAGGCGTCCAGCACCTCCAGGTACATGAAGAGGAAGAACGCGGCCTTGCCGCCGACCTGGACGATCGACTTGCCCGACTTCGCGGCCTCCTCCTCCTTCTCGGCCTCCTCCTCCAGGCCCGACTCGAAGACCGAGGCGAGGCCGTTGACGCTGAGGTAGGTGACGATGCCGAGGACACCGGCGAGGAGCACCGTCTCGGCGTGCTCACCGGCGAAGAAGTTGGACGCCAGCAGCAGGGTGACCAGGGCGACGACGGTGGAGAAGGCCTCCAGCTTGCCGACCTTCTCCAGCGGGCGCTCGATCCAGGCCAGCCAGTTGTAGTCCTTCTCCTCGAAGATGAAGTCGAGGAAGATCATCAGCAGGAAGACACCGCCGAAGGCGGCGATGGCCGGGTTGGCCTGCTCCAGGTACTGGCCGTAGGTGAGGCCCTCGTACGTCTTGTCGCTGTGGATCGCGAGGTCGATGACCGTCGCCGGGTTGAGGTGCGCGGTGAGGCCGACGACCAGCAGCGGGAAGATCAGCCGCATACCGAAGACGGCGATCAGCACGCCGACGGTGAGGAAGATCTTCTGCCAGTACGGGTTCATCCGCTTCAACACCGTGGCGTTGACCACCGCGTTGTCGAACGAGAGGGAGATCTCCAGGATGGAGAGGATCAGCACGATGCCGAATCCCTCGGCTCCCCAGAGCAGGCCGGCGGCGATCAGGCCGAGAACGGTGATCGCGAATGACCAGCCGAATGTGCGGAGGAACACGGGACTTGGTTACCTTTCGGGTTCATGGCGGGACGATCGGGACGATCGCGGCCTTTACTGTACGTTTACGCCGAAATCGAGAGCAATGCCCCGCAGGCCCGAGGCGTAGCCCTGGCCGACCGCGCGGAACTTCCACTCGCCCGCGTACCGGTACAGCTCGCCGAAGATCATCGCGGTCTCGCTGGACGCGTCCTCGGTGAGGTCGTAGCGGGCGATCTCCTGGCCGTCCACCGAGTTGACCACCCGGATGTACGCGTTGCGGACCTGACCGAAGTTCTGCGACCGGTTCTCGGCGTCGTAGATGGACACCGGGAAGACGACCTTGTCGACCTGCGCCGGCACCAGGTCCAGGTTGACCAGGACCACCTCGTCGTCGCCGTCGCCGTCACCGGTGAGGTTGTCACCGGTGTGCTCGACCGAGCCCTCGGGGCTCTTGAGGTTGTTGTAGAAGACGAAGTACTCGTCCCCCAGGACCCGGTTGTTCGAGCAGAGCAGCGCACTGGCGTCGAGATCGAAGGGCGCACCGGTGGTGGACCGGGCGTCCCAGCCGAGACCGATCTGCACCTGCGTCAGGTTCGGCGCGGCCTTCGTCAGCGAGACGTTGCCACCCTTGGCGAGCGTGACACTCATGGTTCGTCCTTCCTCCCTTGCCTCCCGGGGCGCATCTCAGGTCTATTCCCCCGCGGCCCCGCCCGGCCCCCGGGGACCGGCTGAACTTTCCTGAACTCACATCCTTCCAGTGGCCCGGGAACGACGGAACGGCCGGGGCGGCCGCCGACGCCCTCGCGTCCGCGGCCGCCCCGGCCGTTGGTACCGCTGCACGGGCCGTCACCGGCCCCGCCCGACTCAGACGTTGACGCCGAAGTCCTGGGCGATGCCGCGCAGGCCGGAGGCGTAGCCCTGGCCGATCGCACGGAACTTCCACTCGGCGCCGTTGCGGTACAGCTCGCCGAAGACCATCGCCGTCTCGGTGGAGGCGTCCTCGGTGAGGTCGTACCGGGCCAGCTCCTTGTTGTCCGACTGGTTCACCACCCGGATGAACGCGTTGCGGACCTGGCCGAAGTTCTGGGACCGGTTCTCGGCGTCGTAGATGGACACCGGGAAGACGATCTTCTGGACGTCGGCCGGCACGGTGGCCAGGTTGACCTTGATCTGCTCGTCGTCGCCCTCGCCCTCACCGGTGAGGTTGTCACCGGTGTGCTCGACCGAGCCGTCGGGGCTCTTGAGGTTGTTGAAGAAGACGAAGTTGCCGTCCGAGCCGACCCTGCCCTCGGTGTTGCAGAGCAGGGCGCTGGCGTCCAGGTCGAAATCCGTGCCCGTGGTGGTGCGGACGTCCCAGCCGAGGCCGACCACCACGGCGGTCAGGCCGGGGGCTTCCTTGGTGAGCGAGACATTGCCGCCCTTGCTCAGGCTGACACCCACTGGTCCTCCAAGATTCGGGAGGCACTCCTCGGTGCCCCCGTGGTGCGGTCCGAGACTCCGACGGCGAACCGTGCCGGGCCTCTGACCAGCCAACGAGCCGATCGTAGTGCGGGGTTCCCGTCCGCGCCGGGGAACCGGCCCGACGCGGGCGGGGCGAGGTCCGCGGACGCCCGCGGACCCGGCTCAGAGCGCGCCGAGGGCGGCCAGGTACTCCTGCTCGTCACGGGCGTCCGGCAGGCCGTTCACGACGCTCCAGCGGACCACGCCGGCCTTGTCGATCACGAAGGTGCCGCGCACGGCGCAGCCCTTCTCCTCGTCGAAGACGCCGTAGGCGCGGGAGACCTCGCCGTGCGGCCAGAAGTCGGAGAGCAGCGGGAACTCCAGGCCCTCCTGCTCGGCGAAGACGCGCTGGCTGAAGGGCGAGTCGTTGGCGACGCCGAGCACCTGCACCTCGTCGTTCTGCAGGCGCGGGAGCTCCTTCTGGATCGCGCAGACCTCACCCGTGCAGACGCCGGTGAACGCGAACGGGTAGAAGACCACGACGACGTTCTTGTCGCCCCGGAAGTCGGAGAGCCGGACCAGCTCGCCGTGCTGGTTCTTGAGCTCGAAGTCCGGAGCCTCGGTGCCGATCTCGATGGCCATGCGGGGACCTTTCCCACTCGACGCGACTGGGCCGCGCGGGTGGCGCGGCGAGCGCCATCCTCGCATTCGCCGGGGCCGGCTGGGCCGGACGAGTGAGGGCTGCGCCGTCCGGGACCACCGCTTTCGCCCTGGGCGAACGGTTCGGCCGTCCGGGGCGGCCCGCGGAGCCGGACGGGACGGAGCCGGGCAGGACGGGGCGGAGCCGGGCGGGCAGGACGGACGGGCAGGGCGCACGGGCGGGCAGGGCGGCCGGGACGCGGCCGGGACGCGGCCGGCGCGAAAACGACCGGGCCCCGCCGGAGGATGCTCCGGCGGGGCCCGGTGAGGCCCGTCAGGCGGCGCTCAGCGCTTGGACTGCTTGGCGGTCGACTTGGTCGCCAGGCGGGTCGCGGCCCAGTCCTTGGCGATCGCGATCGAGCTGGTCTGGGAGAGCCCGGCGGTCTTCGCGGCGTCGGCGATGTCCGAGGCCTCGATGTGGCCGTCCCGGCCGGTCTTGGGCGTCAGCAGCCAGATCAGGCCGCCCTCCGCCAGGTACTCCAGGGCGTCGACGAGGGCGTCGGTGAGGTCCCCGTCGTCGTCGCGGTGCCACAGCAGGACGGCGTCGGCGACGTCGTCGTAGTCCTCGTCGACGAGATCCGTCCCGGTGATCTCCTCGATGCCCTCGCGGAGGTCCTGGTCAGTGTCTTCGTCGTACCCCAGCTCCTGGATGATCTGGCCCTCTTCGAAGCCGAGACGGTTCGCCGGGTTGGACTTGTCCGCGGGGTCCGCGGTCGCGCTCACGGGAATAACCTCCAGTATTCGGCTCGGCGTCCATGCCGAGGCTGTGGCCGTAGTCCACACGGGCGCGGCGGTTCGCGCAAGTACCCGACCCCCGATCCCCTCCAAAGGTTGACGTGTCGCGCCGGGACACGCCGGGCGACGTGTCGGGAATCACACCGATTTGCCCTTCTCTGCATGGGACAAGGATGCTTCGGGTGGTCCTGGTCCACAGGCCGTACGCACGCCCGAGATGCGAACGGCATTCGGGTCCGCGCGTGCGCGGGCGTAGAGTCTCCTGTTGGCCCTCACCCCACCCGTCCGCCATCGGACGGAAGGGAAACCAGGTCGGACCACCTCTGTTCGTAACACCCGGGGGTGCGCGGCCCGGACGATGCTGTCCGGATCGCACATCACCAGACCGCTCCTTCTGTCAGGGAGAGCGGTTACCGATCGGTAGAGATGACGGATCTCCGAGCGCGGTAGCACGATGGAGGCGGCGCGACACACCTCAGTTTCGACCGACAGTGAAGGAACAGCGTGGCTTCCGGATCCGATCGCAACCCGATCATCATTGGCGGCCTTCCGAGTCAGGTCCCGGACTTCGATCCCGAGGAGACCGCGGAATGGCTGGAGTCGCTCGATGCGGCCATCGACGAGCGGGGGCGTGAGCGTGCCCGTTACCTGATGCTGCGGCTGATCGAGCGCGCCCGCGAGAAGCGTGTCGCCGTGCCCGAGATGCGCAGCACGGACTACGTCAACACCATCGCCACCAAGGACGAGCCGTTCTTCCCCGGCAACGAGGAGATCGAGCGCAAGATCCTCAACGCGACCCGCTGGAACGCCGCGGTGATGGTCTCCCGGGCGCAGCGCCCGGGCATCGGCGTGGGTGGCCACATCGCCACCTTCGCCTCCTCGGCGTCGCTCTACGACGTCGGCTTCAACTACTTCTTCCGCGGCAAGGACGCCGAGGGCGAGTCCGGCGACCAGATCTTCTTCCAGGGCCACGCCTCCCCCGGCATCTACGCCCGCGCCTTCCTGCTGGACCGGCTCACCGAGCAGCAGCTCGACGCCTTCCGCCAGGAGAAGTCGAAGGCGCCGTACGGCCTCTCCAGCTACCCGCACCCGCGGCTGATGCCGGACTTCTGGGAGTTCCCGACCGTCTCGATGGGCCTCGGCCCGCTCGGCGCGATCTACCAGGCCCGGATGAACCGCTACCTGGAGCACCGGGGTATCAAGGACACCTCCGACTCGCAGGTCTACGCCTTCCTCGGCGACGGCGAGATGGACGAGCCCGAGTCGCTCGGCCAGCTGTCCCTGGCCGCCCGCGAGGGCCTGGACAACCTGACCTTCGTGGTCAACTGCAACCTGCAGCGCCTCGACGGCCCGGTCCGCGGCAACGGCAAGATCATCCAGGAGCTGGAGTCGCAGTTCCGCGGCGCCGGCTGGAACGTGATCAAGCTGGTCTGGGACCGCAGCTGGGACCCGCTGCTCGCGCAGGACCGCGACGGCGTCCTGGTGAACAAGCTGAACACCACGGTGGACGGCCAGTTCCAGACCTACGCCACCGAGTCCGGCGCGTACATCCGCGAGAACTTCTTCGGCGGCGACCTGCGGCTGCGCAAGATGGTCGAGTCGATGACCGACCAGCAGATCCAGCACCTGGGCCGCGGCGGCCACGACCACCGCAAGATCTACGCGGCGTTCAAGGCGGCCCGCGAGCACAAGGGCCAGCCGACCGTCATCCTGGCGCAGACCGTCAAGGGCTGGACCCTGGGCCCCAACTTCGAGGGCCGCAACGCCACGCACCAGATGAAGAAGCTGACGGTCGAGGACCTGAAGCGCTTCCGCGACCGGCTCCACCTGCCGATCACCGACAAGCAGCTCGAAGAGGGCTACCCGCCCTACTACCACCCGGGCCGCAACTCGGAAGAGATCCAGTACATGCACGACCGCCGCCAGGAGCTGGGCGGCTACGTGCCGACCCGCAAGGTGCGGCCGCGCCGGCTGGAGCTCCCGGGCGACGACGCCTACAAGGCGGTCAAGAAGGGCTCCGGCAACCAGACCATCGCCACCACCATGGCGTTCGTCCGGCTGCTCAAGGACCTCATGCGGGACAAGGGCATCGGCAACCGCTTCGTGCCGATCGCGCCCGACGAGTACCGCACCTTCGGCATGGACTCGCTGTTCCCGTCGGCGAAGATCTACAACCCGCTCGGCCAGACCTACGAGTCGGTCGACCGCGATCTGCTGCTGGCGTACAAGGAGTCGCCCACCGGCCAGATGCTGCACGACGGTATCTCCGAGGCCGGCTGCACCGCCTCGCTGATCGCCGCGGGCTCGGCCTACGCCACCCACGGCGAGCCGCTGATCCCGGTGTACGTCTTCTACTCGATGTTCGGCTTCCAGCGCACCGGCGACCAGTTCTGGCAGATGGCCGACCAGCTGGCCCGCGGCTTCGTGCTCGGCGCCACCGCCGGCCGCACCACGCTGACCGGCGAGGGCCTGCAGCACGCCGACGGCCACTCGCACCTGCTGGCCTCGACCAACCCGGGCGTCGTCGCGTACGACCCCGCGTACGGCTTCGAGATCGCCCACATCGTCCAGGACGGCCTGCGGCGGATGTACGGCTCCAGCGAGGAGCACCCGACCGGCGAGGACGTGTTCTACTACCTCACCGTCTACAACGAGCCGATCAAGATGCCGGCCGAGCCCGAGAACGTGGACGTCGAGGGCATCCTCAAGGGTCTGCACAAGTACGCGGCCGGCACCGCGGGCCAGATCCCGGCGCAGATCCTCGCCTCCGGCGTGGCCGTGCCGTGGGCCCTGGAGGCCCAGCGGATCCTGGCCGAGGAGTGGAACGTCAAGGCCGACGTCTGGTCCGCGACCTCCTGGAACGAGCTGCGCCGCGACGCGGTGGAGGCCGAGGAGTTCAACCTGCTGCACCCCGAGGAGCAGCAGCGCGTCCCGTACGTGACCAGCAAGCTCCAGGGCTCCGAGGGCCCGTTCGTCGCGGTGTCCGACTGGATGCGCGCGGTGCCGGACCAGATCGCCCGCTGGGTGCCGGGTCAGTGGCAGTCGCTGGGCGCCGACGGGTTCGGCTTCGCCGACACCCGTGGTGCGGCCCGCCGCTTCTTCCACATCGACGCGCAGTCCGTCGTGCTGGCCGTGCTCACCGAGCTGGCCAAGCAGGGCAAGATCGAGCGCAGCGCGCTGAAGGACGCGATCGACCGCTACCAGCTGCTCGACGTGGCGGCGGCCGACCCGGGCGCCGCGGGCGGCGACGCCTGAGCCGGTAGCCGGTGGTCCTGAGGGGCCGGTCCTCCCGACGCGTGCGGGAGGACCGGCCCCTCGGCCGTTCCCCCGCTGTGACTCCGGTCACAGCCGCTTGAACCTCACACCGGTGTCAGCTCCTAGGCTCGTCCCGACGAACCGGACCGCCGAGGAGGGTCACCGAGATGAACGCCGCCCACCCCCAGCCCGCCGACGGCGGGAACGACGACAACCGCACCGTGATCGCCGAGTTCCGGGCGACCGGGGGCGTGGTCGGCGGCGACTTCGCCGGCCGGAGCCTGCTGCTGCTCACCACCCGCGGCCGGCGCAGCGGCGAGTCCCGCACCACCCCGCTGGTCTACCTGCGGGACGGCGGGCGGGTGATCGTCTTCGCGCTGAACGGCGGCGCACCGGCCGACCCGGCCTGGTACCGCAACCTCGCCGAGAGCCCCGAGGTCACCGTCGAGCTCGGCCCGGACGCCTTCGCCGCGCACGCCGTGCCGCTCGACCCGGCCGAGCACGAGAGCCTCTGGGCCCGGCAGATCGAGGCCGAGCCGCTGTTCGCCGAATTCCGCGCCCGAACCACCCGGGTCGTCCCGCTGGTGGAGCTGCGACCGGCGGCCTGAGCGAGGTCGGCGCCAATTCCCTCTTAACCTTCCCGAGAGTCACGCTTAAGGTGTCCTTCCAGGGGGCGAGGGGAGGGGGCCGGTATCGTGCGCGCACCGAGGACGGGGGCCTTCCCCCTGGCATTGCTGGTCGGGGTGACGACCGGCGCCCTGCTGTCCCAGCTGCTGCCCGCTCCGGAGGAGCTCGGCGGGCCCGCGGTGGCCCTGCCGGCCGCCCCGGACCGGGGCCTGGCCGACCTGCTGCCGGGACCGGCGCCCGCCCCGGGCGGCTCACCCGCTCCCGGCGCCACGGCCGTCCCCGGTGCCCCCTCCGGCCCCGTCGACCCCGGGGATCCCGGCGGCGCCGGTGCACCGGCCGCGCCCGAGGAGCCGGGGGCGGCGACGGCCGGGGATCCGGCCGCGCCCCCGTCGTCCGGCCACGAGCCGACCGCGCCGGCCGCCCCCGGGGGCCGGACCACGCCCGGCAAGGGACCGGCCCTCGGCCTGGTCTCCGCCGAGGTGCCGCCGTCCACGGCCCCGACGACCTCCCCGGCCACGCCGGTCGCCCCGGCCCGCCCGACGGTCCCCGCCTCCCCGCTCGCACCGCCCGCCGCCGGCCCGGCCGGCGGCGGCGCGCCGACGGCCACCGGGACCCCGGCGCCGCCGGCTCCCGAGCCCACCAGGACGGCCCCCGCGCCGCCGCCCTCCCCGGCGCCCGGCGGGGGCAGCCACTTCGGGCCGACCCAGGTGCTGCCCTCCCCCACGCCGTCGGCGACGCTCTCCGACGAGGAGTACTGGCAGCGGGCCGAGCAGTGCTGGGCCGCCGCCGAGACCGACCCGACGCTGGACTGCCCGACCTCCTGACGCCGGACGGCCCGCGGGCCCCGGACCGGGGAGGTCCGGAGCCCGCGGGCCGGGCGGCGGGGCGGCGGGGCGTCAGATGTGGACGGCGGGCCCGGCGTCGGTGGTGCCGCGACGGGTCAGCAGCCCCAGCAGCGCGGCGCCGAAGGCGACCACCGAGGCGACCGCGAAGGCCAGCGACATGCCGCTGACGAAGGAGTCGTGGACGGCACCGGCCATCGCGTCGGCCACCTGCTGCGGGGTGCCCGCCGGGGCGGGCGGGGCGAAGCCGAGCTGGGCGGCCTGGTTGAGGCCCTCGGCCTGCGCCGGGTCCACCGGCGGCAGGCCGGCGTCGGCCCACTTGCCGGGCAGCGTGTCGGTGACCCGGGCGGCCATCAGCGCGCCCAGCACGGCGGTGCCGAGGCTGCCGCCGACCTGCATCGCGGACTGCTGCAGACCGCCGGCGACACCGGAGAGCTCCAGCGGCGCGTTGCCGACGATGACCTCGGTGGCGCCGACCATGACCGGGCTGATGCCCAGGCCCATCAGCACGAACCAGAGCGCCATCGCGCCGTTGCCGGAGCCGGCGTCCAGGGTGGACATGCCGAACATCGCGGCGGTGGTGATCAGCATGCCGGCCACGATCGGGATCCGCGGGCCCAGCTTGCCGATCGCGATCCCCGCCACCGGCGATCCGATGATCATCATGCCGGTCATCGGCAGCAGGTGGACGCCGGCCTGGACCGGCGACATGCCGTGCACGTTCTGCAGGTAGAAGGTGACGAAGAAGATCGCGCCGAAGAACGAGAAGGCCATCAGCACCATCAGCAGGGTGCCGGCCGACAGCGGCAGCGAACGGAACAGGCTGAGCGGGATCAGCGGCTCCCGGGCCACCCGCTGCCAGAGCGCGAAGGCGGTCATCAGCACGACCGCGCCGCCCAGGAACAGCACCGTGGAGAGGTCGCCCCAGCCCCACTCGGGGGCCTTGATGATGCCGAAGACCAGCGCGAACATCGCCGCCGAGAGCAGCACGATGCCGGGGACGTCGAAGGACTTGGCGGCCTTCTCGGCCCGCACGTCCCGGAGGATCCACAGACCGAGGGCCAGCGCGATCAGGCCGACCGGGATGTTGATGAAGAACACCGACTCCCAGTTGACGTGCTCGACCAGCAGGCCGCCGACGATCGGGCCGGCCGCGGTGGAGGCGCCGATGACGCCGCCCCAGATGCCGATCGCCATGTTGAGCTTCTCGGCCGGGAAGGCCCCGCGCAGCAGGCCGAGCGCGGCCGGCTGGAGCAGCGCGCCGAACAGGCCTTGCAGGACGCGGAAGACGATCACCGTCTGGATGTTCCCGGCGAAGCCGATCGCCGCCGAGGTGACGGCGAAGCCGACCGCGCCGACCAGGAAGGTGTTCTTGTGGCCGAACCGGTCGCCGATCTTGCCGGCCGTGATCAGGAAGACCGCGAGGGCCAGCAGGTAGCCGCTGGTCACCCACTGGATCTCGGAGGGCGCGGCGTCGAGGTCGGCCTGGATGACCGGGTTGGCTATCGCGACGATCGTGCCGTCCAGGGCGACCATCATCACGCCGACGGCGACGGTGAGCAGGGTCAGCCAGGGATGACCCTGGAGGCTCCTGCGGCCGGGTGACGCGCCCGGCGGCGGCGCGTCCGCCGAGGGGCTCTTGGTGAGGGACTGGCTCATCTGGGCCCTCCGGGGGGCTGACATCGGGCGGACACGGAGGTGGCGCCCCGGCCCACCCGTCCCCACGAGTGCCCGGCCCTGGGGCGCCACCCGCAGCAGATTATGTCAGTCAGTGACATTCGGCAAACTCTGACTTATGCGTCAGACTGCCATTTGTCAGATCGCTACAGTAGCCTCCACAGCCCCCGCCCGCCCACCGTCCGGAAGGCCCCCGCCATGGCCGCTCAGCCCGCTCCCCCCGCCCCCGCCCAGGAGCAGGGACTGCGCGCCCGGAAGAAGCAGCGCACCCGGGACGCCCTCATCGAGGCGGCCCACCGGCTCTTCCTCGGCCAGGGCTTCGCCCGCACCACCGTCGACGAGATCGCCGGCGCCGTCGACATCTCCCAGCGCACCTTCTTCCGCTACTTCGCCAACAAGGACGAGGTCGCCCTCGCCGTCCTCGCCGAGGCCGAGGACCACTTCATCCAGCAGCTGCGGGCCCGCCCCGCCGGGGAGACCCCGCTCCAGGCGCTGCGCGCCGCGATCGTCGGCTCCTGGCGCGAGCGCGGCGCGGGCCGGGACACCGGCCCCCACTCGGTGACGGCGGCGCTGGAACTGATCCGGATGATCGAGGACACCCCCACCCTGCTCGCCGCCCACCTGCGCCGGGTCACCGAGCAGGAACAGGTGCTGATCGGGATCATCGCCGAGCGCGAGGGCGTCGACCCGGCCGAGGACCTGCGGCCCGCCGTGCTCGCGGCGGCCTTCGGCGGCGTCCTGCGCGCCGCCCACCTGTCCTGGAGCGCCGACCAGGAGGACACCGGCCCGGAGGGCATGATCGCGCTGATCGACCGTCACTTCGACCAGCTGGCCCCCGCCCTGGCCGGCCACTGGCGCGCGTAGGCCCCGTCCGGCCCGGCCCGCGGGGCCCGCCCTCATACCGGAGTACTACGCCGAAGTCCGGCCCCGGGAGGGACGCCGGCCGCACCGGCCCGCCCTAGGCTGGCCGGATGATCAAGCCACCCGCCGGGCCCGCCCGGGGCGGTCCGGTGCGCGCGCTGCTCGCCCCGCTCACCCGCCCGGCCGCCGACCACACCCCGCTGTTCGCCCAGTCCGCCCGCCGCTGGGTCCGGCTCCTGCCGTACGTCCTGGCCGCGGCCGCGATCTCCGCGCTGCTGCCGACCGGCATCCTCGTGCTGGTCAACGACTACGGGGTGGACGCGGGCCCGGCCGCCGCCCTCGCGCTGACCCAGACGGTGCCGCTGCTGCTCGCCGTCACCCGGCCGCTGCCCGCCTGGTGGATGACCGGCGGCGGCGCCCTGCTGACCTCGCTGCTGATCCTCACCACCGGTGACGGCGCCGCCCCCGGCGGCGTCGACGGCCCCTGGCCGTGGCCGCCGCCCGGCCTGGTCTGCCACCTCCTGCTGATGCTGACGCTCTCCCTGCGCGAGGCCCGCCGCACCCTGGTCGCGGTCTGGCTGGTCACCGCCGCGGCGAGCCTGGCGCTCTCCGTCATCGGCGTCGCCGGCGGGTTCGGCGGCGACGACAGCCTGCTGGCCGTCGTGCTGACCGGCGCCGTCCTGGTGCTCGGCGGGGCACTGCGCGAGCGCGCCGAGGCCCGCCGGCTGCTCGCCGAGCAGGAGCACATCAGCGAGGCCGAACGCGAGCGGCGCACCCTGCTGGAGGAGCGCGCCCGGATCGCCCGCGAACTGCACGACGTGGTCGCCCACCACATGTCGGTGATCGCCGTGCAGGCGGCCAGCGCGCCGTACCGGATCACCGGCGTCCCGGCGGAGGCCGCCGAGGAGTTCACCGCGATCGCGGGCACCGCGCGCGAGTCGCTGTCCGAGATGCGGCGGCTGCTCGGGGTGCTGCGCAGCGAGGAGTCGGGCGCCGAGAAGGCGCCGCAGCCGGGCGTCGGACAGCTCGCCCAGCTGGTCGAGACGGTCCGCCGGGCGGGCGTGTCCACCGAGCTCACCGTCGCCGCGGAGCTGGCCGACGACCGGCTGCCACCGGCCGTCGGCCTCTCGGTCTACCGGATCGTCCAGGAGGCGCTGGCCAATGTGGTCCGGCACGCCCCCGGTGCCGCGGCCTGGGTCTCGCTGGCCGTCGCCGGGGAATCCCTGCTGGTCACCGTGGTCAACGCGGCCCCGCCGGTGCGGGCCGAGTCGCTGGAGGCCTCGGCCGAGGGCACCGGCCACGGACTGGCCGGCATGCGCGAGCGGGTCCGGCTGCTGGACGGCCGGCTGGACACCGGGCCGCTGCCGGACGGCGGCTTCAAGGTGGCCGCCGTTCTGCCGCTCACCGCGCTGACGGATACTCGGTCGCAGGACAGCCGGCCGGGCGGGGCCGCTCCGGGGGAACCGGACGGGCCGACCGCCGCATCGTAGGACGCCCCGGGGAGAGCACCGTATGACCATCCGCGTGATCATCGTCGACGACCAGGCGATGGTACGGGCCGGATTCGCCGCCCTGCTCAACGCGCAGAGCGACATCGACGTGGTGGGGGACGCCCCGGACGGCGCCCGGGCCCTGGAGGTGAGCGGCCTCACCCATCCGGACGTCGTGCTGATGGACGTCCGGATGCCCGTCATGGACGGCCTGGAGGCGGCCCGCCGGCTGCTGGACCCGGCGGTGCCCGGCGCGCACCGCCCCAAGGTGCTGATGCTCACCACCTTCGACGTCGACGACTACGTCTACGACGCGCTGCGGGCCGGCGCCAGCGGCTTCCTGCTCAAGGACGCGCCCCCGGACGACCTCATCGCCGCCGTCCGGGTGGTCGCGGCCGGCGAGGCACTGCTCGCCCCCTCGGTGACCCGGCGGCTGATCGAGGACTTCGCCCGGACCAGGCCGGCCAGGCGCCGTGACCCCGCGCTGCGGCTCAACGGCCTGACCCCGCGCGAGACGGAGGTCCTGGAGCTCATCGCCCGCGGCCTGTCCAACCAGGAGATCGCCGCCCGGCTGGTCCTCGCCGAGCAGACCGTGAAGACCCACATCGGCCGGATCCTGGCCAAGCTCGACCTGCGCGACCGCGCCCAGGCGGTGGTGATCGCCTACGAGTCCGGTCTGGTGACCCCGGGTCAATGAGCCCTGCCCGCCGGGCCCGGTGGGGGTGTCCCCCGGGGGATGTCCCCCTGATACCCGAGTACCACCCGGGGGTTGGCCCCGCAGTGTGATGTCCGCCGGGTCACCCGGTTCCTACCTTCCTCCCCATCGAAGCCGAACGGGCGATGGAGGGAACGGACATGACGAGGAACCGGATGGCGCGGGCGGTGGCCGCCGCCGCGCTGGCGCTGGCCGCCGTCCTGGGAGCCGGCGGCTGGTCCGCCGGCGGCGAGCGCGCGGTGACCGGGCCGCCGCCCGGCAGCGCCGCCTGGGTCGCCGACACCGCCCTCGGCCTGCCGCTGCCGGACCCCGCCACCGCCACCCCCGCCGAGGTGGCCGCCTTCTTCGCCGGGCTGGCGCCCGCCGCCGCCGAGGACCTCGCCGCCCGCCACCCGCTGGTGGTCGGCAACCTGGACGGCGCACCGGTCGGCCTGCGCCACCGGGCCAACGCCCTGGCCATCGCCGCGGAGCGCGAGCGCGCCCTGGCCCGGGCCGCCGACCCGGCGCTCACCCCGCAGGACCGGACCGCCGCCCGGGAGCGCGCGGAGCGCTACCGCACCCTGCTCGACGACGCCGCGCCCGGCGGGCCCCGCCGCTTCCTCGCCTTCGACCCGCGCGGGCGGGGCCAGGTCGCCGAGGTGTTCGGGGACCTGGCCGGCGCCCGGCGCACCGCCGTCGTCGTCCCCGGCTCCGACATCGACCTGCGCACCTTCGACCGCGCCGGCGACCCCTACGGCACGCCCGTCGGCATGGCCCGGGCCCTGTACGGGGCGACCGGCGGAGCCACCGCCGTGATCGCCTGGGCCGGCTACACCACCCCGGTCGGCCTCGGCCCGGACGCCGCCACCGAGACCCTCGCCGGGGCCGGCGCCGAGCGGCTGACCCGGCTGCTCGACGGACTCGCCGTCAGCACCCGGCCCGACGCCCCGGCCACGGTGTTCTGCCACAGCTACGGCTCGGTGGTCTGCGGCCTGGCCCGGCCGGGCCCGCGGCAGTCCTCCGGCGTGGTGGTGCTCGGCTCGCCGGGCCTGGGCGTCGGCTCGGCCGCCGACCTCGACCCGGACGTCCCGCTCTGGGCCACCGCCCGCAACGGCTCCGACTGGATCGGCAACGTGCCGCACGTGCGCCTGTTCGGCCTCGGCCACGGCGCCGACCCGACCGGTCCGGCCTTCGGCGCCCGCCCGCTGCCGTCCACCGGCTCGCACGGCCACACCGGCTACTTCGCCCCGGGCACCGCCTCGCTGGCCGCCTTCGCCGACGTCGCCCTCGGCCGCTGAACCGCGCCCTCCCCCGCCCAGGCCCCCCGCACCCGCGAACGGAGACCCCGTCATGCCCAGCTCCCTGCTCGCCCCGCTGCACCGTGCCGCCCGCCAGGTGGACGCCCGCACCCCCGAGAGCCGCGACCGCGCCCTCGACGGGCTGCGCGCCCTCGCCCTGCTCGCCGTCCCGGCCGGCCACTGGCTGCTCGGCGGCTTCACCCGCTCCGCCGACGGCGCCCTGCACAACGCCAGCCCGCTCTCCTCCCCCGCCCTCGGCTTCTTCGCCCCGGTCAGCTGGGGACTCCAGCTGCTGGGCGTGTTCTTCCTGGTCGGCGGCCACTCCGCGGTCCGCTCGCTGGAACGGGCCAGGGCCGGGGGGACGGGGTACGGCGGCTGGCTGCGCGGCCGGGTGGTGCGGCTGCTGCGGCCGGTGCTCGGGGTGGCCGCCGTCTGGGCGCTGCTGATCCCGCTGCTGCCGCGCCTCGGCGTGCCCGCCGACACGGTGCGCACCGGGTCGACGCTGGTGGTGCAGCCGCTCTGGTACATCGCGGTCTACCTGGGCCTGACCGCGCTCACTCCGCTCTGCGCGGCCCTCGCCCGCCGGTGGGGCGGCCGGTCGGCGGGCGTGCTGCTCGCCGCGGTCGCGGTCGTCGACCTGCTGCGGTACGGGCCGTGGGCGGAGTCGGTGCCGTCCTGGGCCGGTCTGCTGAACATCCTGCCGGGCTGGCTGTTCGGCTACCAGCTGGGCGCGCTCTGGGCCGTGGGCCGGCTGGGCCGCCCGGCGGCGCGGCTGCTGCTGGTGGGCGGCGGGGCGCTGTTCGCGGTGCTGCTGCTGGTCTTCCACTACCCGGCGTCGATGGTCGGCGTGCCGGGCGCCGAGCGCACCAACTCCCACCCGCCGTCCCTGCTGGTGCTGGCGCTGGCGGCGGTGCAGTGCGGCGCGGCGGTGCTGCTGCGCGAGCGGCTCGGACGTCTGCTGACCCGACGTCCGCTGCTCTGGCTGCCGGTGGTGGTGGTGAACCTCTCGGCGATGACGATCTTCTGCTGGCACCAGAGCGCGATGCTCGCGGTCGCGGTGCCCGGCGCGGCCGCCTTCGGCGCGGTGCCGGGGCTGACGGTGGCTCCGGACTCGCTCGGCTGGGTCGGGCTCCGGCTGGCGCTGCTGCCGCTGTTCGGCGCCGTGCTGATCGCGATCGGGTGGTTCACCCGGCGCTTCGACGGCCCGTGGACGGGGCTCTCCCGGCCGGCCAGGGCGGTGGCCGGCGCGGGGGCGGCGTTCTTCGCCGCGTACGCGCTGGGCGTCGTCTGACGCACGCGGGCACGCGGAGCGCAGGTGGGCGCGGACCGGTCGGTCCGCGCCCGCCGCGCGTTGCCGCCGCCGCTCACCCGCTTGCGGCCCCGGCCGCCGCCGAACGCAGTGACTCCGCATGCGTGCCACCACCCACCGTGATGGTCTGTTGACTGTCGGCGACGACCGGGCGCTGCCCCGTCGGCCGTTCCCCTTCCGCCGCCCCGAACCCCCGTCGGGCGGCCCCGCTTCCGAGGAGACCCATGTCCCTGTCCCCGCCACGGCCGGCCCGGCGCCTGCCGGCCGTGCTCGCCACCGCCGTGGCCTGCGCGCTGACCGCCGGCACCGTCCTGTCGGCCGCCGCCCCCGCCCTCGCCCACGGCTCCGGCGGCCACGACGCCCCCGACGGCTCCGGCGCCACCGCCCCCAGGGTCGCCGACCCCCGGGTGCAGGCCGAGCTGCGCGACGACGAGATCGCCGCGCTCGGCCAGGAGCACGCCGAGGAGCACGCCCGGTTGCGCGCCGGCATCCGCGGCATCGGCGACTACCCGCAGACCACCCGCACCAACCGGCTGAACGCACTGACGGAGTCCCAGGCCACCCACAACCGGGGCTTCGCCGCGGAGACCTTCGGGACGTTCGACCAGTACTTCCCCTCCCCCGACTTCGGCGACCACGTCGCCCTGCTGCCCACCGGCAAGGTGCTGCTCTTCTCCTTCGAGCGGATCGAGACCAACCCCGAGAAGGAGCCCGCCCCCACCCAGACCACCGGCACGGAGAACGCCGGCCGGGCGTTCCTCTGGGACCCGGCCCTCGGCTACGGCAAGGACGCGTACAAGCAGGTCACCCCGCCCGTGGTCAACATGCCCGACGGCCTGGACCAGCCCCGCCCGGCGCCGTTCTTCTGCGCCGGCCACTCCTTCCTGCCCAACGGCATGCTCGGGGTCTTCGGCGGCAACCTCGGCGGCAACGGCGGCACCGGCGCCAAACTCTCGCTGATCTTCGACCCGTGGACCGAGACCTGGACCCGCAACCCCGACATGTCGGTCGGCCGCTGGTACCCCACGGTGGTGACCGGCGCGGACGGCCGGCAGCTGATCATGTCCGGCCAGTCCGAACTCGGCTGGGGCACCCCCACCGCCGTGGTCGAGCGCTTCCCCGCCAAGGACCGCCCGGTGCCCTCGCTCAAGACCGACACCCCGGTGAACACCCCCGTCGACCGGTTCAAGGCCGACGCCCCGTTCAGCCTGGACTACCCGCACCTGTTCTCGCTCAACGACGGCAACGTCTACGGCTTCGGCCGGCAGGCCGCCGAGCAGTGGAAGTTCGACCCGGTCGCGGAGTCCCGCAGCGACCTGCCCGCCCGCCCCGACGGCCGCAAGCGCAACTACGGCTCGGCCGTGCCGCTGCCCGGCGGCATCAACGGCCCGGACTCCGCGCTGGTCCTCGGCGGCGACCGGGACAACCCCAGCACCCTGCGCTTCTCCAACGGCAGCTGGACCGCGGAGAAGTCCCGTGCCTTCGGCCGCACCCAGGACGACACCCTGCTGCTGCCCGACGGGCGGCTGATGACCGTCAACGGCGCCTACGACATCCGCGACTACGGCAACGGCCCGTACAACCCGAACGCCGACCTCAAGTACCGCCAGATCGAGCTCCGCGACGACCAGGGCAACTGGAAGCTCGGCCCGGTCCAGCGGCTGCCGCGCGGCTACCACTCCAACGCCGTGGTGCTGCCGGACGGACGCGTCATGGTCACCGGCGACGAGCTCCAGCAGCTCGCCAACAACCCGGACATCGACGGCACGGTGAGCGGCATCCCCGGCACCCAGGCCCCGGTCACCATGAACGGGACCATCGAGATCTACGAGCCGGCCTACCTCCACCAGGGCGACCGCCCCGTCCTCGACCGGGCCCCGACCGCGCCCGTCGGCTACGACCGGACCTTCCAGGTCACCACCACGACCCCGGGCCTGGTCTCGAAGGCGGTGCTGCTCGCCCCCACCACCTCCACCCACTCGATCAACACCAGCCAGCGCCACCTCGACCTGCGGCTCAGCAGCCGGGCCGGCAACCGGCTGGAGTTCCAGGCCCCGCCGGACGCCAAGGCCGCCCCGCCCGGCTGGTACATGCTCTTCCTGCTCAACGACCAGGGCGTGCCCTCCGTCGCCAAGTGGATCCAGCTCACCGCCTGACCGCGCACCGAAAGGAACCACCCTCCCCATGGCAACGGATCTGAGACTGCGCGACAGCGAGGAGATCCAGGGCGACGTCCTGGCCGGCTTCAGGAAGGACAACGTCAGCGTCCTGTTCCTCAAGTTCGAGGACGCGGCCCGGGCCCGCGACTGGCTCCGGCAGCTCGCCCCGCAGATCGCCACCACCCGTGCGGTCGCCGCGTTCAACGAGGCGTTCAGCGAGGCCCGCAGGACCTCCGGCGGCGACGACCCCAAGACCCTCAGGGCGACCTGGCTCGGCGTCAGCTTCACCTACGAGGGCCTGCGGATGCTCTCCACCACCGACCCCTTCCCCCAGCCCCCGCCGGTCGGCAGCGGCCTGGAGGCGTTCAAGGAGGGGTCGGCCAGGCGGGCCGGCGCGCTCGGCGACACCGGGGAGAACTCCCCGGAGAACTGGCTGTTCGGCAACGGCGGGGGACAGCCGGTGCACGCCGTGCTGAAGCTCTCCGCGGACACCGAGCAGGACCTCGCGGCGGCCGTCGAGGCCCAGCGGATCGCCGCCGCCGCGTGCCGGGTGCTGATCGTCTACCAGCAGAACGCCCGGACCCTGCTCGGCAGCCGCCGCGGCAAGGAGCACTTCGGCTTCAAGGACGGCATCAGCGAGCCCGGCGTGCGGGGCTTCGACCGGCCCGACCCGAACCGGCCCGGGGAGGTCGAGGGCCACCCGGGCACCCGGATCGTCCCGGCCGGCGAGTTCGTCTGCGGGGAGGAACCCGCCCCGGGCAGCTTCCGGGACTTCCCCGACTGGGCGCGCGCCGGTTCGTTCCAGGTCGTCCGCCGGCTCGCCCAGGACGTCCCCGGCTGGTGGTCGCAGGTCGCGGTCAGGCTGAAGGAGCTCAGGCTCGCCAAGGCCGTGCCGGACGGCGCCACCACCGAGTGGCTGGCGGCCCGGATGGTCGGCCGCTGGCGTTCCGGCGCCCCGGTCTGCCGCTTCCAGGACCGGGACGTCCCGAACGACCCGGGCGCCGCGTCGGACAACGACTTCGACTTCCGGGACGACCTGGAGGGCCTGGTCACCCCGCTCTGGTCGCACCTGCGCAAGACCAGCCCGCGGGCCGGCCTCCAGGCGCCGGACCCCAGCCACCCGCCGTTCGACGCCGAGGAGCTCGACGGGCGGCGGATCATGCGCCGCGGCACGCCGTACGGGGCGCCGTTCGACCCGGCCTCCGAGGGCCCGGGCGGCCCGGACGACCCGCGCGGGCTGCTGTTCATCTGCTACCAGGCCGACATCCAGCGGCAGTTCGAGTTCATCCAGGCCGACTGGATGGACCAGCCGGACTTCCCGCCCGGCCGCAACCCGGTGCCGGGCAAGGACCCGGTCGTCCTGGAGGCCCCCGACGTCGACTTCGAGAGCCGGGACTCCGACGGCACGGTCAAGCACACCCCGCTGAGCTTCGCCCAGTTCGTCCGGACCACCGGCTCGGTGTACGCCTTCATGCCGTCCCTCAGCACCCTGCGGGGGCTCGCCGACGGCCGGCTCGTCGGCCCCGGGCAGACGGGCCAGGGCGGCGGCCAGAGCCAGACCCAGAGCCAGCAGGGCGGCCAGACCACCGCCCCGGCCGGCCCGGCCTACCCGTGCGACGACCTGCTGGCCGTGCCCGACCAGTGGCGGCGCGGCGGCCGGAGCCAGTTCTGGGTCTGCCACGGCGACCGGTACCGGAAGATCTCGGTCGCCGACGGCGCCGCCCACACCGACCGGACGGTCAAGGGCGACACCCCGCTGGGCGACCTGCCCTGCTTCCGGGGCATCGAGCGGATCGACTGCCTGCTGCCCATGCCCGACCTGCAGAACCCCGGCGGCAAGAGCTGGTACTGGGTGTTCCACACCACCGGCGGCCGCCAGCAGTACCGGGCGGTCTCGATCACCGCCGGCACCGGGCACACCGGCACCGCGGAACGCCCGGACCGCGACCTCACCCCCTGGCGCTCCCTGGCCGGCGTCGACCGGGTGGACTGCTTCCTGCCCGTGCCCGACCAGCAGCGGGCCGGCGGCAAGAGCTGGTACTGGGCGTTCCACACCACCGGCGGCCGCCAGCGCTACCGGCTGGTCTCGGTGGCCGACGGTGCCGCCCACACCGACGTGCTGGAGCGCTCCGACCGGGAGCTGTCCCAGTGGGGCTCGCTGAACGGCGTCACCGCGGTGGACTGCTTCCTGCCCGTGCCCGACGCCCAGCGGACCGGCGGGAAGAGCGAGTACTGGGTGTTCCACGGGGACAGCTACCGCCGGATCTCGGTGGCCGACGGCAGCGGCCACCCGGACCGTCTGGTCTCCGGCCCGCGCTCCTGCTCGGCCTGGAACTCGCTGACCTGAACCGGCTCCGGCCCGGCCCCGCGACCGCCCGGCCGCGGGGCCGGGCCGGTCCTCACGCGAACGACCGGGACGCATCCGGGACACCCCCGGTTCATGTGATCCATCCCACAGTTTGAGCCGGACTCAGCGCGCCTCCTGGCACCTAGGCTTGCGCTGGGAAGTTGGCAGTCGTACCACCCTCCGGGCTCCCGTCCGGGATCGGTGACGGGACTCTCAGGGAGTTGAGGCGATGCGCCGTCGGCGGTGGAAGCATGTCCTGATCGGCGCCTTCGCGGGTGCCGCCGTCCTCGCCGACGCCGGCGCGGCCGCCGCCCAGGCCGCGGCCGCCACCGAGCAGTTGGCCATCTCCACCCCGCCGGCCGGCAGCGCCGCCTGGGTCGAGGACCACTCCTACGGACACGACCTGCCCGACCCGGCCACCACCGCCCCGGCCGCCGCCGCCGAGTTCTTCGGCCGGCTCGCCCCCGCCGAACTCGACCGGCTGGTCGAGGCCTACCCGCTGGTGGTCGGCAACTTCGACGGCGCCCCGCCCGCCGTGCGCTACCGGGCCAACCGGATCGCCCTGGCCGCCGAGCGCGACCACGCCCGGGCCCGCGCCGCCGACCGCGACCTCCCCCCGGAGCAGCGCGCGCTCGCCGTCTCCCGGGCCAACGACGTGCAGAGCCTGCTCGCGCCCGGCCGCCAGATCCTCGCCTTCGACCCGCGCGGCCGCGGCCTGCTCACCGAGGTCTGGGGCGACCTCGGCGCCGCCGACCGGGTCGCGGTGCTCGTCCCCGGCTCCGACGCCGACCTCGGCCACTTCGACCAGGCCGTCGAACCGCTGCGCTCCCCCGCCGGAATGGCCCGGGCGCTGTACCAGGAGGAGCAGCGGCAGTCCCCGGGCACCCGCACCGCGGTGATCGCCTGGACCGGCTACGTCACCCCCTCCGGCCTCGGCCCCGACGCGGTGACCTCCCGGCTCGCCGACGTCGGCGCCCCCCGGCTGCGCCGGCTGCTCGCCGGGCTCAAGGAGACCACCCGGCCCGAGGCGCCGCCCGCGCTGTTCTGCCACTCCTACGGCTCGGTGGTCTGCGGCACCGCCGCGCCGGACATCCCCAGGGCGGCCGCCTCCCCGGCCGACACCACCGGGATCACCGACCTGGTGGTGTTCGGCTCCCCCGGCATGGGCGTGGAGAGCACCTCCGAACTCGGCGCCGGGGTGCACGTCTGGGCCACCCGCAACGAGACCGACTGGATCGGCAACGTGCCCTACCTGGAGGTCGGCGGGCTCGGCCACGGCGCCGACCCGACCTCGCCGGACTTCGGCGCCGAGCGGATCTCCTCGGCCCGCTCCTCCGGCCACAACGGCTACTTCGCCACCGGCACCGACAGCCTGCACAACTTCGCGGCCGTCGCCCTCGGCGCCTACCAGGACGTGCTGCGCCCCGCCCCGGAGGCCTGACGGACCGCCAGGCCTCCCGGAGCACGCCCCGGTGGGCCTCCTAGCGGGCGTCCTGGTACAGCCGGACGGCGTCCGCCGCGACCCGCCCCATCTCCCGGCGGGCGGCGGGCGGCGAGAGCACCTCGGCGTCCGCGCCGAACGCCAGCAGCGACCGGACGGCCGGCAACGACTGGAGGCCGAGGGTGAGTTCGACCCAGTCGTCGGGCGCCCCGCCCCCGGTCTCCGGCGGCGGGGCGGTGAGCCGGGCGCCGTGGATCCGCAGGAACATGTCCAGCCGTCCGCGCCGCACCCGCACCTTCACCGTCAGCTCCTTGGGCAGCCGCTCCACCTGCTCGCGCAGCACCGCCCAGACCTCGGCCAGCCCCACCCCGGGCCGGCGGCGCACCGCCTCCTCCGAGGTCTCCGCGCCCAGCACCCGGTCGGCCCGGAACAGCCGCGGCTCGCCGTGCAGATCGGCCACCAGGTACCAGACCGCGGCCTTGCTGACCAGGCCGTACGGGTCCACGGTGTACTCCGCCGGCGCGGGCGCGCCGTTGTGCCGGTAGCGCAGCCGCAGCCGGCGGTCGGCGAACACCGCGTACTGCAGCTCGCCGAGGTCGGCCCCCTGGGGCGTGCCGGCCTGCATCCAGCGCGCCGGGTCCACCAGGACGCGCTCGCTGATCCGCTCGGCGCCCGGCCGGTGCGGGGCGGGCAGCGCGGCCATCACCTTGCGCAGCGCCGAGCCGAGCGCGCCGTCCAGCCCGAGGTCGCTGTGGGCGCCCTGGGCGGAGAGCACGAACAGGGCCCGCGCCTCGTCGGCGGTCAGGCCGCTGACGTCGGTGCGGTAGCCGGGCAGCAGGCTGATGCCGCCGTGTCGGCCGCGTTCGGTGTAGACGGGCACGCCGGCCGCGGAGAGCGCCTCGACGTCGCGGTAGATGGTGCGGACCGACACCTCCAGCCGTTCGGCCAGTTCGGTGGCGGGCACCCGGCCGCGGGTCTGGAGCAGCAGCAGGATCGAGAGCAGGCGGTCGGCCTTCATGACACGAGGATCCCAGAAATCATGACGGCGGTTGTCAGGTTTTACCGGGAGATTGCCTCCCGTCACGAAGACCTTCCGCACCGATGGAGTTGACCCGCCCCATGGACACCACCCAGGACCCCCGTCCGCTGTACCTGCTCGCCCTCGACCAGGTGGAGAAGCTGATCGCCGAGGCCGGTCCGGAGAGCCTGGACCGGCCCACCCCGTGCGCCGAGTACGACCTGCGGGCCCTGCTCGACCACGTGGTCGGCGGCGTCCACCGGCTCGCCTACACCGGTGAGGGCGGGCGCTCCCAGGACGTCGCGGCCGCGACCGGCGGCGTGCCGGACGACGGCTGGCCGGCCGCGCTCGGCCGGGCCCGTGCCCGGGTGACGGCCGCCTGGGCGCAGGACGCCAAGCTGGAGCGCCCGACCTCGGTGCCGTGGGGCGAGGTGTCCGGCCGCGAGGCGGTGGGCGGCTACTTCATGGAGACCGTCATCCACTCCTGGGACATCGCCCGCGCGCTCGGCACCGCCCACCTGCTGGACGAGCGGCTGGGCGAGGCGGCGCTGGCGATCGCCCTGGCCGTGCTGCCGGCCGAACCGCGCGGCGGCGGCGTCCCGTTCGCCCCGGTCCGGCCCGCTCCGGCCGGCGCCGACGCCTACACCAGGCTGGCCGCCCACTCCGGGCGCGCCGTCTGACGCGCATGCCTCAGTGGCTCGCCGCGCACCGGGCGAGCCGCCCGTTGTAGACGTCGATCTTGTGGTCGAGCACGGCCAGGGTCGCGTGCAGGTCCGCGATCTGCTGCCGCACCGCCTCCCGGTGGGCGAGCAGCAGGTCGCGGCGGTCCGCGGAGGTCCGCTCGCCCTCCCGGGCCAGCTCGACGTACCTCAGCATGTCCGCCACCGGCATCCCGGTCAGCCGCAGCCGCCCCAGGAAGGCCAGCCGGTGCAGATCGGCGTCGCTGTAGCGGCGCTGGCCCGAGGCCGAGCGGTCCACCGGGTCGAGCAGGCCGATCCGTTCGTACCAGCGCAGGGTGTGCGCGGTCAGCCCGCTGGCCGCCGACACCTCGCCGATGGTGTGCCGCGACGTGCGGTCGGGCACGCCGGCCGGATCCCGGAACACCTCGCAGCAGGTGCGCAGTCCGGCCTCGATCGATGCGAGTGCGGTCATGGTCGGTCCCCCGGTGGTGAGCGTCGCCCACGACGCCAGCGCCTTGGAGTGCACTCCAGGCAAGTGCGCCCGGGCGGCCTGCCGTCCCTCCCGGCGCACCGGCCCGGTTAGAGTCGGGCCCATGGAGAGCTTGCGGAAGATCGAGACCTGGCCGGTGCCGCACGCGGCGGCGGCCGTCGTCCGGGGCGCGGACGGCGCGGTGCTGGGCGCGCACGGGCCGCAGGAGCACCTGTTCCCGCTGGCGTCGGTGACCAAGCTGCTCACCTCCTACGCCGTGCTGGTTGCGGTCGAGGAGGGCGTCTTCGAGCTGGACGACCCGGCCGGCCCCGAGGGTTCGACCGTCCGGCACCTGCTCGCCCACACCTCGGGCCTGGCCTTCGACGAGCACCGGGTGATGGCCGCGCCCGGCAACCGCCGGCTCTACTCCAACGCCGGCTTCGACGTGCTGGCACAGACCCTGGAGCGGGCCGCGGGCATCGAGTTCGGCCGGTACGCCGCCGAGGCCGTGTTCCAGCCGCTCGGCATGCACGCCACGCTGATCAACACCGCGCACCGCTCCCCGGCCGGCGCCGGCGCCCTGTCCACCCTCGCCGACCTCACCCGGTTCGCCGCCGAGCTCCAGTCGCCCAAGCTGCTCGACGCGGGCACCCTGCGCACCGCCACCCGCGAGGTCGCCTTCCCGGGCACCAGCGGTGTGCTGCCCGGCTTCGGCCACCGCCGGCCGAACGACTGGGGCCTCGGCTTCGAGATCCGCGACGGCAAGGCGCCGCACTGGACCGGCACCGCCAACTCCCCCGCCACCTTCGGCCACTTCGGCCAGTCCGGCACCTTCTTCTGGGTGGACCCGCAGGCCGGCGCGGCCTGCATCGCGCTCACCGACCGTGACTTCGGCCCCTGGGCCGCGGAGGTCTGGCCGGTGCTGAGCGACGCCGTCCTCGCCGAGCTCGCCTAGGACCCACCCCGGCCGTCGGCCGTCGGCCGTCAGCCGTACGAGACCGGCGTGTGCATCTCCCACAGGAGGAGTTCCGCGCCGCTCTCGCCGGCCGTCGGCGCCGCGAAGGCGTCCCCGGTGATCCGCACGCTGTCGCCGGGCACCATCGACCGGCCCCCGCCCTGCGGTCCGGGCACCGTCCGGTAGCCGAGCGAGCCGGCGGTCAGGTGCGCGTACCGGTAGGCGGCGGCCGGCAGCGCGGGCAGCGGCTGCCACGGCCCGGCGGTCGCCAGCCACAGCGCGGCGTCCCGGCGCCGCAGCCGCAGCGCCGGGGTGCCGGCGTCCCGCTCCAGCCCGGAGGCGAGCAGCGTCAACCCGCCGGGCGCGCGTTCCACCCGGCGCAGCCCGTACACGGGGGGCGCGTCGAAGACGTCGGGCTGGAGCCACATCTGGACGAACCGGACCGGGACGTCGGCGCCGCCGACGTTGCGCTCGGTGTGGGTGACGCCGGAGCCCGCGCCCAGGTGCTGGACCATGCCGGGCCGCACCACCCCGTCGTGCCCGCGGGAGTCCCGGTGGGCGAGCGCGCCCTCCAGCACCCAGGTGAGGATCTCGGTGTCCCGGTGCTTGTGCTCCTCGAACCCGGCGCCGGGGGCGAGGAGCTCCTCGTTGCACGCGAGCAGCGCGCCGAAGTGGGTGTTCTTCGGGTCGTAGTGCCCGGAGAAGGAGAACGCGTGCCTGGTCTCGACGCCCTCGGCGGGCGTCGAGCGGTAGCGCTCGGCGGTGCGGCGCAGGTCGGCGCGGGGGCGGGCGGGGGCATCGGTCACGGACCCACCGTAGTGGCAGCCGTGACGGGTGTGACGAGCCACCGCCCGCGCCGTCCGACGGGGGCTGTGCACGAGCAGTCACTCCGGTGAGGCAGTCTTGTCCCTGTGCCAGCCGCTTCCGCGAACTCCAAGAGCGATCCGACCGCCAGTCCCGACAAGAACGGGAAGAGCCCGACGCCGGGCGCCGGGAGAGACCGGCCCGGCCGCGCGGCACCGCGCCTGACCGCGCAGGAGCGCCGGCTCGCCGCCGAGCGCGCCGAGCGCCGGGCCGCGACCCTCAAGCGGCTGGAGAAGTCCTCGGGCAAGCTCGCCTCCGCCGCGATCGCCCGGATGGACGACCAGCTCGGCTGGTACCGGCGGATGCCGCCGGAGCACCGGTCCTGGATCGGCCTGGTCGCCCAGGCCGGTATCGCCGCCTTCACCGAGTGGTACCGCAAGCCGGACACCCCGCAGGCGATCTCCACCGACGTCTTCGGCACCGCGCCGCGCGAGCTGACCCGGGCGATCACCCTGCGCCAGACGGTCGAGCTGATCCGCACCACCATCGAGGTGATGGAGGAGGCCATCGAGGAGGTGGCCGCTCCCGGCGACGAGGCCGACATGCGCGAATCCGTGCTGGTCTACGCCCGGGAGATCGCCTTCGCCACCGCCCAGGTGTACGCCCAGGCCGCCGAGGCCCGGGGCGCCTGGGACGCCCGGCTGGAGGCACTGGTGGTCAACTCGCTGCTCTCCGGCGACGCCGACGAGGGCGTGCTGTCCCGGGCCGCCGCACTCGGCTGGGGCCAGCCGAGCCAGGTCCGGGTGGTGATGGGCTCGGCTCCGGACGGTGACAGCGAGCTGGTGGTCGAGGCGATCCGCCGGGCCGCCCGGTACGCCAAGCTGCACGTGCTGACCGGGGTGCTCGGCAAGCGCCTGGTGGTCGTGGTCGGCGGCGACAAGGAGCCGGTGCACGCGGCCCGGGCCCTGATCGGCCAGTTCGCGCCGGGTCCGGTGGTGGTCGGCCCGACCGTCCCGGACCTGCTCTCGGCGACCCGCTCGGCGCACGCGGCGGCGGCCGGTCTGCGGGCCTGCGCGGCCTGGCCGGACGCACCGCGCCCGGTGCTGGCCGACGACCTGCTGCCGGAGCGCGCGCTGGCCGGGGACCAGGCGGCCCGGCGCCAGCTGGTGGAGGAGATCTACACACCGCTGGACGAGGCGGGCTCGGCACTCCTGGAGACCTTGAGTGTCTACCTGGAGCAGGCCTCCTCCCTGGAGGGGGCCGCCCGGATGCTCTTCGTCCACCCCAACACGGTGCGCTACCGGCTCCGACGTGTGACCGACGTCACGGGCTACGCGCCGTCCGACGTACGTTCGGCGTTCACCCTGCGTATCGCACTGGCGCTGGGGCGCCTCACCGCCGCCGGAGAGTCAAGCTGAACGCGCTGTAGGGACCTTACAATCCCGGATGCTTTTCTTCGTTACCGTCGCCTACCCGCCCCCGGGCGCCTGGCGAGAGAGGGTTGAACCGTGCTCGTAATCGTCGCCCCTGGACAGGGTGCCCAGACCCCCGGTTTCCTCAGCCCCTGGCTGGAGCTCGACGGTGTCGCCGACCGCCTGCAGGGCTGGTCGGAGGTCGCCGGGCTCGACCTCGTGCGCGCCGGAACGGAGGCGGACGCCGAGGAGATCAAGGACACCGCCGTCGCCCAGCCGCTGCTGGTGGCGGCCGGTCTGGTGACCGCGCGGGCGCTGTTCCCGGACGAGGTCGCCGCCCGTGCGCTGGTCGGCGCGGTCGCCGGCCACAGCGTCGGCGAGATCACCGCGGCGGCCGGCGCCGGCGTGCTGAGCGCCCGCGACGCGCTGACCTTCGTGCGCGAGCGCAGCCTCGCCATGGCGGAGGCCGCCGCCGCCACCGAGACCGGCATGCTCGCCGTGCTCGGCGGCGACCAGGAGGTCGTCGCGGCGAAGCTCGCCGAGCACGGCCTGACCGCGGCCAACAACAACGGCGGCGGCCAGATCGTCGCGGCCGGCACCCTGCCGCAGCTGGACGCGCTGCGCGAGGACCCGCCGGCCGGTGCCCGGCTGGTCTCGCTGAAGGTGGCCGGCGCGTTCCACACCACCCACATGGCCCCCGGCGTCGAGCGGCTGGCCAAGCTGGCCCCGACCCTGCCGGTCGCCGACCCCCAGGTCGCGTACGTCTCCAACCAGGACGGCGAGGTGGTCACCTCCGGCACCGAGGTGCTGAACCGCCTGGTGTCGCAGGTCTCCAACCCGGTCCGCTGGGACCTCTGCATGGAGACCCTGCGCGGGCTGGGCGCGACCGCCGTCATCGAGCTCGCCCCGGCGGGCACCCTCACCGGACTGGTCAAGCGCAACCTCAAGGGCGTGGCGACGCTGGCCCTCAAGACCCCCGCCGACCTCGACAAGGCCCGCGAGCTCGTCGCGGAGCACGGCGGTCAGCAGCAGGAGCAGCAGGCATGAGCGACACCCCCCAGATCCGCCCGGTGACCGGTGCGCAGTTCTCGCGCATCCACGGTGTGGGCGGCTACCGCCCGGTCCGGGTGGTCCCGAACGCCGAGGTGCTGACCTGGATCGACTCCTCGGACGAGTGGATCCGCACCCGCAGCGGGATCGCCGAGCGCCGCTGGGCCGGCCCCGAGGAGTCGGTCGCCGAGATGTCGGTGCAGGCCGCCGGCAAGGCGATCGCCCAGGCCGGGATCGACCCGGCGCGGATCGGCGGTGTGATCGTCGCCACCGTCTCGCACCTCAAGCAGACCCCGGCCATCGCCACCGAGATCGCCGAGCGGCTCGGCTGCGGCACCGCCCCGGCCTTCGACATCTCGGCCGCCTGCGCCGGCTTCGGCTACGGCCTGGGCCTGGCCGACGGCATGATCCGCGGCGGCAGCGCCGAGTACGTGCTGGTCATCGGCGTGGAGCGGCTCAGCGACCTGACCGACACCTCGGACCGCTCGACCGCGTTCATCTTCGGCGACGGCGCCGGCGCCGCGATCGTCGGCCCGTCCGACACCCCCGGCATCGGCAAGGTCGTCTGGGGCTCGGACGGCTCGCAGAAGGACGTCATCTCGCAGACCCAGGCCTGGGACACCGCCTTCGCCAAGGAGGACGCCGTCAACGGCGCCGGCGAGGAGCTCAAGTGGCCCGCGCTGCGCATGGAGGGCCAGACGGTCTTCCGCTGGGCGGTCTGGGAGATGGCCAAGGTGGCCCAGCAGGCGCTGGACGCCGCCGGGATCACCGCCGACCAGCTCGGCGCGTTCATTCCGCACCAGGCCAACATGCGGATCACCGACGCCATGATCAAGGCGCTCAAGCTGCCCGCGTCGGTGCCGGTCGCCCGTGACATCACGGAGACCGGGAACACCTCCGCGGCCTCCATCCCGCTGGCGATGGAGCGCATGCTGGAGAGCGGTGAGGCCCGCAGCGGCGACCTCGCCCTGATCATCGGGTTCGGGGCGGGTCTCGTGTACGCCGCGGCAGTCGTTACGCTCCCCTAGGCGTTTTCGCCCGATCCACCCGCAAGCCTGCGTCCGTCCGCCGGGCGGCCGCATTCAACACCGAAGAGGAGCAGCCAGTATGGCTACCAAGGACGAGGTTCTGGAAGGTCTCGCCGAGATCGTCAACGAGATCGCCGGCATCCCGACCGAGGACGTCGAGCTCGACAAGTCCTTCACCGACGACCTGGACGTCGACTCGCTGTCCATGGTCGAGGTCGTCGTGGCCGCCGAGGAGCGCTTCGACGTCAAGATCCCGGACGACGAGGTCAAGAACCTGAAGACCGTCGGCGACGCCGTGGACTACATCCTCAGCCACGCCTGAGCGGTCGGCGCGTTCCACGCGTTCGACGCCTGACATCGGCCGGCTCCTGCGAGTCGGCCGACCCGCCGGCCGGGACGCCCCACCGGGCGCCCGGCCGGGCTCACCTTCGGCCGTCGCCGACCCCCGCACAACGTGAGAGAAGAAGATCCAGTGACTGTTGAGAACCGTACCGTGGTCGTCACGGGTATCGGCGCCTTCACGCCGCTGGGCGGCGACGCCGCCACCACCTGGGAGAACCTGGTCGCCGGGCGCTCCGGGGTGGCTGCCCTGACCGAGGAGTGGGCCGCGGACCTGCCCGTGCGGATCGCCGCGCGCACCGCCGTCGAGCCGGGCGAGATCCTGCCCCGGCCGCTGGCCCGCAAGCTGGACCGCTCGGCGCAGTTCGCGCTGATCGCGGCCCGCGAGGCCTGGGCCGACGCCGGCTACGAGACCCCGGCCACCGACGAGTCGTCCAAGCTGGCCCCGGAGCGCCTGGGCGCCGTGATCGCCTCCGGCATCGGCGGCGTGACCACCCTGCTCGACCAGTACGACGTGCTGAAGGAGAAGGGCGCCCGCAAGGTCTCCCCGCACACCGTCCCGATGCTGATGCCCAACTCCCCGGCGGCCAACGTCGGCCTGGAGGTCGGCGCCCGCGCGGGTGTGCACACCCCCGTCTCCGCCTGCGCCTCCGGCGCCGAGGCGATCGGCTACGCGATCGAGATGATCCGCAGCGGCCGCGCCGACGTCGTGGTGGCGGGCGGCACCGAGGCGGCGGTCCACCCGCTGCCGATCGCCGCGTTCGCCAACATGATGGCGATGTCCAAGAACAACGACGAGCCGCAGCGCGCCTCGCGCCCCTACGACAAGGCCCGGGACGGCTTCGTGCTGGGCGAGGGCGCCGGCGTGGTCGTGCTGGAGTCGGTGGAGCACGCCGAGGCCCGCGGCGCCCGGATCTACTGCGAGGCGGTGGGCCAGGGCCTGTCCTCGGACGCCCACCACATCGCCCAGCCCGAGCCGACCGGCGCCGGCGTGGCCCGCGCGCTGGCCGACCTGTTCGACCGCAACGAGCTGGACAAGGCCGAGATCGTGCACGTCAACGCGCACGCCACCTCGACCCCCCAGGGTGACACCGCCGAGCTGAAGGCGCTGCGCAAGGAGCTCGGCGACGACCTCGACCACATCGCGGTCTCGGCCACCAAGTCGATGACCGGTCACCTGCTGGGCGGCGCCGGCGGCATCGAGACCGTCGCCACCGTGCTGGCGCTGTACCACCGCATCGCCCCGCCGACCATCAACGTCGAGGAGCTGGACGAGGACGTCGACGCGGACATCGTCCGCGACGAGGCCCGCAAGCTGCCCGAGGGCCGGATCGCCGCGCTGAACAACTCGTTCGGCTTCGGCGGCCACAACGTGGTGCTGGCCTTCCGCACCCGCTGACCCGGGCCGCACCCGCCGTACGCACCGCAGGCACCGCACGCAACGGGAGAGGGGTCCGGCGCTCATCGCGAGCGCCGGACCCCTCTCCCGTCTCCCCGTGCGGTCAGACCACCTGGTGCAGCCAGCGCACCGGAGCACCCTCCCCGGCGTACCGGAAGGGCTCCAGCTCGTCGTCCCAGGGCTTGCCGAGCAGCATGGCGATCTCCGCCTCCAGGTCCGCCCCCTCGCTGCGCGCGCGGCGCAGGACGGCCCGCAGCCGGTCCTCGGGGATCAGGATGTCCCCGTGGATGCCGGTGACGGCGTGGAAGATGCCGAGCGCGGGCGTGCTGCTGTACCGCTCGCCCTCGGCGGCGGCGCAGGGCTCGCTGGTGACCTCGTAGCGCATCAGCTGCCAGCCGCGCAGCGCGGAGGCGAGCTTCGAGGCCGTACCGGGCTCGCCCTGCCAGGAGAGCTCGGCACGCCAGTGCCCGGGCGCGGCCGGCTGGCGGATCCAGTCCAGGCTCACCCGCACGCCGAGCACCCCCGCGACGGCCCACTCGACGTGCGGGCACAGCGCGCGGGGCGCGGAGTGGATGTACAGGACTCCACGTGTCGTCACCGGGACCTCCAGGCTGTGGACGAGGGTCGCCTTCCCCAGCTGCCTCGTGTTCGTGCCCGTAGTTGATCCGCAGTTACCCACGTTAGCCGACATTAAGCCACTAAATTGAGCAAAACGGACAGGCTTTCGCTCAATGCTAGTCGAATCCGCAACGAGGTCCACCCCTCGGTCGGATCTCTCCCCCGAACGGCCCCATCGCCGGGCGTGACCACCGTACCGCGCCGCCCCGCAGCAGGGATGACGCACTTTCGGATTGGGCCGGAATGCGGTAGTGCGGCCGGCGCCCCTCCGCCGGGTACGCAAACCGCCCCGCGCCGGCCGGGGCCGGTGCGGGGCGGTCGGGCGTGACCGGGCGTCAGCCGTCCAGGCGGACCACCATCTTGCCGGTGTTGGCACCGCGCAGCATGCCGAGGAAGGCGTCCAGCGCGCTGTCGATGCCGCGGGTCAGCGTCTCGCGGTACTTGAGTTCGCCCGAGCGCACCCACGCCGAGACCTCCTCGACGAACTGCGGCCGGAGGTCCTGGTGGTCATTGACGAGCAGGCCCTCGATGCGGAAGCGCTTGGCGATGATCTGCGCGAGGTTGCGCGGCGCCGGGGTGGGCTCGGTGGCGTTGTACTGCGAGATCATGCCGCACACGACGATACGGCCGTGCAGGTTGATCGCCTCGATGGCGGCTTCCAGGTGCTCGCCGCCCACGTTGTCGAAGTACACGTCGATGCCGTCGGGAGCCGCGGCCAGGAGCTGCTCGGCGACCGGGCCGTTCTTGTAGTTGAACGCGGCGTCGAACCCGTACTCCTTCACGAGGAGCTCGACCTTCTCGTCCGAGCCGGCGGAACCGATCACCCGCGCCGCGCCCTTCAGCTTGGCGATCTGGCCGACGATGCCGCCCACGGCGCCCGCCGCGCCGGACACGAACACCACGTCGCCGGCCTTGATCCCGGCGATCCGGGTCAGCCCCGCGTACGCGGTCAGGCCCGGCATGCCCAGCACGCCCAGGTAGGTCGAGAGCGGCGCGGCGTCCGGGTCCACCTTGACGGCCGTCCGGGCGTCGAGGGTCGCGTACTCGCGCCACCCGTGGAAGTGCAGGACGTGGTCGCCCACGGCGAAGCCCTCGGCCCGCGAGGCGACGACCTGACCGACCGCGCCGCCCAGCATGGGCTTGCCCAGTTCGTACGGCTCCGCGTAGGACTTGCGCGTCGACATCCGGCCGCGCATGTAGGGGTCGACCGACAGGTGGGTGTTGCGGACCAGGACCTCGCCCGGGCCCGGGGTGCGGACCGGCGCCTCGACGAGGGCGAAGTCGGCCGGGACCGGCCAGCCCTCGGGGCGGGCGGTGAGGTGCCACTCGCGGGCGGTGGCGGGTGCTTCCGGCGCGGTCGGCTCGGCCATGGTGATCTCCCACGTGAAAGGTTGAGTCGGTGAAGTAACAATGGGCATGAAAAGTTCACGTTGTCAAATGTTCAGGTAGACTGGTGACCATGAACGCCCAGCCGCCCCGGGACACCGTGCCGCAGGCCGACGAGATCACCCGCGAGGTCGTCGATCTCATGGCCAACCTGGTCGCGCTCTTCCACCGCGAGTACGAGGAGGCCGCCGCCGCCCGCTCGCTCACCGGAGCGCAGGCCAAGGTCCTCGCCCTGCTGCGGCGCGGCCCGATGCCCATGCGCCAGATCGCCCAGACGCTCAGCTGCGAGCCCTCCAACATCACCGGCATCGTCGACCGGCTGGAGACCCGCGGCTTCGTCACCCGCCAGCCCGACCGCCAGGACCGCCGGGTCAAGCTGGTCGCCACCACCGACACCGGCAGCACCGCCTCCGAGGAACTGCGCGAGTCGCTGAACTTCGCCCGCGAGCCGCTCGCGGCGCTCGGCCCGGAGGAGCGGACCCAGCTGCGCGACCTGCTCCGGCGGATGCTCGCCGGCGCCTCCGGACCGGGGGCGTGAGGAGCATCACAGCACCGGCCGCCGAATTGGCGGCCGATCGGAGGTAACCGAACACTCCCCCGAAACGTCTAACGTTCGGACAACCGGCACCCGCCCCGCGACCAGGCGGTACGGGTGGGGCCGGAGAGCGGAAAACGGGGGGACGGGAAGGATGAGCAGCAGCTCGCGCCGTCGGCGTGTCATACGGACCGTCATAGGACTCGCCGCCGTCCTGGTGCTGTCCGTGGCCGGGGCGGGGGCGTGGTTCTACCACCGGCTCGACACCAACATCACCACCTTCGACGCCGGCGGCGTCGCCACCGAACGCCCGCCCGCGCCCGTGCCGGTCACGCCGGGCGCCTCGGTGCCGGTCAACGTCCTGCTGCTCGGCTCGGACACCCGCAACGACGGAAACGCCGACCTCGGCGGCGGCGACGAGGGCGTCGGCCACTCCGACACCGCGATCCTCTTGCACATCTACGCCGACCACAAGCACGCCGTCGGCGTCTCCATCCCCCGCGACACCCTGGTCACCGTCCCGTCCTGCCGGCTGCCCAGCGGCGACTGGACCAAGCCGCGGACCAACCAGATGTTCAACGAGGCCTTCACCGTCGGCGAATCCGCCCAGGGCAACCCGGCCTGCACCCAGAACACCGTCGAGGCCCTCACCGGCCTGCGCATCGACCACACCATCGTGGTCGACTTCAAGGGCGTCGCGGCGATGACCGAGGCCATCAACGGCGTGGACGTCTGCGTCCCCAACGACGTCAACTCGCACAACATCAAGCTCAAGAAGGGCCAGCAGAAGATATCCGGCCAGCCCGCCGTCGACTACCTGCGCGCCCGCTACGGCTTCGGCGACAACTCCGACATCGGCCGGATGAAGCGTCAGCAGGCCTTCCTCTCCTCCATGATCCGCAAGATCCAGTCCCAGGGCTTCTCGCTGCCGACCCTGCTCCCGCTCGCCGACGCCGCGACCCGCTCGCTCACCGTCGACGAGGGCCTGGGCACCGCGATGAAGCTGGTCGACTTCGCCCAGTCGCTGCAGCAGATCAAGCTCTCCGACATCACCTTCGTCACCGCCCCCTGGCGGTTCTCCACCGTGCAGAAGGGCCGGATCGACCTCGTCCACCCCGACGTCGACACCCTGTGGCAGCTGCTGCGCGAGGACCGCACCCTGGACGGCCAGGCCACCGGCGAGCTGCCCGGGGCAGCGAGCGCGAGCACCGCCCCCGCCACCTCCGAGCCCTCCCCCGCCGCCTCCCCGCTCACCGCCGAACAGCTCGCCACCCCGGTCACCGTGGTCAACGGCGTCGGCACCGACGGACTCGCCGGCCGCGGCTCGGCGGCGATCCGCGCCCAGGGCTTCCAGAACGTCGCGCTCGGCCAGACCACGGGCGGGCGGCTGCGCACCGAGATCGCCTACGACCCGCCGTTCAAGGCCGTCGCCGACCAGCTCGCCGCGCTCTTCCCGGGCTCCCGGATGACCGAGGAGCCGGGCTCCGAGGGCATCACCGTCACCCTCGGCCGTGACTACCACCCCACCGCCACCGCCACCGCCGGCCCCGCCACCGGAGCCCCCGCGGTCCCCTTCGCCGCGTCCGCGGAGCCCACCGGGCCGCTGCCCACCGACGTCCCCACCGGCATAGCCGAGAACAGCCGCACCGCGGACACCGACCCCTGCAGCAACCTCACCTAGCCGCCGACGGTGCAGGACCGCCGGGCCCGGCTCGGACCGGGTCCGGCAACCCGGTGACGACGGCGGTGAGCCGGGTGCCGGGCGGGAAGGCGCCGGCCGCGGTGAGGCCGTACAGGGCCGCCAGCGTCTTCGCCACGTAGCGGCGCTCCAGCCCGATGCCGTGCCGCCGCTCGAAGCCGGCCGCGAACTCCTCCAGCGCGGCCGGCACCCGCCCGTAGCCGCCGCCGTGGTGCCCGTGGTCGATCCGCCAGCCGTCGAACTCCCGCCCGTAGGCCTCCCGGTGCAACCGGGTCACCTCGCCCTCCAGGTAGCCCTCGCCGCCGCGCAGCACCGCCACCCCCAGCGCCCGCGCCCCCGGCGGCAGCCCGGCCGCGATCCCGGCCAGCGTGCCGCCGGTGCCGACCGGGCAGCAGACCACGTCCCGCTCCCCGAGCCCCGCCAGCTCCGCCACCACCGCCTGCGCACCGCGCGCGGCGAGCGCGTTGGAGCCGCCCTCGGGCAGCACCAGGCACGGCCCCCAGCGCCGTCGCAGCTCCGCCTCCCCGGCTCCGGCCACGCCCCCGCCGGCCACCCGCCCGGCCGCCTCGCGGTACGCGGCCCGGGAGAGGAACACCAGCTCCATCCCGGCCTCCTCGGCGGCCCGCAGCGACCAGTTCCGCGGCGCCCCGGCCAGTTCTTCGCCGCGCACCAGCCCGACGCTGGACAGCCCCAGCGCCCCCGCCGCCAGCGCCACCGCCCGCAGGTGCGTCGAGTACGCCCCGCCGAAGGTCACCAGCCGCCGGTGCCCCTCACGCACCGCCAGCTCCAGATTGGGCCCCAGCTTGCGCCACTTGTTCCCCGGCACCAGCGGGTGCACCAGATCGTCCCGCTTCAGCCGCAGCTCCACCCCGGCCCGCTCGAACACCTCGTCGACACACTCGACCAGCGGAGTCGGCACACGCGGAGCTTCAAGCACCCGCCCAGAATACGGAGCACCCGGCTCCTCGTCCCCGCCCCTCCCCGTCGGCCGGGGCGTCATCGTCCGGGTGAAACCCTGGCGCGTCGCGGCGTGGCAGCAGGCCCGATCCCCTAGGGTTTTCCCAGCCAGGGGGCCGCTCGCACGGGTACGGAGGGTGGGGCGGGTGGGACTCGAACCCACGACCAAGGGATTATGAGTCCCCTGCTCTAACCGGCTGAGCTACCGCCCCGGTTCGCAGTGCGCGACGGCAGGCCGGTCGCGGCAGCAGCAGACGGCCCCGAAAGGCCGTCCCGGGCAGCATAGCCGGTCGATCACCCGTGGTGCGCGCCGGGGGCGCACACGGGTGCGCGCGCGGGGGCGGGCGGACGGCGGTGGCGCGGGGCGGGCCGGACTGGTAGATCTTGGTCGCGAACGGCGGAACGCGTGAACGGCCGCTCCCGCCCCGAGGACGAGACGGAGCCCCGGATGCCCTCCCGCCCGGCCCGGACCGCGCGCGCCGCCAGGACGGCCGCGGCGGCGGCGCTGCTGCTGGCCGCCGCGATCGCGTGCGGCGCGGGACAGGGCGGCGGACGGACCGCGGTGGTGGCCCCGCAGAACCCCGCCTGGGACCGGGTCGGCACGCTGTCGGTGCACACCGCGCAGGGGCCCCGGGCGTGCACGGCGAGCGTGGTGCAGAGCCCGCGGCGCAATCTGCTGGTGACCGCCGCGCACTGCGTGGAGAACCACCGGGTCGGCCTGCTGGACGGCCTGGTGTTCACTCCCGGCTACCGCAACGGCTACTCACCGTACGGGAGTTGGCCGGTGAAGAGGGTCACCGTCGATCCCCGCTGGTCCGCCGACGCCGATCCCGAGTACGACGTGGCGTTCGTCACCGTGGGCCCGGCGGGCGGGCGGCAGGTCGAGGACGCGGTCGGCGGCAACCCGCTCGGCACCGACCAGGGCTTCGGCCTGGCGGTCTCGGTCACCGGCTACCCCAACGAGCGCGACGAGCCGATCACCTGCTCGGGCCTGACCGTCTCGCAGAGCCCGACCCAGGAGCGGTTCGACTGCGCCGGCTACACGGACGGCACCAGCGGCAGCCCCTGGCTCACCACGAACGGCCGGGTGATCGGCGTGATCGGCGGCTACCAGGAGGGCGGCGAGACGCCGGGCACCTCGTACAGCGTCACCTTCGACGAGCGGGTCGCCGAGCTCTTCCAGCAGGCCGTGGCGTGACCCGGCTCACGCCGGGCGGGCGGCCCCGGAGCGGCCCGGGCAACACGAAGGCCCCCCGGTCTACCGAGGGGCCTTCGCTCTGAGCAGTCACCGGGCGGACCCGGTGCAGCTCCCGCATTTGGACTCGAACCAAAAACCTGCCGGTTAACAGCCGGCTGCTCTGCCAATTGAGCTATGCGGGATCGCGGTACACAACTCCCGTACCACGCAAGGACGCCGGACCCGAGGGCCCGCCACCCGAGCTCCCCCAATTGGACTCGAACCAATAACCTGCCGATTAACAGTCGGCTGCTCTGCCAATTGAGCTATGGGGGATCGAGCTTCCCGCTCCGGCCCCCGGTCTCCCGGGCTCCTCGGCGCTCGCTGCGGGACATACATTAGCGCACTCGGGGGGGTGGTCCGCCAATCGCTTTCCCCGGCCGCCGCCGGACGACCCCGCCCGGCGCGTTCCCCGCGCGCCCGGCGCCCCGTCCGTGGATGCTGGGGGCACCGAAGGTTCACCGTCCCGGCAGACGGGGTAGGGCAATGCGGCAATGGCCGCCAGGAGAGGGTGGAATCCGACCATGTGGAAGCTGTCGTTCGGTGTCGGACTCGCGACGGGCTACGTCCTGGGCACGCGGGCGGGGCGCCGGCGCTACGAGCAGATCGCCAGGGTGACCCGGCAGGTCGCCCAGAACCCCACGGTGCAGGGCGCCGCCGAGAAGGCCCGGCAGCAGGCCGGCGCGGTCGCCGGGAAGGCCGCCGGCGCCGTGGCCGGCAAGGTCGGCGACCGGCTGCCGAACTCGGTCACCGACCGGGTGCCGTACTTCAACCGGGCCAGGAGCGAGGACGACAGCTGGGGCACCTACCGGCCCTGACCGCCGTCCCGCGCCCCGGCCTCCCGGACCTCTTAGCGGCCCTCCGTGACGGGCGGGTGACGGCGGGGTGAAGGCCGGCCGGACACGGGCGTCCGGGCGCGGTACCGAACGGGCAACACTTGCCCGGCCGGGCCGCGCCCGGACGCCCGCTGAGGCATGATCTCGACTATGGCCATCGTCGCGGGGATAGACAGCTCGACCGGTCGCACCCGGATCGTCGCGTGTGACGCCGGAACCGGCGCCGTCCTGCGGTCCGGCAAGGCCCCCCACCCCGCGCCCGACGAGCCCGACGCCCGGCCCGGCGAGGCCGACCCGCAGATGTGGCTGCACTCGCTCGGCGACGCGGCGGCCGGCGGCCTGCTGGAGGGCGTCCGGGCGATCGGCGTCAGCGCCCAGCAACACGGCATGATCGGCCTGGACGCCGGCGGCGTGCAGGTCCGGCCCGCGATCCTGTGGAACGACCCGCGCTCCAGCGGCGCCGCCGCGGCCCTGCTGGACGAGCTGGGCGGCCCGGCGGCCTGGACGGCGGCCATCGGCGCCGTCCCCAGCCCCGCGTACACGATCGCCAAGCTGCGCTGGCTGGCCGAGTTCGAACCGGCCAACGCCCGGCGGATCGCCGAGGTGCTGCTGCCGCACGACTGGCTGGTCTGGCAGCTGCTCGGCCACCCCAAGCGCCGCACCACCGACCGCGGCGACGCCTCCGGCACCGGCTACTGGTCCCCGGTCACCGGCGAGTACCGGCAGGACCTGGTCGAGCTGGCGCTCGGCCACGAGCTGAGGCTGCCGGACGTGCTCGGCCCCGCCGAGCCCGCCGGCCACACCCCCGAGGGCCTGCTGATCTCGGCCGGCACCGGCGACAACATGGCCGCCGCGCTCGGACTGGGCCTGGGCCCCGGCGACGCGGTGGTCTCGCTCGGCAGCTCCGGGACGATCTTCGCGGTGCACGAGCGGGCCGTGGTGGACGCCACCGGCCTGGTCTCCTCCTTCGCCGACGCCACCGGCCGCCACCTGCCGATGGTCGCCACCCTGAACGCCGCCCAGGTGCTCCGCTCCACCGCCGCCCTGCTCGGCCGCGACCTGGAGGGCCTCAGCGACCTCGCCCTGCAGTCCTCCCCCGGCGCCTACGGGCTGGTGCTGCTCCCCTACCTGGACGGCGAGCGGACGCCCGCGCTGCCGCACGCGGCCGGCACGCTGACCGGGATGCGGGCGGAGTCGATGGCCCCTCAGCACCTGGCCCGGGCCGCCGTCGAGGGCATGCTCTGCAACAGCGCGGACGCCCTGGACGTGCTGCGCGCCCGCGGCGTCGAGGTGAAGCGGGTCTTCCTGCTGGGCGCCGCCGGACGGCTGCCGGCGGTGCGGCACGTCGCTCCGCAGCTGTTCGGCGTGCCGGTGGTCGTCCCGCCGCCCGGCGCGCATGCGGCGCGCGGCGCGGCCCGGCAGGCGGCCTGGGCGCTGGCCGGGACCCCCGAGCCGCCGCGGTGGGACCTTCCGGAGGCCGTCACCGCGGCCCCGGACGCCGAGCACGACCTGCCGGTCGGCTCTGCGGTCCGCCAGCAGTACCGGGCCGCCCGCGAGCAGATCCACCCGGAGACGGCCGGCTGAGGGCCCCCGGGTCCGCGCCGGCGGTGAAGATGCGTCACCCGGAAACCGGTGGCAGCGTGGGAGACGACGCGGCCACCGCACGGAAGGGCGGCAGGATCCCATGGCACTGCACAAGGGGACCGGTGACGACCGCCGGCTGACCGTCGGCCCGTTCCTCGGCACCGCCGCCGACCCGCTCGGCGCGATGGAGCTGGCGCCCCCGCTGCACCGGCTCGCCGACGGCCCCGTCCCGGCCGACACGGCGTACCAGCTGATCCACGACGAACTGCTGCTGGACGGCAACGCGCGGCTCAACCTGGCGACGTTCGTCAGCACCTCGATGGAGGTGCAGGCCACCCGGCTGATGACCGAGTGTCTCGACAAGAACATGATCGACAAGGACGAGTACCCGCAGACCGCCGAACTGGAGCGGCGCTGCGTGTCCATCCTCGCCCACCTGTGGCACGCCCCCGACCCGGACGCCGCCGTCGGCTGCTCCACCACCGGATCCAGCGAGGCCTGCATGCTGGCCGGCCTGGCGCTCAAACGGCGCTGGATCCGCCGCAACGCCGAGCGCTACGCGGCCGGTGCCCGGCCCAACCTGGTGATGGGCGTCAACGTGCAGGTCTGCTGGGAGAAGTTCTGCACCTTCTGGGAGGTCGAGGCCCGCACCGCGCCGATGGACGGCGAGCGCTTCCACCTCGGCCCCGAGCAGGCGGTGGAGCTCTGCGACGAGAACACCATCGGTGTGGTCGCCGTGCTCGGCTCCACCTTCGACGGCTCCTACGAGCCGGTCGCGGAGATCTGCGCCGCGCTCGACGACCTCCGGCAGCGCACCGGCCTGGACGTCCCGGTGCACGTGGACGGCGCCTCCGGCGGCATGATCGCGCCGTTCCTGGACGAGGACCTGGTCTGGGACTTCCGGCTGCCGAGGGTCGCCTCCGTCAACACCTCCGGCCACAAGTACGGGCTGGTCTACCCGGGCGTCGGCTGGGCGCTGTGGCGGGACCACGAGGCGCTGCCCGAGGAGCTGGTGTTCAAGGTCAACTACCTGGGCGGCGAGATGCCGACCTTCGCGCTGAACTTCTCCCGGCCCGGCGCCGAGGTGATCGCCCAGTACTACGTCTTCCTGCGGCTCGGGCGGGCCGGCTTCCGGGCCGTCCAGGGGGCCTGCCGGGAGGTGGCGCAGTACCTGGCCGACGGGATCGAGGGGCTCGGCGGCTTCCGGCTGCTGACCCGCGGCGACCAGCTGCCGGTGTTCGCGCTCACCACGACGGACGAGGTGCCGTTCGACGTCTTCGACGTGTCGCGGCGGCTGCGCGAGCGCGGCTGGCAGGTCCCGGCGTACACCTTCCCGGCCAACCGGGAGGACCTCGCGGTGCTGCGGGTGGTCTGCCGCAACGGCTTCTCCCGCGACCTCGCGGACCTGCTGCTGGGCGACCTCGAACGGCTGCTGCCGGAGCTGCGGCGCCAGCCGGTCCCGCTCAAGGACCTCGGGGTGCCGGCCAGGACGGCCTTCCACCACTGACACCCCCGCGGACCCCGCGGACGCGGGCGCGGGTGGTGGTCGCGGCGGGGAGGGCGGGTCGTTCGTGCGCCCTCCCCGCCGCGCGTCCCTGCGGCCCGGGGCAGCCTCCCCCCGTGGAGGCTGCCTCGTACCGGTGGGGGCCGGGGCACGGCAGGTGCCGGTCCGTCAGAAGCGGTCCCCGGACGAAGGACCGGGCGGCGAAGCGCTCCGGTGGGAAGAACACTGCCCCACCGCCACATGAATGTTCGAGCCCTGCCCGGTGTTGTGAGACACTTCCGTCCGTCTCAGCGCCAGGACCAGGGCTTTGGGACGCCGGGCCGCCGAGGTTTGAGACGCGAGCACGCCCGCCCACGCCCCGAGCGGTACCACCCGTTCCAGCCCGCCGCCCCGCCCGCCTCGCATGTTTGGAAGAGACCGCATGGGTTCCGCCTGGAAGCAGCTGCCGGACGACCTCTCCGCCCCCGCCAGGCGCCTGACGGAGGAGCTGCGCGCCGTCAAGGACGCGACCGGGCTCTCGCTCTCCGAACTGGCCGCCCGGACCCACTACAGCCGGGCCTCCTGGGAGCGCTGGCTCAACGGCAAGCGGGTCATCACCGAGCAGGCGCTCGACGCGCTGATCTCGACCGTGGAGTGCGACGGTCCGGCGTTGCGGGCGCTGTGGGACCTGAGCGCGGCGGCGCCGGGGACGGACGCCGGCCCCGCCTCCGCCGACGCCGCCGGGGACGCCGGGGACGCCGGGAACGCGGAGGATCCGGCGGCGGAGGCCCCGGCGGACGCCGCCGGGCCCGACGCCGCCCAGGACGCCGTGCCGCAGAGCGCACCGGAGGCCGCACCGGACGGGCAGCCGGGCAGCGGGGACGGCGCCGGCCGGACGCGGCGGCGCCCGGTGGCCCTGGTCGCCGCCTCGGTGGTGGTGGCCCTGCTGCTGGCACTGCTCGGGCTGCGGCTGCTCTCCTCCTCCGACGAGGGCGACGCCGCGGCGCCGACCGCCGCCACCGTGCCGGCGTCCGCCCCGACCACCCCGGCCACCCCGCCGGTCCCGGTGCCCGCCAACCCCGCCCCGCCGGTCCCGGCCTGCCAGGCGCTCGGCTGCGTCCACAAGGACCCCAAGCCGACCGGCTGCGGCGGGGACGCCCGGACCATGCTGACCACCAACGTCGGCAAGGTCGTCGTCTACCTCCGCTACAGCCAGAAGTGCCAGGCGGCCTGGGCCTCGATCAGCGAGGGCCAGCCCGGCGACCAGGCGACCATCACCACCAGCGCCGGGGAGTCGGAGACCGCGCTGATCCACTGGGGGTACGACAACTACTCGTGGATGGTGAACGCGGCCGATCCGACGGTCACCCTGCAGGTCTGCGGGCAGCGCAAGGAGCCGGAGGGCTCCGCCTGCTCGCCCGCGGTCTCCGACCTGGCCCGGACGGTCGCCTCGACCCCGATCCCGCCCGGCCCGGCCACCCCGCCGGCCACCCCGGCCCAGCCCGTGGACCCCGCCGTACCCGCCGAGCCCGCGCCGACGAGCTGAGCGGGGCGGGGCGGGGCGGGGGCCGGGCGGATCAGTCGAGGTAGCCCCGGAGCTGGGCGGCGAAGGCGTGGTCGCGCAGCTTCACCAGGGTCTTGGACTCGATCTGGCGGATCCGCTCGCGGGTGACCCCGAAGAGCACCCCGATCTCCTCCAGCGTGCGCGCCCGCCCGTCGTCCAGGCCGTAGCGCAGCTGCACCACCTGGCGCTCACGCTCGCCGAGGGTGGCCAGCACCGCCTCCAGGTGCTGACGCAGCAGCAGGAAGGCGGCGGACTCGGCGGGTGAGGCCGCGTCGGCGTCCTCGATGAGGTCGCCGAGCGCGACGTCGTCCTCCTCGCCGACCGGGGTGTGCAGCGAGATCGGTTCCTGGGCGAGCCGCAGCAGCTCGCGCACCCGCTCCTCGGTGAGCTCCAGCGCGGCCGCGATGTCGGCCGCGACCGGCTCGGTGCCGCGCTCCTGGAGCAGCGAGCGCTGCACCCGCACCACCCGGTTGATCAGCTCGACCACGTGCACCGGCACCCGGATCGTGCGCGCCTGGTCGGCCAGCGCGCGGCTCATCGCCTGGCGGATCCACCAGGTCGCGTAGGTGGAGAACTTGTAGCCGCGGGCGTAGTCGAACTTCTCCACGGCCCGGATCAGCCCGAGGTTGCCCTCCTGGACCAGGTCGAGCAGGGTCAGCCCGCGGCCGACGTAGCGTTTGGCGACGGAGACCACCAGCCGCAGATTGGCCTCGATCAGCCGGCGTTTGGCCAGCCGGCCGGCGGCCGCCAGGGTCTCCAGTTCGCCGGCCAGCGCGCCGGCCGGCCGCGGTTCGCGGTGCAGCCGCTCCTCGGCGAACAGGCCGGCCTCGATCCGGCGGGCCAGTTCGACCTCCTCGGCGGCGGTGAGCAACCGGATCCGGCCGATCTCGCGGAGGTACTGGCGGAGCAGGTCGGCCGCCGGGCCGCCGGGCTCGGCGCCGGGCCGCCCCGGTGCGTCCCCGTCGTCCCCGGTGGTGTCCTCCCCGGCGTCGGGGTGCCCGGCCGGCAGGCCCTGGGCGGGCACCCGGGAGCCGTCCGGGAACGGTGCCCGCGCCCGGCCGTGGTCCTCGGGCTCGGCGGGCGGGTCGGCGGCGGGCTGGGCGGTCGCGGAAAGGCCTCGGTCCACGGGCATCCCCTCTGGGCGGGCGCGACTCTGGCGGACCCGCGCTGAACGGAGACAGGACGTCCTCCAGTGTGCGGCACGCCACACTCCGTGGCCGAGACTCGTGCGCGGACTTTCTGCCGCTACAGCGCGGCGGCGCCGTGGCTGCGGAGCTGGTGCCCGTACTGCTGGAGCGCGAAGAGCTCGCCCTGGACGGCCTGGAGCTCCTCGGGAGCCACCCGGGTGCCGATCCGCTGGAGGTGCGCCCGGACCTCGGCGACCCGCCGGTCCACCGCGTGCAGGCGCAGCGTCACCAGGAAGTTCCCCGCGTAGATCGCGTCGGCCTTGCGGACCGAGCGCACCGGCTCCACGGTGAGTTCGGTGACCAGTGAGCGCACCGTGTCGTCCGGGCAGGCCTCGCGCACCACGCCGGTGAAGTCCGCGACGGTGGTGCCGTACGCGACGCCGCCCGCCCGGCCGATCACCCGGCGCACCTCGGCGTACGGCGGGGTGACGAACTCGTCCTCGCCGTAGTTGTCGAACGCGGGGCTGACCAGCTCCGGGTACTGGAGGGCCAGTTTGAGGGTCTCGCGCTCGACGAACTGGTTCGGGTCCCGCGGATCCAGCCGGAACGCGGGCCGCGCCGGCGCGGCCACCGGGGCCTCGGGGCGGCGCAGCCGGCTCTCGCCGCGCGGGTTCTGCTGGCGCTCGCGGTTCCAGCGGGCGAGCTGGGTGATCCTGCGCACGACGAACTGCTCGTCGCCGGGCGTGACGCCCAGCAGCCCGGCCAGCCGCACGGCGTACCCGTGCCGGACCGAGGCGTCCTTGATCCTGGCGACGATCGGAGCCGCGGCCTCCATCGCCGCGGCCTGCCCCTCCGGGGTCTCCACCCGGTGCTGCGACACGGCCGTGCGGAGCGCGAACTCGAAGAGCGGCACCGAGTTGTCGATCAGCTCGCGGACCGCCTCGTCGCCGCCGGCCAGCCGCAGCTCGCACGGGTCCATGCCGCCGGGGCTGACCGCGATGGAGGTCTTCGCGGCGAACTTCTGGTCGTCCTCGAAGGCGCGCAGCGCGGCCTTCTGGCCGGCGGCGTCGCCGTCGAAGGTGAAGACGGTCTCGCCGCGGTACTGGGAGGTGTCCATCAGCAGCCGGCGGATGATCTTGATGTGGTCCTCGGCGAAGGCGGTGCCGCAGGTGGCGACCGCGGTGGTGACCCCGGCCAGGTGGCAGGCCATCACATCGGTGTAGCCCTCGACCACCACCGCCCGGCCCGACTTGGCGATCTCCTTCTTCGCCAGGTCGATGCCGTAGAGCACGTGCGACTTCTTGTAGATCGGCGTCTCGGGGGTGTTGAGGTACTTGGGCCCGTTGTCGTCCTCGCGCAGCCGCCGGGCGCCGAAGCCGATCACCTCGCCGGCGATGTCGCGGATCGGCCAGACCAGCCGGCCCCGGAACCGGTCGATCAGACCGCCGCGCTGGCCCTGCGAGGCCAGGCCGCCGAGCAGGATCTCCTTGTCCGTGAACCCCTTGCCGCGCAGGTAGCGGACCAGGTGCTCCCAGCCGACCGGGGCGTAGCCGACGCCGAAGGTCTTCGCGGCCTCCTCGTCGAAGCCCCGCTCGGCCAGGAAGCGGCGGCCGATCTCGGCCTCGGGCGAGGCCAGCTGCTCCTGGTACCAGGCGGCGGCCACCTTGTGCGCCTCCACCAGGCGGGTGCGCTCGCCCTGCTGGTGGCGGGGGCTGTAGCCGCCCTCCTCGTAGCGCAGGGTGATGCCGGCCTGGGCGGCCATCCGCTCGACGGCCTCGGCGAAGGTGAAGTGCTCGATCTTCATCAGGAAGGCGATGGTGTCGCCGTTCTCCTGGCAGCCGAAGCAGTGGAAGACGCCCTTGGAGGGGTTGACGTAGAAGGAGGCGGACTTCTCGTCGTGGAAGGGGCAGACGCCCTTGTACTCGCCGCCGCCACCGTTGGTCAGCTGTACGTAGTCGCCGACCACCGCGTCGATCGGCAGTGCGCTCCGCACCGCCTGTACGTCTTCGTCCCTGATCCGCCCGGCCACCCCGGAAGTCTACTGGGGCGGACGGGCCGGACGGCGTGGCCGGACGGCACGGTCGGGCGGCGGCCGGGCGGCGGCCGGGCGGGGTGGCCGGCCGGCCCGGGTCAGCCGCGGTCGGAGCCGGTCAGCCGGGCGTGCAGGGCCAGGGCGGAGGCGTCGGTGAGGGTGGCGATCTGGTCGATCACCGTGCGCAGCGCGGCCCGGTCGTCCTCCGCCTCCCGGTACATCGCGGCGAAGACCGGGTCGAGCGTTTCGGGGGCGCACCGGCCGAGGGCGTCGGCCAGCTCGGCGATCACGATCCGCTGCCGGGCCCGCAGCTGCGCCTGCTCGTCGCGCTGCATCACGTAGCGGACGGCGACCGCCTTGAGCACCGCGCACTCCAGCCGGACCTCGCGCGGCACCACCAGCTCGGCCGCGTAGCGGGTGAGCCGGCCGGGGCCGTAGCGGGCCCGGGTGGCCTGCTCGGCGGCCAGGCAGAACCGGCCGATCAGCTGGCTGGTGAGGTCCTTGAGCCCGGCGCGGGCGCGGGCGGTGCCGTCGTAGGACTCCGGCCACCACTCCTGGGCGAGCAGCCGGTCCAGGGCGGCGGCCAGTTCCTCGGGCCCGGCGTCCCGGGCGTAGCGCCCGGCGACCTCGAACAGCTCGGCGCGCTCGCCCGGGGCGCGCAGCGCGGCGGGGTCGATGTGACCGGCCTGGAGGCCGTCCTCGACGTCGTGGGTGGAGTAGGCGACGTCGTCGGACCAGTCCATCACGGTGGCCTCGAAGCACCGGCGTCCGGACGGGGAGCCGGCCCGCAGCCAGCGGAAGACCGGCAGGTCGTCGGCGTAGACGCCGTACTTGGGCGAGGCCGGGTCGGCGGGGTGGGCGCCGTGCGTCCACGGGTATTTGGTGGCGGCGTCCAGGGCGGCGCGGGTCAGGTTGAGGCCGACGCTCCGGCCCGGCCAGGGGGCCAGCCGGGCGGGGGTCTCGTCCTGCGGGGCGAAGCGCTTGGGTTCCAGCCGGGTCAGGATGCGCAGCGACTGCGCGTTGCCCTCGAAGCCGCCGCAGTCCTGGGCGGCCTGGTCGAGCGCCTCCTCGCCGGTGTGGCCGAACGGCGGGTGGCCGATGTCGTGGGCCAGGCAGGCGGTCTCGACGAGGTCGGGGTCGCAGCCGAGGGCGGCGCCGAGTTCACGGCCGACCTGGGCGCACTCCAGCGAGTGGGTCAGCCGGGTGCGCGGGAAGTCGCTGCGCATCGGGGCGACGACCTGGGTGGTGCCGGCGAGGCGGCGCAGGGCGGCGGAGTGGAGCACACGGGCGCGGTCGCGCTGGAACGCCGTGCGGCCGGGGCGCTTGTCCGGTTCCGGCACCCAGCGGGCCTCGGCGGCGTGATCGTACGGGTTCGGGGGCGGGGCGGCGGTGAGGCGGTGCGCGGTGTCGTCCATATGACCTTCACGGTACGCCGCGGCGGTGACACCGGAGGTGTGCCGCGCGCGACGGCGCGCGGGCCGGGGCGTGAACCCCCGGGTCCGCGCGCCGGGTCCTCGGACGCGCCCCCGCCACGGCCCTCGGGTCAGCCCCGGACGGCCTTGAGAACGGCCTGGGCGGCGCCCTCCTGACCCTTGGCGTTCGGGTGGATCGCCGCCAGTCCGTGCGCCGGGAACGGCGGTTCCACCCAGCGGGCGCCCTCCCCCGCGCACATGTCGTGGCCGGCCGAGGGCGCCGCGAGGTCCACGAAGACTGCCCCGGCCGCCTCCGCGCGCCGCTTGAGCATGGCGTTGAGCTGCCGCTCCTTCTCCACCAGGAAGCCGAGGTCCCCGCCGGTCAGGGCCGAGCCCAGGACCGGGACGCAGCTCGCCGGGTCGGCGGGCAGCAGCGACGGGTAGCCGACCACGTAGACCCGGGCCTGCGGGGCGCGGCGCCCGATCTCCTTGAGCTGCCGGCCGAGCTTCTCGCCCGCCGCGTCCACCTTGCGCTGCACCTGGTCGCCGCCGTCCGCGGCGGCGTAGGAGTCACGGCACGGCGCGGCGGCGCGGTCCGAGCCGACCAGGCCCTTCAGCGCGTCCACCAGGTTCTCCTTGGCGCACTGGCCGACGACGTCCATGAACCCGGCGTCGTTGCCGCCGATGCCGACGGTCACCAGGCGGGTGGCCGGGGAGAGCGCGTCCAGCTGCGGCGGGTTGCTGCCGTCGTCGGTCTCCTGGGCGCCGGCCAGGTCGCCGGTGCGGGCGCCGCTGCAGCTGACGTCGCGGAACCGCTCCCCGGACAGGCCGAGCGCCTTGGCCACCAGGGAGGGGTAGTTGACCGCCGAACGGGAGCAGCCCCGCGGCTCCGCGGCCTGCTGCGGGCTGATCTTCAGACCCGAGGTGTAGGAGTCGCCGAGCGCCACGTACGGCCCGGTGGGCGTGGGCGTGGGCGTCGGGGTGACGGCGGCGGCCCGCGGCGGCGCGGAGCCGTCCTGGACGGCGGCCGCCACGGTGGCGGAGCCGGCGGAACCGGAGCAGCCGGCGACCAGCACGGCGGCGAGGCCCGCGCCCACCGCGCCGGTGAGCGCGGCGGTCGGGCGTACGGACAGTGGCACGGGATCCCCCCGGGTAGGAGCCGGTGGCGTTCTTCCTACGACGGCCCGTCCCCCGGGCACCGCACTGCCCAACGGACGGGCGCGCCCGATCGCTCCCGCCCGGGGGCGTGGATTTCCGGCCGGGGCGCGCGGCGCCCGCCGCTCCGCCCCCGGCCCGTCACTCCGGACCGCGCTCGTGCTCGGCCAGGAACTGCTCGAAGCGCCGGCCCAGCTCGTCCGCCGACGGCAGGTCCACCGGCTCGGCCAGCAGGCTCTCCCGGCCCTCGGCGCCGGCCACCGCGTCGTACTGGCCCTCCATGCCGCGGATCGCCGACCGCAGCTCGCCGTCGCCCTGCGCCAGCTGCTCCTCGATGTCGGCGTACACCACGTCGACCTTCTCGCGCAGCAGGGTGCCGGGCAGCACCAGGCCGGTCGCGGACTGCACCGCCTCCAGGATCATCACCGCGGCCGCCGGGTACGCCGAGCGCGCCACGTAGTGCGGCACGTGCACGGCGAAGCCCAGCACGTCGTGCCCGGCCTCGGCGAGCCGGAACTCCAGCAGGGCCTGGGCGCTGCCCGGCACCTGGGCCTGTTCGAACCACTGCGGGTAGCCGGCCGCGAGGTCCAGCCGGTTGCCGTGCGGCGTCAGGCCGACCGGGCGGGTGTGCGGCACCCCCATCGGGATGCCGTGGAAGTCCAGGCTCAGCCGGACGCCGAAGCGCTCGACCAGCTCGCGGACGGCGGCGGCGAAGCGCTCCCACTCGACGTCCGGCTCGGGCCCGGTGAGCAGCAGGAACGGCGAACCGGCCGTGTCGTGGACCAGCTGGAGCAGGATCTCCGGCGGCTCGTAGGAGGTCCACCGCTCGCGGTCGAAGACCATCGGGGGGCGGCGGGCCCGGTAGTCCACCAGACGGTCGTGGTCGAAGCGGGCCACCACCTGCGGGGCGCCCGTCTCCAGCAGGTGGGCGACCACCTGGCCGCCCGCCTCGCCGGCGTCCATGAAGCCCTCGAAGTGGTGGAGCAGCACCAGGCCGGCACCGGTGTCCGCCAGCGCGGCCCTCGCCGCGGCCACGGCGGCCACGCCCTGCTGGTCCAGCTCGTACAGCGCCTGGGGATCACGCACCGCTCACCCACACCCCGTTTCTCTCCTCGTCGCGGTCCGCCGTGTCCGCTCCCCCGCGCGTCGGCCCGCGCGAGGGCTCGTGCCCGGCTCTCCTCGTCCAGCGTGCGGGGCGCCGCCGGAATTCCCGGCGGGCCGTTCCCGTTGCCCGGGCCGCCCGCGCAGGGCCCCGGCGGGCCGGCCGGACCATGATCGCACCCGGCGGGAAAGCCCCTGGTCAGGGGGGAGCGGAAGGCCGCTGCCGCCCGTCCGGGCGCTGCCGCAGGGGCCATTCGTGTGCCGCGAAGTGACGCACCGCCTTCTGACGGGTATCGTCCTCTCGCTGCCTCGCATCGTCGCGTCGTCGTCACGTCGTCCGTAACGCCGTCGACCACGTCCCGGACCGGTGCTCGGCCAGCCACCCACGACGCATCTTGCCTTCACCTGGCCGCCTGCTTCCCTTCGCGCACTCGTTTCCTCCTCGGCCATCTCGCGGACGCACACTGTCCCCTCGCTCATCCCGCCGGACCGGTCCGTGGACCCGTGTCCGTTCCGGCACCGCGCTGCCCGTCTCCGGGCCGTCGCTCCCCGCTCCGCCCGCCCGGCCTCCGGCGTGCGCGGGCACCGGTGGGCGCACTCCGGAACGGGGCGAACCAGTCATCGCTCGCCCGTGCCGCACCCCGGCACGGGCCAGCGCCCTCCGACCGATGAAGGACCGAAGGTTCCGTGCCCGTACCTGTCATCCTCACCGGCCGCACCGTGCGGCTGGAGCCCCTCGCCGCGCACCACGCCGAGGCCATCGCCAAGGCCGGCGCCGAGGACCGTACGACCTACGCCTTCACCCCCGTCCCGCACGGCCTGGAAGCGGCCCGCGAATACGTCGCCCGCGCCCTGGCCGACCAGGCCGCGGGCAGGTCGCTGCCGTTCGCCACGGTGAACCAGGCCGACGGCCGGGTGGTGGGCTCCACCCGGTTCCTGGAACTCGACTACTGGCAGGGGCCGCTGGTCTGGCCGCCGGTGCCGGGCGTGCCGTTCGGCGATCCGGACACCGCCGTCCCGGACGCCGCCGAGATCGGCAACACCTGGCTGTCGCCGCGGGCCCAGGGCACCGGCATCAACACCGAGGCCAAGCTGCTGATGCTCCGGCACGCCTTCGAGGTGTGGGGCGTGCAGCGGATCTCGCTGCGCGCCGACGCCCGCAACCTGCGCTCGCGCACCGCCATCGAGCGGCTCGGGGCGACCTCCGAGGGCGTCCGCCGGGCGCACTCGCGCGGGCTGGACGGGGTGGTCCGGTCGACCGCGTTCTACTCGATCCTGGACAGCGAGTGGCCGGCCGTCCGGGACATCATCGAACTGCGGATCGCCGCCGCCACCTCGCCGAGCGCCCCGGATCCGGCGATCAACCAGGAGTGCCTTAGACACGGCGGCGGCGCCGGGCACCTGATCACGGCCTGACCGTCAGGCCCCGGCGGGCTCCCCGCCGGCGGCCCGCAGCAGCCGGGCCGGCAGGCCGCCGTCACCGCCGTCCGCGCCGTCCCGCGGCCCGGGCGCGCGGTGCGGGCAGGTCTCGACGACGGCGGCCACCGGGCGCCACCCGTCACGGCCCGGGGCGACGGTCGGTTCCCGGACGGGGTGGCCGTCCGCCCGGCAGATCCGCAGCGTGCCCTCCCGGGTGTGCAGACGCCGGCGGCGGTCCGCCGGCGCGCCGGTCCGCAGCCGCTGCCACTGCGCGTCCGTCCACACCACGTCCGGTACCGGGCACGACCGCGGCACCAGCAACTGCGCGCCGTCCCGGCCCCCGGACACGGCGCCCGGCGCCCGGCGCGGGGAACGCCCAGGCGGGCAGCGGCTCGCGGGCGGCCGGCCAGGCGGCGGGAACACCGGCCGTCCCGGTGTGCGCCGCGACCACGCCGCCGGTGATCGCGGCCACGGTGTCGGCGTCCCCGCCGGCGGACACGGCCTCCCGGACCGCCGCCGGGTAGTCGGTGAGCCGGCGGGCCGCGCACCGGAGCGCGTACGGCACGGTGTCGGCGGCGCTGGTCCGGCTGCCGTTGCCGAGGACCCGGGCGGCGCGTTCGGAGCCCGGCTCGGCGAGCAGGGCGACCGCCCGGGCCGGCCCGTCGTGGACGGCGCCGCGCGGGGTGAGGTGGCGGACCTTCTCCAGGAAGCTCTCCGGCGTCATCCGGGTGGTCCTGGCCCGCACTGCGAAGGCGGCGGCCACCGCGACGGCGATCGCGCCGTCCACCGCCTGGGGGTGGGTGCGGGTGATCAGCGCGGACGCGACGGCCGGGCGCACCGCCCGCACCTGGTCGTCCGCGTACGCCGCCCCGGGCGGGGCCACCCGCATCGCGGCGCCGTTGCCGTACGAGCCCCGGCCGTCGAACAGCCCGGCGGCCGGCACCCTCGCGTCGCCGCCCTCCCGGACCAGCCGCAGCAGGCGGTCGGCGGACGGGCCGTAGCCGCGGTCGAAGTCGTGGCGCCGGGCGAAGGCGTGGGTGAGGTCGAACACGTCGATGCCACCGCGCTCGGTGTGCGCGGCGTACACCGAGCAGGCCATCTCGGTGTCGTCGGTCCACGGCCAGGGGCCGGGCGGGACGGTCCGGGCGTGCAGGTGGGTGCGGGCGGTGGCGGGGACGAAGAACTGGGCGCCGAGGGCGTCGCCGACGGAGAGGCCGTTGAGCGCGTCGAACGCGGGGCCGGTGTGAGGAGTCGTCATCGCGGCCGAGCACAGCCCTCCGCCCGCCCCGCGTCAACCGCGTTTGACCGGGCAGTCCCCCGGCGGGCGATGTTCCGCATACTCCCGATCCGGGCGGGAACCACCCGGGCATGACCCGCGCCGGCTCCCTCGTCGACCCGCTGCTGCTGCTCGGCGCCGACCAGCAGCACATCGCCACCCGCGCCCAGCTGCGCGGGCTCGGCGTGCCGTCCGGCACCATCGCGCACCGGCTGCGGGCCGGCGGGCCCTGGCAGCGGGTGCTGCCCCGGGTGATCTGCCTGCAGACCGGGCGGCTGACGGCGCACCAGCGGCTGCGGGCCGCCGTCGCCTACGCGGGGCCCAAGGGGCTGGCCGCACCGCCCGGCGGCGAGGTGCTGCTCACCGGAGCGGCGGTACTCGCCGACGCCGGGCTCCCCTCGGCCGGCCACCCGGCGGACCTCACCGAGGTGGACGTGCTGATCCCCGCCCGGCGCAAGGTCGCCGACCGGGGGTTCGTGCGGGTCCACCGGGCGAACGGGGCCATGCCCGGCGGCTTCGAGCGCGACGACGGACTCTGGAGCACCACCGTCGCCCGGGCGCTGGCCGACCTCGCGCCCCGGGAGAGCGGACGGCACCGGTTCCGCGCGCTGTGCGCGGAGGCCGTCCAACGCCGCCACTGCGAACTCGGCGAGCTGCTCGACCAGTTGCTCGCCCGGCCGGACGCCCGCGAGCTGCCCCGGCTGGCCGGGGTGGTGGAGGAGCTGACCGCCGGGGTGCGCTCGGTCGTCGAGGGCGAGGCGCGGGACGCGGTGCGCGGGGCCGGGCTGCCCGAGCCGCTCTGGAACCCGGTGCTCCTCCTGGACGGGCGGTTCCTGGCCGTGCCGGACGCCTACTGGCCGCAGGCCTGCGTCGCGCTGGAGATCGACTCCCGGGCCTGGCACCTGCGCCCGGCCGACCACGAACGGAGCCTGACCCGCGCCAACCGGCTGACCGCCGCCGGGCTGCCGGTCGTCCGCACCACCCCCGTCCAGCTGCGCCGTGACCCGGGGCCGGTGCTGCAGGAGCTGGCCGTCCTCCTCGCGGCCGGGCCGCACGGCCCGCATGCCCGGATCAGCTGGCGCCGGGCCCGCTGACCGTCCCGGGCCCCGCCCCCGGTCCTGGTTCCGGTTCCGGTTGTGGTTCCGGTTCCGGTCGGGCAGCCTCGTCCGCAGCCCCGGGGCGCTCAGCAGCGGGCGTCGATCTCCTGGAACGTGCCGTAGTGGTCGGCGGTCCAGTACTGCTCGCCGGAGCCGCCGGTGACCACCCGGCGGGCGCCGCGGTCGCCGGAGCCGGGGGTGACCACGGTGAACTCGTGGTAGTAGCCGGAGGCCTTGCGCGGAAGGCGGCTCTCGCGGTTCTCGAAGACGATGCCGTCCGAGCGGTAGGGGTAGGGGCCGCCCTTGGCGATCAGGCCGAGGGTGTCGAGGGCCTGGCCGGGCAGCGTGGTGCGGCAGACGTCGGCCATCGCCGGGTCGGTCGGCACCCAGCCGGTGGCGGTGCCCGCCGGCGCCGTGCCGGCCGGTGCGGAGGGCTTGGGCGCGCTGGGCTTGGGCGCGCTGGGCTTCGGGGCCGTCGGGGTGCTCGACGCGGCGGCCGGGCCGGTGGAGGTCGCGGCGGCCGTCGGGGTGCCGTCGCCGGTGCCGTCGGACGCGACGTAGCCGACTGCGGCGGCGATCGCGCAGAGCAGCACGGCGAGGACGGTCCACAGGCGGTTCTTGCTGGTCATGGGCTCCAGCTTCGCAGCCGGCGGCCCCGCGCGCGGCCAGCCACACACGTGGCCGCGGCCACATCGGGGCGGCCGGCGTGTCCTGGGCCGTGCCCCGGGGTGCCGTGTTCCGGGTGCCGCGCTTCCCGGGTGTCCCGGGTGTCCCGGGTGTCCCGGGTGTCCCGCACGGAGGCGGACATGCGCACGGCCGGGGCGGGTACGGACGCCGTTGTCCGTTCCCACCCCGGCCGCCTTACGTACGCCGGTTCTCCTGCGCCGAGCTCCGGTGTACGCCCCTCCCCGATGGAGGGGACGCGGTCAGCGGTCCGGCTGTGCCGGGGGGCTCGCAGCCCCCCGGCGTTCAGCGCGAGTCGCTGCCCGCAGACTCGATGGCGGCGCGGCCGGCCTCCAGGCGCGCCACCGGGATCCGGAAGGGGGAGCAGGAGACGTAGTCCAGCCCCACCTCGTGGAAGAAGTGGACCGAGTCCGGGTCGCCGCCGTGCTCGCCGCAGACGCCGAGCTTGAGGTCGGGGCGGGTCGCCCGGCCGGCCTCCACGGCGTGCTTGACCAGCGAGCCGACGCCGTCGCGGTCGATGGTCTCGAACGGCGAGACCCCGAAGATGCCCTTCTCCAGGTAGGCGGTGAAGAAGGAGGCCTCGACGTCGTCGCGGGAGAAGCCCCAGACCGTCTGGGTGAGGTCGTTGGTGCCGAAGGAGAAGAACTCGGCGGCCTCGGCGATCTGGCCGGCCGTGACGGCGGCGCGCGGCAGCTCGATCATGGTGCCCAGCTTGATGTCCAGCTGGACGCCGGTGGAGTGGGCGACCTCGGCGAGCACCCGCTCGCACTCGTCGCGGACCAGCTCCAGCTCCTGGACGGTGCCGACCAGCGGGATCATCACCTCGGGGCGCGGGTCCCCGCCGGCCAGCTTGCGCTCGGCGGCGGCCTCGGCGATGGCGCGGACCTGCATGCCGAACAGACCGGGGATGACCAGGCCGAGGCGCACACCGCGCAGGCCGAGCATCGGGTTCTGCTCGTGCAGCTTGTGCACCGCCTGGAGCAGGCGCAGGTCGTTCTCGTTCGGGTCCTTGCGGGCCTCGGCGAGGGCGACGCGCACCGACAGCTCGGTGATGTCCGGCAGGAACTCGTGCAGCGGCGGGTCGAGCAGGCGGACGGTGACGGGCAGGCCGTCCAGCGCCTGGAAGAGCTCGACGAAGTCGCCCTTCTGCATCGGCAGCAGGGTGGAGAGCGCCTGCTCGCGGTCCTTGTCGTTGTCCGCGAGGATCAGGTGCTCGACCTCCTTGCGGCGCTCCTCGCCGAGGAACATGTGCTCGGTGCGGCACAGGCCGATGCCCTGGGCGCCGTAGCGGCGGGCGCGCGAACCGTCCTCGGCGTTGTCGGCGTTGGCGCGCACGGCGAGCCGGCGGCGCACGTCGGCGTGCGACATCAGCCGGTGCACGGCCTGGACCAGGCCGCCCTGGACGTCGGCGCCGGCGTGCAGGGTGCCCTCGAAGTACTCGACCACCGGGGAGGGCAGCACGGGCACCTCGCCGAGGTAGACCTTGCCGGTGGCACCGTCGATGGAGACGATGTCCCCCTCCTCCAGCACCAGGCCGTCGGCGGTGGTCATCCGGCGGCGCTTGGTGTCGACCTCCAGCTCCTCGGCGCCGCAGACACAGGTCTTGCCCATGCCGCGGGCGACGACGGCGGCGTGCGAGGTCTTGCCGCCGCGCGAGGTGAGGATGCCCTCGGCGGCGATCATGCCGTCCAGGTCGTCCGGGTTGGTCTCGCGGCGGACCAGGATGACCTTCTCGCCGGAGCGCGACCACTTCACGGCCGTGTAGGAGTCGAAGACGATCTTGCCGATCGCGGCGCCGGGCGAGGCGGCGAGGCCCCAGGCGATCTGCTTGGACTCGGCGTTCGGGGCGAAGCGCGGGAACATCAGCTGGGAGAGCTGGCCGCCGGTGACCCGCATCAGGGCCTCGTCCAGGTCGATCAGGCCCTGGTCGACCAGCTGGACGGCGATCCGGAAGGCGGCCGCGGCGGTGCGCTTGCCGACCCGGGTCTGCAGCATCCAGAGCTTGCCGCGCTCGATGGTGAACTCGATGTCGCAGAGGTCGCGGTAGTGGTTCTCGAGCGTCTGCATGATCGTCATCAGCTCGTCGTACGACTTCTTGTCGAGCTTCTCCAGCTCGGACAGCGGCAGGGTGTTGCGGATGCCGGCGACGACGTCCTCGCCCTGGGCGTTGGACAGGTAGTCGCCGTAGACGCCCTGGGTGCCGGTGGAGGGGTCGCGGGTGAAGGCGACACCGGTGCCGGAGTCCTCGCCGAGGTTGCCGAAGACCATGGTGCAGATGTTGACCGCGGTGCCCAGGTCGTTCGGGATGCGCTCCTGGCGGCGGTAGAGCCGGGCGCGGTCGCCGTTCCAGGAGTGGAAGACGGCGTGGACGGCGAGGTCCATCTGCTCGCGCGGCTCCTGCGGGAAGGCCCGGCCGGTCTCGCGCTCGACGATGCCCTTGAAGACCTCGACCAGGTGCTTCAGGTCCTCGGCGTCGAGGTCGAGGTCGTTGGTGGTGCCCTTGGCGTGCTTGGCCTCCTCCAGGGCCTCCTCGAACAGCTCGCCGTCGACGCCCAGCACGGTCTTGCCGAACATCTGGACCAGGCGGCGGTAGGAGTCCCAGGCGAAGCGCTCGTTGCCGGACTGCGCGGCCAGACCGGCCACCGAGGCGTCGGAGAGGCCGATGTTCAGGACGGTGTCCATCATGCCGGGCATGGAGAACTTGGCGCCCGAACGCACCGAGACGAGCAGCGGGTCGTCGGCCTGGCCGAGCTTCTTGCCCATCTCCTGCTCAAGGGCGTCCAGGTGGGCGCTGATCTCCTCGTGGAGCGAGGTGGGCTCGCTGCCGGTCTCCAGGAAGACCTTGCAGGCCTCGGTGGTGATGGTGAACCCCGGGGGGACCGGGAGGCCCAGGTTGGTCATCTCGGCCAGGTTCGCGCCCTTACCGCCGAGAAGGTCCTTGAGGTCCTTGTTTCCTTCAGTGAAGGAGTAAACAAACTTCTGCTGGGACGCCACGGGTCGGTCTCCTCGCACACGGTTGCCCTGACGCCGGAGAACATACCCATTTCGAAGGCGCTTCCGCGCCGCCAATAGGGCGTACGTCGTCAGGATCGCCTGGTAACCCGCTAGATCCAATGCACTGAATGGCGTTCACCTCTGGTGGTGAAATCGTCCGGCTGACGCTAGCGAGTGTTCAAGTCTTGAAGGCGGCGAAACCGGAAGATCACATCGCGGGAACGCTCGGTAGTCGCTGACCCTCCGGCCTGACGAACCGGCTTGATTTCCTGCACCCTGAGTGCCCGATCCGCCGCCGCTCCCCTTCGGGAAGCGATCCACCCCCGACTTGTTCATTTCGTCCTGTCGGCCACCTCCGACCGCCAGGGTATGTGGCCAGCGTCACGAGCGCATCTCAGCGTTCGGGCGTAGGGGGCCTCCGCCAGCCGTCGCACTGCGTCCAGGAATGTGTCCGCTCCGTGACATTCCCCTGCCGAAAAGGAGCCCTCTTGGCCAGATCGGCCAAGAGGGCTGGGACGAGATGGCAGTCAGCCCCAAGGGGTCGTTTTTGCCACTTCGTCAGGGGTCACCCGCCAGAGGTGTCCGATTCGGCATCTTCGCCCGGTCGGGCGCAGTCGTACGGATCGTCCAACCAGCCTTCCGGGAGGACGACCCGGTTGTTGCCGCTGGTCCGCCCGCGCGGGCCGTCCGCGCCGGCCGGCCAGGCCTGGGACTGCTCCACCAGGGCGAGGGTTTCGGCCAGTTCGGCGAGCGAGGAGGAGTTGGCCAGCTTCACCCGCAGCTCCGAGCCCACCGAGAAGCCCTTGGTGTACCAGGCGACGTGCTTGCGGAAGTCGATCACGCCGCGGGCCTCGTCGCCCAGCCACTCGCCGAGCAGCTGCGCGTGCCGGACCATCGCCCGCGCCACATCGGCGAAGGTCGGGCGGGCGTAGTCCACCTCGCCCTCGAAGATCGCCACCAGGTCCTTGAACAGCCACGGCCGGCCCAGACAGCCACGGCCGACCACCACGCCGTCGCAGCCGGTCTCGCGCATCATCCGCACCGCGTCGTCGGCCGACCAGATGTCCCCGTTGCCGAGCACCGGGATCTCCGCCGGGACGGACTCGCGCAGCCGGGCGATCGCCGACCAGTCGGCGGTACCGCCGTAGTGCTGGGCGGCGGTGCGGCCGTGCAGGGCGATCGCGGAGACGCCCTCCTCGGCGCCGATCCGGCCGGCGTCCAGATAGGTGAGGTGGTCGTCGTCGATGCCCTTGCGCATCTTCATGGTGACCGGCAGGCCGCCGGCGTTGGACACGGCCTCGCGCAGGATCTCGCGCAGCAGGTTGCGCTTGTACGGCAGCGCCGAGCCGCCGCCCTTGCGGGTCACCTTGGGGACGGGGCAGCCGAAGTTGAGGTCGATGTGGTCGGCGAGGCCCTCGTCGGCGATCATCCGGGCCGCCTTGCCGACGGTCACCGGGTCCACCCCGTACAGCTGGATCGAGCGCGGCTTCTCGCTCGGATCGAAGGTGATCAGCTGCATCGTCTTGGCGTTGCGCTCCACCAGGGCCCGGGTGGTGATCATCTCGGAGACGAAGAGGCCCTTGCCGCCGCTCTGCTCGCGGCACAGGGTGCGGAACGGCGCGTTGGTGATGCCGGCCATCGGCGCCAGCACGACGGGCGGCCAGACCTGCAGCGGGCCGACGGACAGCGGGGCGAACTCGGCTCCGGCGGCGGTCGTGGTCGCCGGCGCGGCGGGTGCCGGTGCGGCGGGTGCGGGGGCGGTCGCGGTGGTGTCGCCGTCGGCGGGGCCGGTCGCGGTGGCGGTCGCGGTGCTCGGCTCGGTGGGTGCGGGCGGGACTGTCATGCGCGGCTGACCTCGGGGACGGTGGATGGGGGACTCTTCATTGTCCCCCACCCGGCCGAGCGGCCCAGGGGCTCCGCTCCCGGGGCCCTCGCCGGTTCCCGGGACCGGCCTCCGTTCCCGGGTCGTCAGTCCCCGGCGGGCTCCTCCTTCGCCGGTGAGGTCTCGTTCGCCGACGGGGCCCCGTTCGCCGACGGGGTGCCCTTCGTCGGCGGAGGGTCCTTCATCGGTGGAGCGTCGTTCGCCGCGGGGCCGTCGCTCGCCACCGTGTCCTTCGCGAAGACCGACAGTGAGCCGGAGGTGACCGAGACCCTGATCTTGTTCGGGCTGGAGCGGTCCGCCAGTGCCGGATCGATGCCGCCGCGGGCCAGGGGGGACGCCCCGCCGTCGAAGTCGTAGCGCGACCCCCGGGGCAGGCCCAGCACCACCGAGCCGGACGTCACCCCGATGTCCACGCTCCGCGGGGCGGCGGCGAAGCCCAGCTGCATCGAGCCCGAGGTCGCGGCGGCGCTGACGGTCGGGGAGGTGAGGCGGCTGCCCCGGACGGAGCCGGAGGTGGTGCGCACGGTCACCGGACCGGACACGTCGGCCAGCTCCACCTCCCCGGAGGTGGAGAGCAGGTCGACCACCCCCGTCACCCCGGCGACGTCGACGCTCCCGCTGCTCAGCCGGCCGGTCACCGCGACCCCGGGCGGCACGTCGAGCTCGATCACCGCGCGGCAGCCGAGGTCGCTGACCGGGGGGACCTGGGTGCAGCGCATCCGGACGTCGAGCCGGTCCTGCTCGAAGAGCGCCGAGACGACCGGCATCCGCATCATCCAGTTCAGGTCCTGGCGGACCACCACCCGGCCCTCCTCCCCCGGCCGGATCCGGACGGTCGCGCTGCCGGTGTCCAGCCGCACCGTGGTCACCGCGACCGGGTAGGACATCTCGGAGTGCGTGCGCTGCTGCACCGCGATCGCCCAGGTCTGCACGGCGCCGGCGACCAGCGCCACGGCGAGTGCCAGCGTGCCGAGCATCCGCCAGGCCAGGCGGCCGCGACGGGCGCGCCCCGGCGCCCGCTCCCCCGGGCCGACCGCCGTGCCCTTCCCCGTTCTCATCGTCATCCCACTTCCAGGAAGCGCAGCACCGCCAGCACCCGCCGGTGGCTCTCGTCGGCGGGCGGCAGGTCGAGCTTGGCGAAGATCGAGTTGATGTGCTTGGCCACCGCGCTGTCGCTGACCACCAGGGCGGTGGCGATCGCCGCGTTCGAGCGGCCCTCCGCCATCAGGGCGAGCACGTCCCGCTCGCGCGGGGTCAGCCGCTCCAGGGGGTCGCGGTGGCGGCGCACCAGCAGCTGGGCGACCACCTCCGGGTCCAGCGCGGTGCCGCCCTCGGCGACCCGCTGGAGCGCGTCCACGAAGTCGTCGACATTGGCCACCCGCTGCTTGAGCAGATAGCCGACGCCACTGGTGTTGGTGGTCAGCAGGTCCGCGGCGTACCGCTCCTCCACGTACTGGGAGAGCAGCAGCACCGCCACCTCCGGCCACTGCCGGCGGATCACCAGCGCGGCCCGCACCCCCTCGTCCGTGAAGCCCGGCGGCATCCGGACGTCCGCCACCACCACCCGCGGCCGGTGCTCCTGCACCGCGGCGAGCAGTTCCTCGGCGTCCCCGACGGCGGCGGCCACCTCGTAGCCCACCGCCTCCAGGACCTTGACCAGGCCGACCCTGAGCAGGACCGAGTCCTCGGCGATCACAGCACGCACGGCAACTCCACGGTGATGGTGGTCGGGCCCCCGACGGGGCTGAGCACGGACAGGGACCCGTCGACCGAGGCGGTGCGCTGGCGCAGGCCGTTCAGGCCGGTGCCGCGCGAGGCGTCCGCCCCGCCCACCCCGTCGTCGCTGACGACCAGGCGCAGCCGGCCGCCGGCCGTGCGCACCGAGACGTCCGCCCGGGAGGCCCGGGCGTGCTTGGCGACGTTGGCCAGCGCCTCGGAGACGGTGAAGTAGGCGACCGCCTCGACGGTCGGCGCTATCCGCTCGGCCACCTCGACGTCCAGCCGGACCGGCAGCGGGGCGCGGGCCGCGATGCCGGAGAGCGCCGCGTCCAGACCGCGGTCCTCCAGGACGGCCGGATGCAGGCCGCGGACCAGGTCGCGCAGCTCGTCGATGGCCGCCTGGGCCTCCTCGTGGGCCTCGACGATCACCTGCATCGCCTCCGGCGGGACGTCCTTGAGGGTGCGGCGGGCCAGGCCGAGGTTCATGGCGAGCGAGGTGAGCCGCTGCTGGGCGCCGTCGTGCAGGTCGCGCTCGATCCGGCGGCGCTCGGCGTCCACCGCGTCGACCAGGCCCGCCCGGCTCTCGACCACCTCCTCGATCCGGTGCTCCAGCTCGGCGGTGCGGCCCGGGCCGAGCATCCGCACGGCGAGCGCCTCGTCCAGCCGGGCCAGCAGGCCGGCCGCGGCGGGCAGCACCGCGATCAGCAGCAGGCCGCCGACGGTGAGCGGGACGTCCAGCGCGGTCCAGCGCTCGCGGACGGGCGAGGAGGCCGGCATCAGCCAGGTCCAGCCGAAGACCGTCGAGGCCGTCAGGGCCGCGCCCCACCCGTACACGATCGCCACCGAGCCCGCCGCGACCAGCGGACCGGCCACCAGGTGGTAGCCGACATGGCTCCAGCTGACGCCGGTGCGCAGCCTGGTGAGCACGCCGGCGGGGGTGACGGAGGCCCGCAGCAGCGGCGGGATCTCCACCCCGCGCAGCGCGCGCAGCCGGCCGCGCTGGGCGGCGGTGAGCAGGCGGACCGAGAGCAGGATCGCGCCCAGGAGGACCAGCGTCACCTTCGGGGTGAGGACGATCAGCCAGGCGGGCAGGGAGAGCGGGATCCCTGCGGCGAGGAAGCGGGTGTCCCGCCAGGCCGCCGCCGACCACGGGGGCCGCGCGACGCTCCCGGCGGGCGTGCGGCGCGGCGTCGTGGAGGACATGGCGGACAGCCTAGAGCGAGGTGATCAAGCGTCACCATGAAGGGGGCTGCCCAGAAATGGTGAAGCTAGGTACACCCTCAATTCGGATCGGCGCACTACCGACAACGCCGTCCGCAGCGGGGAGTCTTGACGGCATGACGAGCACCGCATCGCACTCCGCCACCCCGCCGCACGGGCGTCCGGCCCACGGCACCACCCCCGCCGTGTCCGCCGCCCCGGCCGCCGTGGCCGAGGACCGGCTGCCGGTCGGGCCCGCCGGTGCGTTCGCCGGGTTCGACGGCCCGGGCGGGCTCTCCGGCCCCGCCGGGTCCGGCGCGCCGGGCGGGCCGTGGTCGGTGCGCAGCGTGCCGGCCGGCCGCGGTCGCGGACGGGCCGCCCTGGAGGTGTACGAGCACGGCGAGCTGGTGGACGTGGTGGTCGCGACCCGGCTCGGCCGCGGTCTGCTGCGCGGCGCCCGGGCCTGGGCCGGAGCCGGTACCGGGGCCGGCGGGCGCCGCCGCCCCCGGCACGGGCTCGCCTGGGGCCGGCTGCCGCACGGCGGCGCCGTCCCGGCCGTCGGCTTCACCGGCGGGCGGCTGCTCCGGCTGCCGGGGCGGGCGGCGCCGGTGGTCGCGGCGGCCGAGGTGGTCACCGTCGCCGGGAGGTTCTGGCTCGCCTGGGCCGAGGGCGTCTTCGACGGCGTGCTCGTCGAGGCGCCCGGCGGGGCCGGTCCCGAGCGCGCCCCGCTGACCCGGGTCCGTGCCACCCCCGTCGTCCACGCCGACGCGGCGGAGTCCGGGGGTGCCCGATGAGCGCCGCCGTACTGTCCGGCGGCCCCGGCCGGTCCCCGGTCGCCCCGTTCGCCTCGCGGGTGCCCGTCGTCGCCGCCTTCGCGCTGCTGCCCTGGGTGGCGGTGCTCGCGGCGGCCGGCGAGACGGCCTGGGTCGTCCTCGACCTGTGCGAGTTCGCCGCGCTGCTGCGGCTGGACGCCGTGCTGCGCCACCGGCACCCGGCCGCGGTCGCGCCCGCCGCGGTGGTCGCCCTGCTGCTCGCCGGTGACGCCCTGGTGGACATCGCCACCGCGGGCCCGGGCGCCGAGACGCTGGCCGCGCTGATGATGGCGGGCTGCGTCGAACTCCCGCTCGCGGCGCTCTGCCTGGTCCTCGGCCTGGCCCGCGCCGGGCGGCGCTCAGCGGGCCGGCACCCCCGGAGCCACCGCGGCGGCGCCCGGCGTCACGGCGGCGGCCGACGGCAGCCGGGTGGGCAGCCGCGTCAGCAGCGCGGCGGTCTCCTCGTCCTTCGGGGTGTAGACGACCATCCGCGGGCCCTGGGACGGTCCCAGCCAGAAGCTCGTGTACTCGAAGCGCAGCAGCCCCACCTCCGGCAGGAGGAAGCGCTTCAGCCCGTTCCCCGGCCGCAGCACGTCATGCCGCTGCCAGGCCTCGTCGAACACCGGGGAGGCCTGGCGCAGCCGGCAGAGCAGCGTCCGCCAGGCAGGCTCGTCCCCGTGCTCGCCCATCCCGGAGCGGAACCGGGCCACCATGACCTCGCGCTCGTCCTCGTGGTCCACCAGCACATCGCGGAAGCGCGAGGGGGTGAACGCCAGCCACATCAGATTGCGGTCCTCGGGGGCCAGCGCCTCCAGGTCGCCGACGACGCCGGTGTACTGCGCGTTGTACGCCAGCACGTCGTAGCGGGAGTTGATCACCGCGGCGGGGTACGGGGCCATCCGGTCCAGCGTCAGCCGGACGCCCGCCGTGATGGTCGGGCACTCCCGCACCGGCGTCGGGTCCTCCGCCCCGGCCAGGGTGAACAGATGGGCCCGCTCGCTCGGGTCGAGCAGCAGGGCACGCGCCACCGCGTCCAGCACCTGCACGGACACCTGGATCTCGCGCCCCTGCTCCAGCCAGGTGTACCAGGTGACCCCGACGGCGGCGACCTGCGCCACCTCCTCGCGGCGCAGCCCCGGCGTGCGCCGCCGGCCGGTCATCGGCAGCCCCACCTGCTCGGGGGTGATCCGTTCCCGGCGGCTGCGGAGGAACGCCGCCAACTGTTGCCGCCGCGGATCGGCGGGCGCTTTCCCGGTGGTTGCCGTCACGGTGGTCAGACTCATTCCACCAGGATGCGCCACTCGACATCCTGTTTCCAGGTACTTCTTATACCTGGATAAGCACACTCTGGTACCAGGGTGCGGTTGGTCGGATCGTAGGACCGTGACCCAGCAACTGACCGCCGCCAGGCCCCTCGTCCCCGCGTCACCGAACGCCGCACCCGCCCCGTCCGCCTCCCCCTCCTCCGGCCCCTCCCTCGGCACCGCCGGGCTGGTCACCGTCCTGCTCGGGGCGTTCCTCCCGATGCTCGACTTCTTCATCGTGAACGTCGCCCTGCCCACCATCGACCACGACCTCGCCGCCGGCCCCGCCGTGCTGGAACTGGTCGCCGCCGGGTACGGCATCGCCTTCGCCGTCCTGCTGGTCCTCGGCGGCCGGCTGGGTGACATCTTCGGCCGCCGTCGCCTCTTCGTCGCCGGGGCCGCCGCCTTCGCCGTCACCTCGCTCGCCTGCGGGCTCGCCCCCGGCGCCTGGTCCCTGGTCGCCGCCCGGGCCGCCCAGGGCGCGTCGGCCGCGCTGCTGATCCCCCAGGTGCTCGGCACCATCACCGCCGCCACCCACGGTGCCCGGCGCGGTCGCGCGCTCTCCGTCTACGGCGCGGTCGGCGGCATCTCGGTGGTCATCGGGCAGGTGCTCGGCGGGATGCTGGTCGCCGCCGACCTCTTCGGCAGCGGCTGGCGCTCGGTCTTCCTGCTGAACGTCCCCTTCGCCCTGCTCGCCCTCGTCCTCGCCCTGCGCTTCGTCCCCGAGAGCCGCGCCGAGCAGGCCACCAAGGTCGACATCGCGGGCACCGTGCTGCTCACCGCCGCCCTGCTCGCCCTGCTCGTCCCGCTGATGGAGGGCCGCGCCGCCGGCTGGCCGCTCTGGTCCTGGGTGCTGCTGGCGCTGTTCCCGGTGCTCGCCACCACCTTCGCCCTGGTCGAGCGCCGGGCCGAGCGCCGCGGTGACACCCCGCTGGTGCCGCCCACCCTGCTGCGCATCCCCGAGATGCGGCGCGGCCTCGGCATCGCCCTGCCCTACTTCGGCGGGTTCGGCGGCTTCATGTTCGTGGTCGCGGTCGCCCTCCAGCAGGGCCTGCACCTCGGCCCGGTCGCGGCCGGCTGGGCGCTGGTCCCGATGGCCGTGGGCTACTTCACCGCCTCGCTCTGCGGCCCGCGCCTGATCGGCCGCTTCGGCAGCCGCGTCCTCACCGCCGGCGCCGCCATCCAGGCCACCGGCCTGGCGACCCTCGCCCTCACCGTGCTCGCCGACCCCGAGGGCTTCTCCGCGCTGCGGATGGCCCCCGGTGTCGCCCTCGCCGGCATCGGCCAGGGCCTGATCGGCACCCCGCTGTTCCGCGTCGTCCTCTCCAAGGTCCCCGCCGCCCGGGCGGGCGTCGGCAGCGGCGTGCTCGCCACCAGCCAGCAGTCCAGCCTGGCCCTGGGCGTCGCCACCCTGGGCTCCCTCTACCTGGCCCTCTCGCCCACCCTGGGCATGGCCGACACGCTCGCCCTCTGCCTGGGCATCCAGCTCCTGGGCTCGTTCACCATCTTCTACCTGACGACCCGCCTGCCCCGGTCCATCGGCTGACGGCCGGGCCCGGCCGCGTCGTGGCCACCCGTTCCCCGGGGCGGGTGGCCACGACGCGGCTACGTCCTCCCGGCCTTCCTCAACTCGCACCGCCCGTCGGCACACTCACGCTGCAGCCGCCCCCGCGACACCGTCTCCACCAGCCCGATCACCCAGCACGTCGGACACCCGCGGAAGGCCAGCAGCCCGACCGGCAGCAACAGCAGTGCCACCGGCCCGGCGAACGGCAGCAGCACGAACGCCCCCGCCAACGCCGCGAACCCCACCCCGCCCCGGACCAGGTGCTCGGCCAGCGTCCGGCTGGCGTACCCCGACTCCCCGGCCATCACCACTCCCCTGCGACGGTGACGGCACGGACCGCCGCCCGGGCCCGGTGCAGCCGCGACTTCATCGCGGCGGTGCTGAGGCCCAGCCGATCGGCGACCATCCGCCCGCTGAGCCCCTGCACATCACGCATGATCAGCACCCGCCGCTGGTCCGCCGGCAGCGCGGCGATCGCCTCGGCGACCCGCCCGGCCTCCAGCCGCCCCAGCACCTCGTCCTCCACGGAACGGGACAGCCCGTCGTAGGACTCCGGCCGCTCCCTCACCACCAGGCGCGCCCGCCGCAGGCACTCGTTGCGCACGATCCGGAACATCCACGAGGCCAGCGCCCCGGTCGCCCGCAGCATCCCGATCTTGCGGTACAGGATGATCAGCGCCTCCTGCGCCGCGTCCTCGGCGTCCTCCTGCGTGGCGCACAGCGACCGCGCGAACCGCTGCACGTGCGGATGCGCCCCCGACACCAACGCGGCGATCGCCTCCACGTCCCCGTCCTGCGCCGCGGCCACCACCGCGTTCCCCGGCCACTCCCGCACCTCAGCCACGCCGCCGCCCCCACTTCCTCAGCACCGTCACACTGCACATCACGACCAGCGCCGCGCCGACCGCCACGGCCACCCAGACCATCATCACCGTCTCCTCCTCCGCCCGGCCCTCGCCGCAGCTGTCCATAAGAGACGGCGATGCCCCGGAAGGATTCACGCGGGTTCCGTCCCGCGCGCTACGGTTCTCGTCACCCGGGGTGGGGAACGAGGGGGAGCCGTGTCGCTCTGGTCGTGGAAGCGGAAGCCGTCGAACCTGCCGCACAGCCGGAACGAGGTGAGCGGCAGCACCGTCGGCGGGTCCGTGGTGATGAGCAACACCGTGGGGGAACTGCACATCCACCACGGGTCCGGGCCCGAACCCGCGCCCATGGACACCGAGGGGGCCGTCCAGGCCTACCTCCAGCGCGTCCGCGAGGTATACCGCCGCCTCAACCTGGACGTCCTCGGCCCCACCGGCCGGTCCGGCGAGCAACCGCTGATCGAGCTGCGGCACGTCTTCATGCCCCAGCTCGCCCGCGCCCACGAGAAGAGGGTCCCGAGCGAGGTGCGGCGGCTGCTGGTCACCAGCGGCGAACTGGTCGAGGAACACGAGCTGCCGGAGCCGCAGCGCACGGAGCCGGCCAGACCGGTGCTCCAGGTCCTCGCGAGCGAGGCCGGCCGGCGCCTCGTCGTCCTGGGCGACCCCGGTGCGGGCAAGTCGACGCTCTCCAAGTACCTGGCGCTCGCCCTGGCGGGGGCCCTGGAGGAGGTCCCCGCCGAACTCGCCCCCCTGACCGGCCTGGTCCCGGTGGTGGTCGAACTGCGCCAGTACGCGCAGGCGGCCTGGCGGGAGCGGACGATCGAGGACTTCCTCGACCACCTCCACCGGCAGGAACGGATGTGCCTGCCCCGGACCGTCCTCGAAGAACTCCTCGCCGGCGGCCGGGCCCTGGTGGTCTTCGACGGCCTGGACGAGATCTTCGACCCGGAGGTCCGCTCCGAGACGGCCCGCCGGATCACCGCCTTCGCCGCCGCCCACCCGGGTGTGCGGACGATCGTGACGTCACGCGAATACGGCTACCGGCCAGGCGCGTTCACGACGACCGGATTCGCTCAGGTGATGCTCCAGAACCTGGAACGGGACCAGGTCGAGACGTTCGTCCGCCGCTGGTACGCCGCCGCCCACCCCGAGGACCTGAACGAAGCCGAGCGTCTGACCCAGCGGCTCCTAGGCGCTGTACGCGACATTCGCGCTGTCGCGGAACTGTCCGGCAATCCGCTGCTGCTGACCATCCTGGCCGCCATCGGCCTCGGCAGGGCCATCCCCCGCGAGCGCCGCGAGGTCTACGCCCACGCGGTGGAGGTCCTGATCAGCCGCTGGGACAAGGACGCCAAGTTCCTCACCCCGCAGTCCCCTTCGAACGCCGAGGCGGCGCAGGCCCTGGAGTGGCTCAACACCAGCCGCCGCCTGAAGCTGCTCGAACGCGTCGCCCGCCGCATGCAGAACGGCACCGGAAAGCCCGGCGGCACCTACGTCCAGCGCGACGAACTGGCCGGAATCATCAGCGGGTACCTGACCGAGCACAACATTTCCCGCCCTGCCGCCGACATCGCCGCCGACCACGTCGTGGAGCACCTGAGCACCCGCAACTTCCTCCTGGCCCACTACGGCGGGGGGATCTACGGCTTCGTCCACCGGACGTTCCTGGAGTACCTCGCCGCCGCCGACATCCTGCGGCGGCGCGAGGAGGAGGAATGGAGCCGGGAGGAGCTGGTGAGCCTCCTCGACGAGCGGGCCGGCGATCCCGCCTGGCATGAAGTCATCCTGCTCACGGCGGGAAAGCTCAAGCAACGGGACGTCGCGGCGCTCCTCGGCTGCCTGCTCGAAAGGCATCGGAGAGAGGAAAGGACCAGCGAGGCACCCCTGCTGGTACTCGCCATTCGAACCCTGGCCGAGGTCGAGGAGATCGGAACCCTCTCAGGGCGGCCGAATGCCAAGCGGCTTTCGGTGGCCGCTCAGAGCGATGCCGTCATCGATGCCCTCTGCGTTGCCCTGAGTCGCCGGCCAGTCCTCAACGTCGAGGAGGCCCTGCCTGCACTGGCCACGTTCGACCACTTCTGGAACGGCAGGGAGCAGTTCCTGCGGTGGTACTTTGCTGACCAAGTGCTGGACAGCGTCCGCTCCGAGTCCTCCAGTGCCCGGATCGCGGCAACACTCGGCCGAGACCTCACCGAGGTCATCCGCCAGACCCGCCTCTCGTGGGATCTGAACCTCCGGCCCGCTGCCCTGCGGAGACTGGCGGAATGCTGGCCCGACCACCCCGACACCCGCACCACCATCCGAAACGCCACCACCGACCCCGAATGGTCGATCCGCTACAAAGCGCTTCCGGTGCTCGCCAAGCACTGGCCCGACCACCCCGACACCCACACGACCGTCCGCAAGGCCACCACCGACCCCGAGTCCTTCGTCCGTGTCGAAGCGTTGCGGACGCTGGCCGCGCGCTGGCCCGACGACCGGGACACGTACACCACCGTCCGGGACGCCGTCACCGACCCCGATTGGTTCGTCCGTGTCGAAGCGTTGCGAACGCTGGCCACACGCTGGCCCCAGCACCCCGACACCCACACCGCCATCCACAACGCCGCCACCCCTCGTTCGAGGATCCGTGGCGCGGCGTTGGAGATCCTTGCCGAGCACTGGCCCGACCACCCCGACACCCACACCACCATCCGAAACGCCGCCGCCCCTCACTCGGAGATCCGTGGCGCGGCGTTGCGGATCCTCGCCCAACGCCGGCCCGACCACCCCGACACCCACACCACCATCCACAACGCCACCACCGACCCCGAATGGTCAACCCGATACGAGGTGCTCTCGGTACTCGCCAGGCATTGGCCCGAGCACCCCGCTACTCGCACCACCGTCCGCAACGCCACCACCGACCCCGAATGGATCGTCCGACGCGCGGCGTTGCGGACTCTCGCCGAGCACTGGCCCGAGCACCCTGACACCCGCGCCACCCTCCACGACGCCACCACCACCCCTTACTCGGAGATCCGTGGCACGGCGTTGGAGATCCTCGCCACACGCTGGCCCGACCACCCCGACACCCACACCGCCATCCACAACGCCGCCACCCCTCACTCGGAGGTCCGTGGCACGGCGTTGGAGATCCTCGCCACACGCTGGCCCGACCACCCCGACACCCTCGCCACCCTCCACAACGCCGCCGCCCGCCGTTCGAAGATCCGCGGCACGGCGTTGCGGATCCTCGCCCGACACTGGCCCGAGCACCCCGACACCCACGCCACCCTCCGCAACGCCACCACCGACCCCGACGACCGCATCCGCGCCACGGCCTTGTCCCTCATGGCCTGGCGGGCCAGGGACGCGGCTTTCCCGATCACTCGGCAGGCCGCCCGAGCCGACAGTTCCGCCGACGTCAGGGTGGTGGCCGTCAAGTTGCTCGCACTGCTGTGGCCCAACGAGCCCGGAGTGCCCGGCCTGGTCGGAGAACTCGCAAAGGACGACAACGAGAACGTCCGCCTCACGGCTGAACAGGCCCTCGCCCTGCTGAAGTAGTCCGTTCGCTGTGCGCCCCCGCCGACGGGGTCCTCACACAGCGCCCCGACGGCCCAGCACGAGCCCCACGGCCGTTCCCCAGCCGTGGACGGGCGCCGGCAGGTCCGGCGCATCCGTGAACCAGACGACCTTGCAAACCCGGGAAGGGGAGTAGTGATCACGGGATTCGGACTTGTCGTGCGGTTCACCGCTCATGACGCGTCATCGGCTCGCGCCTTCGACGAACTCGCAGAGGAGGCGCTCGCGGGCATCCGCACGCTGGAGCCGGGCACGCTCGTCTACGTCAATCACGCGGTGCCCGACGAACCGAACGTCCGCGTGTTCTACGAGGAACGAGCTGCTGCGGCTCGCGGAGCGCGCGAACGCCGTCGGTTGAACCGGGAGAGGGCGCCCCGGAGCGTTCGAGGAGGTCAGTCCGAGGCCGGCTCGCCGAGTTCGGTGAAGAGGGTGAGCTGGAGGGCGCCGGGCGCTTCCAGGCGGGAGTTGAGGGAGTTCCAGGGGGTGCGGACGGGCTCGGCGAGGACTTCGGCACCCGCGGCGGCGAGGCGGGCGGTGGTGGCGGTGGCGTCGTCGACCTGGAAGGCGACCCGGAGGTGGCCGGCGACGCGGCGGCCGACCTCCACCTCGTCGATGAAGTCGGCGTGGTTGGGGTCGGCGATCTCCAGGGTGGCACGGCCGGCTTCGAGGATGGTGACCCGGCCGTCGGGGGAGGTGAAGGCGCCGCGTTCGGGGAGGCCGAGGACGTCGCGGTAGAAGTGCAGGGCCTGTTCGTAGTCGGCGGCGGTGACGACCAGGCGCAGTTCACGTACGGCGGGGGTCTCGTCGGACGGCCGGGACACATCGGCTCCTCGGGGAAGGGAAAAGCGGCCCCACCGACAACAGCGGTGGGGCCGCCTTCATTTCCGGCTCAGGGCGTGTCAGTGCCGGTGGCGCCGGCGGCGGGAGGCGAGGACGAAGGCCGCGCCGGCGAGGACGACGGCGGCGCCGATGCCGCCGATCAGCGCGACCTGGCTGCCCGTCCGGGCGAGGCTGCCGCCCGGGCGGTCAGGGGTCGTGGTGGGCTGCGGGCGGGGGCTGTCGGTCCCGGTCCCGGTCGAGGGCGCCGAGGGGGAGGCGGTCGGGGAGCCGGTGGCATCGGTGGTCGGCGAGCCGGTGGGCTCGGTGGTCGGCGAGGCGGTGGCGGTGGCGGTCGGGGAGGCGGTCGGGGTCGGCGAGGACGTGGTCACCGTGACCGTGGCGGTGCACTCCCCCGCCGTCGAGCCGGCCGGGCAGTTGCCGCCGGGCCGGTCGGCCACCACGGTGTTGCGCAGCGTGTGGTCCCCGGCGGCCGGGTCCTTCACCTTCACCGTGTACGTCAGCCGGGCCCCGGCGCCGACCGGCAGGTCGCCGGTCCAGCTGAGCACCGGCTGCGCGTAGGACGCCTTGCCGGCGGTGGTGGCGGCGTCGCCGTTGTAGTCCGCGTCGTCGAGGACGGCGCTCAGGTCGTCGGTGACGGTCAGCCCGGTGAGCGGGGCGTTCCCGGTGTTGGTGATGTCCACCTGGTACTTCACGGTGTCGCCGGGCAGGGCCTGGGCCTTGTCGGCGGTCTTGGCGACCCGGTAGCCGGCGTGCTCGGAGACGGTGTTGCGCACGGTGTTGCTGGTGCGCTGCTGGTCGCGGCCGGTCTGGGCGCCCCGGTAGGCGAGCGAGGCGGTGTTGTCGAGCTTGGTGCCCGGCGCGAGGCCCGCGTCGACCCGGGCCCGGAAGGAGACGGTGGTCTCGGCGCCCGGCCTGAGGTCGCCGACGGCGCAGGTGACGTTGCGTCCGGCGGCGGTGCAGCCGGGGCCGGAGCCGTCGACGTAGCCGGTTCCGGCGGGCAGCGCGTCGGTCAGGGTGACGCCGGTGGCGGTGTCGAGGTCGGCGGCGGTGCCGTCCTTGTGCCGGTTGGCGACGGTGAAGGTGTAGGTGATCTCGGCGCCGGGGTCGACGTTGCCGGGCGGGTTGTTCGTGGTGGAGCCGGCCGGCTGGTTGGCCTTGGTGATCTGCAGATCCGGTTCGAGGGCGTCGACGGCGAGCCAGACGGCCTGCGGGTGCAGCGCGTCGCCCGCGCCGTTGATCCGCAGCACGGCCTGGGTGCTGCCGGCGGGGATCCTGCCGGTGACGTCGATCGTCCGGGCGTCGTAGCCGTAGTTGTTGACCGGCGCGGGGGTGCGGGTGGTGAGGTTGCTGCCGGTGCCGTTCGCCGCGACGTGGTCGATCCGGCTGGTGAAGGCGTTGTCGGTGGCGGTGCCGGCGGGGCCGGGCATCGGCAGCACCGTCAGGTCGTCGACCGAGGAGCCGACCAGCAGCTGGTCGCCCGCGATCGGCACGTCGCCGTCGCCGACGGTGACGCCCATGGTGGCCGGCGGGGCCGTGGCGGGCGTGTGGATGCCGGAGAGGGTGAGCGTCGCCAGGTTGTCGGGGCTGCGCAGCAACTGGAAGCCGTCCCAGACCTGGAGGTAGCGCAGCGGCTCCGCCTGGTTCTCGTAGGCGACGACCAGCGACCAGCCGCCCCAGCAGCCGACGTTGTTGCCGCCGAAGTTCTGCGCGGAGGAGCGCCCGGCGCAGGCCTGGATGCCGGCGACGGTGTAGTTGCCCGGGCCGGCGGCCTTCACCTGGGCGGTGACGTCCTTCACGCCCGCCCCGGCGAGCAGCGGCTCCGGCGGGGTGCCGCCGACCTGCTGGTCGAACCAGTCGTAGGTGTCGGCGGTGAGCTGCTCGTAGGAGGAGCTGCCCGGAACCTTCCAGGACACCTTGTCGCCGGCGTTGATGTCACCGGAGGTGCCGCCCGCGTTGCTGGTGTTGGTCGGGTTGAACTGCCAGTACAGGCGGGCCGACCGCACCTGGGACCCGGCGGGGATGACCAGCTGCGCGGAGGACGCGTTGTCGCCGGGGGCGTCCGGGTCGGTCTTCACGTACTTGGTGCGGTTGTTGTTGGTGCCCTCGGTGTCGTTGCAGACCGAGCCGTCGCTGTCGTCACAGGTCAGCACGGAGTTGGACGCCATGGTGAGGTTGCCGTGCGCGAGCAGGTCGACGGCCGGGTCCGGGCCGATCGGCCGCTGGGCGCCGAGCCCCCGGGCCGCCTTGCCCGCCGGTGCGGCGGCCGCCGACGGGGCGGCGAGCGGCGCGGCCACCGCGAGCGCGAGCGCCGAGGCGGCCAGGGCCCCGAGGACCGCCCTGCCGGGCGGCAGGAGCCGGGACCGGTGTGCGGGTGCCGGGCGTTTCCCGCCGGCGGCGGATGGTATGCGGTCGCTCATGGGGGACTCCAGGAGGTGTTCGAGGGTGCGGAGGGTGAGGGCGCCCTCCGGGAGGAATCGTGACGATACGTCCGGATTCGACCGAGCCCGATAATATGTCACATTCTGTAGTTCATGGCTCAACTGTTTCGCCGCCATCACCGTGCGGCCGGGGCCGGGAAAATCCGTGGTCGCCGCGGACCCCTTCGTGTCAGCATGACGATATGAGCGACGAACGCACGACCGACCCCCTCGACACCCGTGACCGCGCCGCGCTGGCCACCGCCGTGGCGGCCGGGGCGGAGCCCAAGTGGCTGATGTTCTGGGGGCACCAGGAGCAGCGGGACGGCGCGCTCGGCCCCGGGGTGCTGAGCCAGTGGTGGCCCGGGCACCCGTTCACCGTCGACGGCGTCGAGTACGCGACCGCCGAGCACTGGATGATGGCGGGCAAGGCCCGGATGTTCGGGGACGAGCGGACGCTCGCCCGGATCCTCGCGGCGGCGAGCCCCGCCGAGGCGAAGAAGCTCGGCCGGCAGGTCCGCGACTTCGACGACGCGACGTGGACGGCCGGCCGGTTCGAGCTGGTGGTCCGGGGCAACGCGGCCAAGTTCGGCGGCCACGAGGACCTGCTCGGCTACCTGCTGTCGACACATCGGCGCGTCCTGGTGGAGGCCAGCCCGCTCGACCGGATCTGGGGCATCGGCCTCGGCGCCGACAACGAGCGCGCCCGGCGCCCCGCCGAGTGGCGCGGCGAGAACCTGCTCGGCTTCGCCCTCATGGAGGCCCGCACCCGGCTGGCGGCGGCCACGGCGACCGCCACGACCGCCGCCGGATAGGCGCTCCGGCCGGGCGCGCGCGCCGGGGTGCTCACCACCGCGGCGCCCCGCGCGCTCCCGGACACCACTCGCAAGCCAGTGGACGCACTGCCGTAACGCCACCGCCGCATTCCGACGCGAGGATGTCTTGCCGTCAGGGCCCAGTTGGACAGGTTGCGGTGATCATGCGTACACGGCAGACGGAACAGCCCCTCGCCCCGGACGCGGGCGGCAGCGAGAGCGAGCAGGCCGCTCTCGAACTCAGAGCGCAGCTGGACGAGTTACTCCGTGCCCGGCAGTACGCGGGGCAGCGCGAGCGCCGGCTCACCGAGGCGCTGCGCGCCCTGCCCGAGCGGCAGCGGCCGGACGGCGAGCTGCTGCGGCAGCTGACCCAGGCGCGGACGCTGCGCGAGGGGCTGGGCGCCCGCTGCCTGGAGCTGAGCGACCAGCTGAAGGCGCTGGAGGACCGGCTGCGGCAACCGGCGCCGCGCCGCTGGATCCCGCGTCAGCCCACCGGCACGCCCACCGACCCGCCGATCACCCCCGCCCCGCCCGCCCCGCCCGCCCCGCCCGTCCCGCCCGCCGCCGACCGCGGAACCACGAGCGCGAGCACGAGCACGAGCGGGCACGACAGCGTGCGCACCGGCGGGCACGACGGCGGCACCGGCCGCCCCCACGACGGCGGGCAGGCCCCCGCCGGGAAGCAGGCGCCCCCCGCCCCGCCCCGGCGCCGCACCCCGGCCGAACTGTCCGCCCTCGCCGAGCGCATCACCACCCTGTACCGCCGGACCTCCCCCGAGGAGGCCGCCGCCGTCCTGGAGCAGGGCGCCGAGCACCTCACCCCGCACGACACCGCCCAGCTGGCCGCCCTGCTCGCCCGCCGCGGCCCGGCCGGCGCCTCCGTCCAGCTGGTCCGCAGTGCCGTGCACGCCGGACCCCAGCACGCCGCCACCACCCTCGCCGAGCTGCGCCAGGCGGGGCTGGCCGAGGAGGCCGGCGACCTGTTCCACGCGCTGCGCTCCTGCCCGGCCGCCGCGCTGCCCGCGCTGCTGGACGCCCTGGAGCGGGCCGGCCAGCACGCCGACGGCGTCACCCTGCTCTGGGAGTGGGGCTCCGCGCCGACCGCCGAGCTGGCCGCGCTGGCCACCGGGCTCTACCGGGCGGACCGCGCCGCCGACGCCCGCACGCTGCTGCGCCAGGCGGCCGGCCGGCCCGCCGGGGACCTCGCCGCGCTCGCCGTCACCATGGCCCCGCCGCTGCCCGCCCTGCTGCTGGGCGGCCTGCCGGCGATCCGCCCGCCGGCCGAACTGGTCCGGCTGGCCGCCGCGTTGGCCGGCCGCCCGGACCTGTACGAGGCACTGCTCACGCCGCTGCTCGACGATCCCGCGCGCCATCGCACCACGCTCGCCGCGCTGCGCACGGCCGGCCTGCCGACCGCCCCGGCCGCCCGGCCGCGCTCCCGCTGGGGCCGCCGCTGACGGACCGCGCCGACGCGTCGCGACGGCGGGCAGCACGCCGGGCGGGCGGCGCAACGGCGCCCGGGAACAGCAGGAGCCCCCGCCCGCCCGGAAGGGGCGGACGGGGGCTCCCCGCGAAGCGATCGGGCGTCAGCAGCCGATGAGGCGCGCGGCCAGGTAGGACTTCACCTGGTCGAGCGAGACGCGCTCCTGCGTCATGGTGTCGCGCTCGCGCACGGTCACCGCGTTGTCCTCCAGGGTGTCGAAGTCGACCGTCACGCAGAACGGCGTGCCGATCTCGTCCTGGCGGCGGTAGCGCTTGCCGATGGCACCGGCGTCGTCGAACTCGACGTTCCACGCGGTGCGCAGGTCGGCGGCCAGGCCGCGGGCCTTCGGCGAGAGGTCGGCGTTGCGCGACAGCGGCAGCACCGCGACCTTGACCGGGGCCAGTCGCGGGTCCAGGCGCATGCCGACGCGCTTCTCCATGACGCCCTTGGCGTTCGGCGCCTCGTCCTCGAAGTAGGCGTCGAGCAGGAAGGCCAGCAGGGCGCGGTTGAGGCCGGCCGCCGGCTCGATGACGTACGGGAAGTACCGCTCGCCGGACTCCTGGTCGAAGTACTTGAGGTCCTGGCCGGAGGCCTCGCTGTGCACCGACAGGTCGTAGTCGGTGCGGTTGGCGATGCCCTCCAGCTCGGAGAACTCGGTGCCGCCGAAGTTGAAGCGGTACTCGATGTCCACCGTGCGCTTGGCGTAGTGGGAGAGCTTCTCCTTCGGGTGCTCGAACAGGCGCATGTTCTCGGTGCGCAGGCCGAGGCCGACGTACCAGTCCCAGCGCTGCTGCAGCCAGTACTCGTGCCACTGCTCGTCGTCGCCCGGCTTGACGAAGAACTCCATCTCCATCTGCTCGAACTCGCGGGTCCGGAAGATGAAGTTGCCGGGGGTGATCTCGTTGCGGAAGCTCTTGCCGACCTGGGCGATGCCGAACGGCGGCTTCTTGCGCGAGGTGGTCTGGACGGCCTTGAAGTTGGTGAAGATGCCCTGGGCGGTCTCCGGGCGCAGGTACGCCAGGCCGCTCGCCTCCTCGGTGACGCCGAGGTGGGTCTTCAGCATGCCCGAGAAGTCCTTGGGCTCGGTGAACTGGCCCTTGGTGCCGCAGTCCGGGCAGTTGATGTCCTGGAGGCCGTTCGGCGGCGGGAAGCCGTGCTTGGCCTCGTACTTCTCCTCCAGGTGGTCGGCCCGGTGGCGCTTGTGGCAGGAGAGGCACTCGGTCAGCGGGTCGTTGAAGGTCTTGACGTGGCCGGACGCCTCCCAGACCTCGCGGGCCAGGATCACCGACGAGTCGAGTCCGACGACGTCCTCGCGGGCCTGGACCATCGCACGCCACCACTGGCGCTTGATGTTCTCCTTGAGCTCGACGCCCAGCGGACCGTAGTCCCAGGCGGCACGCGTGCCGCCGTAGATCTCGCTGCAGGGGTAGACGAAGCCACGGCGCTTGCTCAGGCTGACGATCGTCTCGATCTTGTCGGCTGCCACAGTGCTCTCTTCAGTACGTACGGCCCGGTCAGGGCACGGCTGGTTGCGCGTACCCGAATACCTCAGGTTACCGGCCATATGGGTACAGGGTTCAAATCGGTATCGCCGGTACCGGCCCACTCACCGTCACCGCCCGTTCACCCGTCCGAGTGATTTGACAATCATTTCCATCTAATCTGAGAATGGTTGTCATGATGATCCGACGACGTGCCCGCAGCACCCTGGCCCTGGCCGCCACCGCCCTCGCCGCCGCCCTCACGCTGACGGCCTGCGGCAGCAGCGACGGCGCGCAGGGTGCGGACGGCCGGCTGAACGTCGTCGCGTCCTTCTACCCGATGGAGTTCCTCGCCACGAAGATCGGCGGCGAGCACGTGAAGGTCACCGGCCTGACCGCCGACGGCGTCGAGCCCCACGACCTCGAACTCACCGCCAAGCAGGTCGGACGCGTCCAGAAGGCCGACGCGATCGTCTACCTCAAGGGCCTGCAGCCCACCGTCGACAAGGCGGTCGCCGGCTCCCACGCCAAGGTCACGGTGGACGCCACCGCCGCCGTCCCGCTGGAGGACCACCACCTCCCGGAGGGCCACGCCGAGGACGACGGCCACGACCACCACGCCGAGGACGACGGCCACCACCACGACGAGGCCGCCGGCGACCCGCACATCTGGCTCGACCCGACCCGCTACGCCGCCGTGGCCCGCAGCGTCGGCGCCGGGTTCGCCGAGGCCGACCCGGCCCACGCCGACGACTACCGCAGGAACACCGACGCGCTGGTCGGCCTTCTCGCCACCCTGGACCAGGAGTTCAAGGACGGGCTGAAGGACGCCCGGAGCCGCACCTTCGTCACCAGCCACGCCGCCTTCGGCTACCTCGCCGAGGCCTACAGCCTCACCCAGGTCTCCATCAACGGCGTCGACCCCGAGTCCGAGCCCACCCCGGCCCGCCTCGCCGAGGTCCAGAAGGCCGCCCGGGACAACGGCGTCACCACGATCTTCTTCGAGACCCTGGCCAGCCCCAGGCTCGCCGAGACGGTCGCCAAGGACCTCGGACTCGGCACCGCCGTCCTCGACCCGCTGGAGGGCGTCAAAGACCGGGCCAAGGACGACTACCTCACCGTCATGCGGCAGAACCTGGCCAACCTCCGGGCCGCCCTGGGCACCGGCGCGAACGCCGGCCCGGGCGCCGCCGCCACCCCCACCAGCTGACGGGACCACCGGCATGACTCCCCCGACACCCCCGGCCGTCCGCCTGCACGACGCCGTCGCCTCGCGCGGCGGACGCCCGGTGCTGCGCGGCGTCGACCTCACCGTCCGCCCCGGCGAAGTGGTCGCCCTGCTCGGCGCCAACGGCTCCGGCAAGTCCACCACCGTCAAGGCCGTCACCGGCGCCGTCCCGCTGGAGCGCGGCGGCCTGGAACTGTTCGGCACCCCGCTCGCCCGCTTCCGCGCCTGGCACCGGATCGGCTACGTCCCGCAGCGCACCACCGCCGCCTCCGGCGTCCCCGCCACCGTGCGCGAGGTCGTCTCCACCGGCCGGCTGCCGCTGCACCGGCTGCTGCCGTTCCGCCGCGCCGACCGCACCGCCGTGGACCGCGCGCTGGCCGCCGTCGGCATGCTCGACCGGGCCGGCGACGGCGTCGCCGACCTCTCCGGCGGCCAGCAGCAGCGGGTGCTGATCGCCCGCGCGCTGGCCGGCTCCCCCGACCTGCTGATCATGGACGAGCCGATGGCCGGCGTGGACGCCGCCAGCCAGCAGGTGCTCGCCGACACCCTGCGCGCCGAGGTCGCGCGCGGCGCCGCCGTCCTGCTGGTGCTGCACGAACTCGGGCCGCTGGAACCGCTGATCGACCGCGCCGTGGTGCTCCGCGACGGCTGCGTCGCGCACGACGGCCCGCCCGTCCCCAACACCGGCCTGCACGCCCTGCCCGGCCACGACCACGTCCACCCGCACGCCGACCACGGCCACGACCACGAACGGATCCGGGGACTGCTGTCATGACCGAGATGCTCAGCTACGACTTCATGCAACGGGCGCTGATCGCCGCCGTCCTGGTCGGCTTCACCGCCCCCGCCGTCGGCATCTACCTGGTGCAGCGCCGCCAGGCCCTGATGGGCGACGGCATGGGCCACGTCGCGATGACCGGCGTCGGCCTCGGCTTCATCTTCCAGACCAGCCCGGTCTGGATGGCCGTCCTGGTCTGCGTGCTCGGCGCCGTCACCATGGAGCTGGTCCGCTCGCGCGGCAACCAGCGCGGCGACATCGCCCTCGCGATGCTCTTCTACGGCGGCATGGCCTGCGGCAAGCTGCTGGTCTCCAAGTCCGCCCAGGCGGGCGCCGGTTCACTGGAGAGCTACCTCTGGGGCTCCATCCTGACCGTCTCCCCCGCCGACCTGGCCACGATCGCCGCGCTCGGCGCCGTCGTCGTCGCCGTCACCCTCGGCCTGCGCCGCCAGCTCTTCGCGATCTGCCAGGACGAGGACTTCGCCAAGGTCACCGGCGTCCCGGTGCGGCTGCTCAACCTGCTGCTCGCCGTGATGGCCGCGGTCACCGTCACCGTCGCCATGCGGGTGGTCGGCCTGCTGCTGGTCAGCGCGCTGATGGTGGTCCCGGTGGCCGCCGCCCAGCAGCTCACCCGCTCCTTCGCCGCGACCCAGGCCGGCGCGATCGCGGTCGGCGTGATCGTCGCCCTGGCCGGCGTCACCGGCTCCTACCAGCTCGACGTGCCGTCCGGCCCGGCCATCGTGCTGCTCGCCATCGCGGTGTTCGCGGTGTTCAGCGCGATCGCCGCACCGCTCGCCCGGCGCCGCCACCGCACCACCCCCGACGCCGGACCGCAGGTCTGCGACGTCCGGCTGCCGGACCCGGAGCGGGCCGGGCCCGGCCTGCCGGACCGGACCGGCGAGATCACTCCGGCGCCCAGTGCGGGGCTGGCACAATGAGGTGCCAACCGCCCACACCACCAGGAGGACCCACGGTGACCACCGCAGGCCCGTCGCCGCGAGCCCGATCGACCCGGCAGCGCGCCGCCGTCTCGGCGGTCCTGGACGAGATCGAGGACTTCCGCAGCGCGCAGGAGCTCCACGACATGCTGAAGCACCGGGGCGACTCGGTCGGCCTCACCACCGTCTACCGGACGCTCCAGTCGCTCGCCGACGCCGGCGAGGTGGACGTCCTGCGCACCGCCGACGGCGAGGCCGTCTACCGCCGGTGCAGCAGCGGACACCACCACCACCTGGTCTGCCGGCAGTGCGGCGCCACCGTCGAGGTCGAGGGCCCGGCCGTCGAGCGCTGGGCCAACTCGGTCGCCGCCGAGCACGGGTTCAGCGACATCGCGCACACCCTGGAGATCTTCGGCACCTGCGCGGAGTGCGCCAAGCGCGCCTGAAGCCGGACGCGGGAACCCGGGCGCCCCAAGCCGGGCACGGGAAGCCGCAAGCACCACGAGGGCCCGCGGGAGTCACCTCCCGCGGGCCCTTCCGCGCACCCGGCGCCGGCGCCGGACGACGCGCTCAGCGCTGCGCCGGCACCTCGGCACCCAGCTCGGCCGGCACCTCGTTGGGGATCGCCCCGCCGAACCGGCGGTCACGCATCGCGTACTGCTCGCAGGCCCGCCACAGGTCGCGCCGGTCGAAGTCCGGCCAGAGCACGTCCTGGAACACGAACTCCGCGTACGCCGACTGCCAGAGCAGGAAGTTGGACGTCCGCTGCTCGCCGCTGGGCCGCAGGAAGAGGTCCACGTCCGGCATGTCCGGGTGGTACAGGTACTTGGCGAGCGTCTTCTCGTTGACCTTCTTCGGGTCCAGCCGGCCCGCCGCCACATCGGCCGCGATGGCCGCCGCGGCGTCCGCGATCTCCGCCCGGCCACCGTAGTTGACGCACATGTACAGGGTGACGGCGTCGTTGTCCTTGGTCTGCTCCTCGGCGACCTGGAGCTCCTGGACGACGCTCTTCCACAGCTTGGGCATCCGGCCCGCCCAGCGCACCCGCACGCCCATCGCGTCCATCTCGTCGCGGCGGCGGTGGATCACGTCGCGGTTGAAGTTCATCAGGAACTTCACCTCGTCGGGTGAGCGCTTCCAGTTCTCGGTGGAGAACGCGTACAGCGAGACGTTCTTCACGCCCAGCTCGATCGCGCCCTTCAGCACGTCCAGCACGACGCCCTCGCCGACCTTGTGGCCCTCGGTGCGCGGCAGCCCGCGCTCCTTCGCCCAGCGGCCGTTGCCGTCCATGACGATCGCGACGTGGCCGGGGACCAGCTCGCCGGGGATCTTCGGGGGCCGGGCGCCGCTGGGGTGCGGGGTCGGGGGGAGGTACTCCCGCTGCTTGCCGCCGCCGAAGAGCCGTCGCGCTGCCATGTGCTCACTTCTCCACGTATCTCATCGAGCGGATGCCCCGCTCCAGGTGCCACTGCAGATAGGCCGCGACCAGGCCGCTGCCCTCCCGCCAGTACCTCGGCTCACAGGCGTCGGCCGTCCGCCAGTCCCCTGACAGCAGCGCCCCGAGCAGTACCAGTGTCTCAGGGGAGGGTACGGCACATCCGGGTACCCGGCAGTCCGCGCAGAGCACGCCGCCGGCCTGCAGCGAGAAGAACCGGTTGGGGCCCTCCATGCCGCACTTGGCGCAGTCGTCGAAGCTCGCGCCGTACCCGTTGACCGCCAGCGACCGCAGCAGGAAGGCGTCCAGCACCAGGTGCGGCTGGTGCGGCCCGTCCGCCAGCGTGCGCAGCCCCCCGACCAGCAGCAGGTACTGCTGGACGGCCGGCTGGCCCTCGTTCTCGGCGAACCGTTCCGCCGTCTCCAGCATGGCCGTGCCGGCGGTGTAGCGGCCGTAGTCGGCGACGATCCGACCGCCGTACGGGGCGATCGTCTCGACCTGGGTGCAGAGCGGCAACCCGCGCCCGACCAGCTCACTCCCCCGGCTGAAGAACTGCACGTCCACGTGGGAGAACGGCTCCAGACGCGCGCCGAACTTCGACTTGGTCTTGCGCACCCCGCGCGCCACCGCGCGCACCTTGCCGTGGTGACGGGTGAGCAGGGTGATGATCCGGTCGGCCTCGCCGAGCTTCTGCGCCCGGAGCACCACGCCGTCGTCCCGGAAGAGGCTCATGCGCCCGCCTCGCCGGAGCGGGCCTCGAACAGTACGGACATCCCACCATTGTCCCCCAGCCGTCCCGCTCCGGCGGACAGCCGTGTGCCCGCACCGGGCCGTGGGGGATCGCCGAACGGTGCGGGTCACGGCGGGCCCCGGAGGGGGTGGGGGCCCGGTTTGTGGGGGTCCGGAGGAACGGGGCACGGGGGGAGGACGAAGGGGAAGGTCTAGTACGGCGCCCGGGTGGCCGCCTCCAGCAGCGCCCCGACCCGCGCCTGCGGCAGGTCCAGGCAGCGCCCGACGGCGTCCAGCGCCTCCCGCTCCTGCGGCCGGTACCGGCCGTCGGCCAGCGCGATCGCCGCGCCCTGGAGCAGCAGCCGCTCCCGGCCGGGCCCGGCCAGGTGCGGGGCGAGCGGTTCGAGCACCGCGTGCAGTTCCACCGCCAGCCCGCCGGCCATGCCGTGCGCGTCGTAGAGTTCGCCGCCGAGCCCGGACAGCGCCGCCATCGCGGCCAGCACCTGGGCCTCGCCGCAGTCCTCGAAGCCGGCGTCCCGGACCGCCGCGCAGGCGGCCTCGCGGGCCGCGCGGTGCGCGGTGCCGCCCGCGGCCAGCAGGGCCAGCGCGACGGTGTACTGCGCGTCGCGCAGCATCCCGCCCAGGCGCACGCAGGTGGGCTGTTCCAGGCTCTCCACCCCGAACCGGCCGTGGCAACTGGTGCACTGCACACTGCCGATCACCGGTCCGAGCGGAAGCACCGGGGTTCCCAGCAGCCGCAGCCACCGCCGGCCGTGTTGCCGGCGGTAGTTGCGGTCCCCGCCGCAGCCTGGACAGAAGAAGTCACCGAGAACGTCAGTCCGCCACCGCGGGCGAACACCCCACATCCCTGTCACGGCGCCACTCCCCAGACATGGCAGGCGGCCTGCACAACAATGGGCAGGTCACGCGACCGGCCACCGGATCGTCCCACCGACCCGGCTTTCCGGTGGGACGATGTTGCCACGGTTGCCGACACGTGTCAGTACTTCGAACGGTCCGATCCCGGAAAAAATGTGGCGCAGGACACAGCACGTGCGCCCCCCGGCCCGCGGCCGTCCGGCCCGGTCCGGGAACGCCGCCGGGCCGCCCCGAACGGGACGGCCCGGCGATGTCCACTCGTACGAACTACCCGCGCCGCGCCCGGTTGACGGCGCTGATCATCGCCTTCAGCGAGGCCAGCACGGTGTTGCCGTCGATCCCGACGCCCCACAGCACCCGGCCGTCCACCGCGCACTCGACGTACGCGGCGGCCTGGGCGTCGCCGCCCTCGCTCAGCGCGTGCTCGGCGTAGTCCAGCACCCGTACGTCCACGCCGATCTGCGCCAGCGCGTCGGCGAACGCGGAGACCGGGCCGTTGCCGGTACCGGCCAGGGTGACCGGCGCGCCGTCCACCACGGCCTCGGCGGTCAGCGCGTCCCGGCCGTCCTCGGTGGTCAGGGTGCGCGAACCGCTCAGCGAGATCCGGCCCCACGGGTTCGCCGTGGTCGGCAGGTACTCGTCCTCGAAGACCCGCCAGATCTCGGCCGGGGTGACCTCGCCGCCCTCGGCGTCGGTCATCGTCTGGATGATCCGGGAGAACTCGATCTGCATCCGGCGCGGCAGGTCCAGCTTGTGGTCGTTCTTCAGCACGTACGCCACGCCGCCCTTGCCGGACTGGCTGTTGACCCGGATGACCGCCTCGTAGGTGCGGCCGACGTCCTTCGGGTCGATCGGCAGGTACGGCACGCCCCAGGTGTGCTCCTCGACCGGCACGCCCGCCGCGGCCGCGTCCGCCGCCAGGACGTCGAAGCCCTTCTTGATGGCGTCCTGGTGCGAGCCGGAGAAGGAGGTGTACACCAGGTCGCCGGCGTACGGGTGGCGCGGGTGCACCTCCATCTGGTTGCAGTACTCGGCGGTGCGGCGCACCTCGTCGATGTCGGAGAAGTCGATCTGCGGGTCGATGCCCTGCGAGAACAGGTTCATGCCCAGGGTCACCAGGTCGACGTTGCCGGTCCGCTCGCCCTGGCCGAACAGGCAGCCCTCGATCCGGTCGGCCCCGGCCATGTAGGCCAGCTCGGCGGAGGCGACGGCGGTGCCCCGGTCGTTGTGCGGGTGCACCGACAGGCAGACGAACTCGCGGCGCGACAGGTGGCGCGACATCCACTCGAACTGGTCGGCCTGGACGTTCGGGGTGGCCCGCTCGACGGTGGCCGGCAGGTTCAGGATGATCTCGCGGCCCTCGCCCGGCTGCCAGACGTCCATGACCGCCTCGCAGACCTCCAGCGCGAAGTCCAGCTCGGTGTCGACGAAGATCTCCGGCGAGTACTGGTAGCCGAAGACGGTGTCGTCGCCCAGCAGCTTCTCGGCGTACTCCATCACCAGGCGGGTGCCGTCGGTGGCGATCGCCTTGGTGGCCTCCTTGTCGTTGCGGAACACCACGCGGCGGAACAGCGGCGCGGTCGCGTTGTACAGGTGCACGGTCGCCCGCGGCGCGCCGACCAGCGACTCGACGGTCTTCTCGATCAGCTCCTCGCGCGCCTGGGTCAGCACCGAGATGGTGACGTCCTCCGGGATCGCCCCCTCCTCGATCAGCGAGCGCACGAAGGCGTGGTCGGTGGCCCCGGAGGACGGGAAGCCGACCTCGATCTCCTTGTAGCCCATCGCGACCAGCAGGTCGAACATCTTGCGCTTGCGGGCCGGGGACATCGGGTCGATCAGCGCCTGGTTGCCGTCCCGCAGGTCGGTGGAGAGCCAGCGCGGCGCCTTGGTGATCACCTTCGACGGCCAGGTGCGGTCCGGCAGGTCGACGGTGCCGAAGGGCAGGTAGCGGCCGTGCCGCATGCCGGACGGCCGCTGGCGCACCGAGCCGGCGGTGATCGGGGTGGGCCGGCCGGCGAAGGCGCGGGCGGCGGGGACGGGCGCGGCGGAGCTCTGCTCGGTCATGGGGGCGACTCTCGGCTTCCTGTGATGCGTGGTGCGGGCTGGTCGGGGCGGTGTCCTCACCCGACTCGGCCGGCCTGCTGCCGCTCGCGGCCCCCGTGGGGCCACCGGAATCAGCGCGCAGCACAGTCCCCGCGGCGAGGGAGCCGGCCCTTGGTGGACTACAGGCCCTCGACGCGGCAGCTAAGAAGAAGCAGCCCGTTGCGCATGATGCGGCCCAGCCTAACCCAGGGCCGCGCGACCCCGAAGCCGGCCGCGCGCTCTTCCCACCCCTTGAGACGGCGCGCGGATGCGCCCGGGCGGCGCGCAATCCCGTCCGCGCCGGTGACAACACGTCATCGATGCCTCACGCTGGGCCACATGACAGCCGAACCGACGCTCTGCGCGATCGTTCCGCCGTACGTCCTGGACCGCCTCGCCGAGGACGGTCACGCGCCCGCCGCCCGCTCCCTCGCCCTCGACGCCGCGCACCGGGCCGCCCGGCTCACCGCCGCCCCGCCCGCCCCGACCGCCGACCGCCTGGAGCGGGTGATCTCCGACGCCGGGCACCGCGAACGCCTGCCCGGCCGCACCGTCCGCCGGGAGGGCGAGAGCCCCCTGCCCGACCAGTCCGTCAACCACGCCTACGACGGCCTCGGCGCCACCTGGACACTGTTCTCCGCCGTCTACGGACGGCACTCCATCGACGACCAGGGCCTGCGGCTGGACGCCACCGTCCACTACGGCCAGGAGTACGACAACGCCTTCTGGGACGGCCGGCGGATGGTCTTCGGCGACGGCGACGGCGAGGTGTTCGGCGACTTCACCGCCTGCGTCGACGTCATCGGCCACGAACTCGCCCACGGCGTCACCCAGTTCACCGCCGGCCTGGAGTACCGCGACCAGCCCGGGGCGCTCAACGAGTCGGTCTCCGACGTCTTCGGCTCCCTGGTCAAGCAGTACGCGCTGCAGCAGGACGCCGCCGCGGCGGACTGGCTGGTCGGCGCCGGACTGCTCGCCCCCGGCGTGCAGGGGGTCGCCCTGCGCTCGATGAAGGCGCCCGGCACCGCCTACGACGACCCCCGGCTGGGCAAGGACCCGCAGCCCGCCCACCTGCGCGACTACGTGCGCACCTCCCGGGACAACGGCGGGGTCCACATCAACTCGGGCATCCCCAACCACGCCTTCTACCTGCTCGCCACCGCACTCGGCGGCCCGGCCTGGGAACGCGCCGGCCGGATCTGGTACGACGCGCTGACCGGCCGGCGGCTGCCCTCCGACGCCGACTTCACGGCCTTCGCCCGGGCCACCGTCGCCGCCGCGAAGGCCCGCTACCCGGAACCGGAGGTCGCCGACACGGTGACCGCCTCCTGGGCGAAGGTCGGCATCAGCCCGGCTTGAGTCGCGCTTAAGTCAAGGTCCGGGAAAACCCCGGCAAACGCCATCGCTGGGTAGCACCATGGACACCATGCGTATCCAGGTGACCCGGACCGGCGGCCTCGCGGGACACGTCCGCCGCGCTGAGCTCGACACCACCGAGCGGGTGGACGCCCCGCACGTGCACGCGCTCGCCCGCGAGGCCGTCGCGGGCGGGCTGCGCACGCCCTCCTACGGGGTGCCGGACGGCTACCACTACGAGATCACCGTCGACGGGCGCACGGTGCACTGCGCGGACCCGAAGCTCACCGCGTCCCAGCGCGAACTGGTCTCCCTCGTCCTGCGCGAAGGCGCCTGAGCCCCTCCGCCCCGCTCCCCGCCCGGCGCTCAGGGCCGCCCGTCGCTCAGGGCCGCGCCTCGCCCAGAGCCGGCCGGCGCTCAGAGCCAGCCGTCGAGGGAGGCCAGGAAGCCCGCGAGGTCGTCCCGGTGGATGGTGTGGCCGGCCCCGTCCACCCGGCGGACCTGATAGCCGAGGCCGCGCAGGACCTCGGCGTCCTCGGGCCCGATCAGCCAGCTGTTGCCGGCCAGCTGCACCAGCGAGGGCACGGCCGGGGCGCCCGGCAGCACGGCCCCCTCGTACAGCGAGGAGAGCGCGAACGCGGTGTCCGGGTCCCACAGGGCCAGGGTGGCCAGCTCCACGTCCACGTCGGCGGGGGCCCAGCGCGGGTTGACCATGGTGAGCTGCGCCCGGGTGGCCCGCTTGAACTGCGCGAAGACCGCCGGGTCGAACAGGCCCGGCTGGACGAACTTCCACGCCGGGTCCGAGTAGACGGCCCGGGCCGGCCGCAGCCGCTCGACGGCGCGCAGCAGGACCAGCCCGCCCAGCGAGTGGCCGATGGCCAGGTCGGCGCCCTGCGGCAGGGTGTCGACCAGGTCGTCGGCGTAGCGCTCGGGGCCGTAGCGCTCCACCGGGGTCGCGCCCTCGCCGCGCGGGCTGGCGCCGTGGCCGCGCAGGTCCACGGCGATCACCCGGTAGCCGCGCTCGGCGAGCGCCGGGCCGACCGACGCCCAGCTGCGGTGGTCGGTCATGATCCCGTGGACCAGCAGCGCGACCCGGTCGCCGGACCCCCACTCACGCGTGTGCAGCTTCATCGCGCCCCCTCCCCCTCGGTGGTCAGAACCCGAGCTTGCGCAGTTGCTTCGGGTCCCGCTGCCAGTCCTTGGCGACCTTGACGTGCAGGTCCAGGAAGACCGGGGTGCCGAGCAGCGCCTCGATGTGCTTGCGGGCGGTGGTGCCGACGTGCTTGAGCCGGGCGCCCTTGGCCCCGATCACGATGGCCTTCTGGCTCTGCCGCTCGATGTAGACGTTGGCGTGGATGTCGAGCAGCGGCCGGTCCGCCGGGCGGCCCTCGCGCGGCAGCATCTCCTCGACCACGACGGCCAGCGAGTGCGGCAGCTCGTCGCGCACGCCCTCCAGGGCGGCCTCGCGGATCAGCTCGGCCACCATGATCTGCTCGGGCTCGTCGGTGAGGTCGCCGTCCGGGTAGAGCGGCATGCCCTCCGGCAGCAGCTTGCTGATCAGCTCGCCGACCAGCTCGACCTGCTTGTCGCCCACGGCGGAGACCGGGATGATCTCGGCCCACTCGATGCCCAGCTCGGCACCGAGCTGGTGGACGGCGATCAGCTGCTCGGCGAGCCGCTTGGAGTCGACCAGGTCGGTCTTGGTGACGATGGCCACCTTGGGGGTCTTCTTGATCCCGGCGAGTTCCTTGGCGATGAACTTGTCGCCGGGGCCGAGCTTCTGGTCGGCGGGCAGGCAGAAGCCGATCACGTCGACCTCGGCCCAGGTGCTGCGCACCAGGTCGTTGAGGCGCTCGCCGAGCAGGGTGCGCGGCTTGTGCAGGCCGGGGGTGTCCACCAGCACCAGCTGGGCGTCCGGGCGGTGCACGATGCCGCGGACGGTGTGCCGGGTGGTCTGCGGGCGGTCGGAGGTGATCGCGACCTTCGTCCCCACCAGAGCGTTGGTCAGGGTCGACTTGCCCGCGTTGGGCCGGCCGACGAAGCACGCGAAGCCGGAGCGGTACGAGGAGGAAGGGGCATTCATGGGCTCCATTCTCCCTGATCACCCCCGCCGGGACGGACACCGCCCGTCCGGTCCCTCACTTCTTCCCCCCGAACACCGCGCCCAGGCCCCAGCCGAGGACGAGCAGCAGGAAGGAGACCGAGCCCCAGAGCCAGAACGGCGACCCGGTCTCCTGCCACTTGCCCATGCCCATCACGCCCAGCAGCAGCCCCGCGAAGAACGCGAACGGCCCCATCGCCCAGCCCCCTCACCGCGCCGTCCCACCGCGCCGTCTCCCCGCCCGTCCCCGGTGAGATTATCCGCCACGCCCGAGGGGCCCGGAACGCGCCGGTGCCCGGGGCGTGAACCCCGGGCACCGTACGGACCGCGTGCGCTCAGCGGGCCCCGACCGCGACGCGCAGCGCCCCGTCCGGGCCGGCCAGCAGCAGCGGGGTGCCGGCCCCGCCGAGGTCCCGCACCGCCGCCAGGTCGGCCTCCGAGGGCTGCTCCGCCTCGGTCACCACGGCCGCCGCCTCCAGCGACTTCGCGCCGCTGGCCACCGCCATCGCCACCGCCGTCTGCACCGCGCTCAGCCGCAGCGACTCCAGCGCGACCGTCCCGGCCACGTAGGTGCGGCCGGTCTCGTCACGCACCGCGGCCCCCTCCGCCACGCCGTTGCGGGCGCGGGCGGAGCGGGCCAGGGTGATGATCTTCTTGTCTTCGGGGTCCAGCTCGACGATGTCACTCATGCCCAGGAGCATAGGCCCCGGCGGGGCGCCCGGGCGGCGCTCCTCAGTGCCCGATCGGGTTGGGCGGTCCGGGCCGCATCACCTTCACGAAGGTCTTGGGACCGGTCGGCAGCGCCCCCTCCTCCCCGGTGCGCTTGCGCCAGTACGGGTTGTCGTGCGGCAGGTGGCTGCTGACCCGCCCGTACATCCCGAACGCGGTGATCACCACGCCGAAGGCGAAGGCGAAGATCACGTTGTGGATGCCGAAGTTCAGGATGTTGGCGTCCGGCCGTTCGAGCACCGTCAGCCCGTAGAACCCGGAGAGGATGAACAGCGCGCCGGCCGCCATGTTCAGGTTGGCGGCGAAGTTCCCGCCGATGACCGCCCCGATCACCAGGATCCCGCCCACCACGATGGACAGGATGCTCAGCGCCCCGTTGGTGGACATCCCGGCGATCTCGTTGCCCTGGGTGGACAGGAAGCCCGGGTGGTCGGCCAGCCCCAGGCAGCCGAACACGATCAGGAAGATCCCGCCGAGCCCCGCCCCGATCCGCCAGACCAGCACCAGTTTGTGGTCGACGGGCAGTTCGTCTTGCAGCTTCATGGCGACCTCCGAGGTGGCCGAAACACCTGGCTAGCTGTAGGGGTGGCTGCCCTGCATGTGCGGCACCTCGTGCATGTACAGCGAGCCGCACTGCTGGCAACCCCGCAGGCCGGTCCCCCACTCCTGCTCCGGCCTGGTCTCGGCCTCGGCGGGAATGGTCCGGCCGCACAGTGCGAGCGCCGGGTCCCTGTCCCGCACGACGTGCCAGACCTTCACCCCGCCCGCCGTCCCCTGCGGGCCGTACTCCGCGCGAAGTTGGTGCGTCATGCCTCCCATGGTCGCCCCGCGGGCACCCGACCGCTACTCGCCGCCCTCCCGGGCCGCCCGCACCTCGGCCCGCACCGGGGCGGCGACCACGGAACCGATCCGGTTGCGGCGCCCGGCCGAGCTCTCGGCGGTCAGCCGGATCGCGGTCAGCCCGCCCGGCACCTCCTCCGGCACCGGGATCTCGCAGGACGACCCCGGGATCGGGACCCGGCCCAGGTGCTTGGCCAGCAGGCCGCCGACCGTCTCGACGTCCTCGTCCTCCAGCTCGATCCCGAACAGCTCGCCGAGGTCCTCCACCAGCAGCCGCGCGGTGATCCGGTAGGAGCCGTCCCCGAGGTCCTCCACCGGGGGGATCTCCCGGTCGTACTCGTCGGTGATCTCGCCGACGATCTCCTCCAGGATGTCCTCGATGGTGACCAGTCCGGCCGTGCCGCCGTACTCGTCGATCACGATCGCCACGTGTGAGCGCATCTGCTGCATCTCGCGCAGCAGGTCGGCGGCCGGCTTGGAGTCCGGGACGAACACCGCCGGGCGCAGCACGGCGCCCACCTCGTCGGCCTCCGAGTCCCGGTTGATGTGGGTGCGGCGCACCAGGTCCTTGAGGTAGACGATGCCGACCACGTCGTCCTCGTTGTCGCCGACCACCGGGATCCGCGAGAAGCCCGAGCGCAGCGCCAGGGTCAGCGCCTGCCGCACGGTCTTGTGCCGCTCGATCATCACCAGGTCGGTGCGCGGCACCATCACCTCGCGCACGATGGTGTCGCCCAGCTCGAAGACCGAGTGCACCATGCGGCGCTCCTCGTCCTCGATGACGTCGTTCTTCTCCGCGAGGTCGACCAGGGCCCGCAGCTCCGCCTCGGAGGCGAACGGGCCCTCCTTGTAGCCCTTGCCCGGGGTCAGCGCGTTGCCGAGCAGGATCAGCAGCCGCGGGATCGGGCCGAGGATCCGGGCCAGCGGCAGCAGCACGAAGGAGGCCGCGGTGGCGGTGGTCAGCGGGTGCTGGCGGCCGATCGTGCGGGGCGAGACGCCCACCGCCACGAAGGACACCAGCACCATCACGCCGAACGCCAGCAGCACGGCCTGCCAGGTCGTGTCGATGGTGCGCACGCACACCACGGTGACCAGGACCGCCGCCGCCATCTCGCTGGCCACCCGGATCAGGGTGGCCAGGTTGAGGTAGCGGATCGGGTCGGCGGCCAGCGCCAGCAGCCGGGCCGAGCCCTTGCGCCCGGAGCGCACGGCCTCCTCCGCCCGGAACCGGGAGACCCGGGAGATGCCCGCCTCGGCGCACGCGGCCAGCCAGCCGAGCACGACGAGCAGGACGGCACCGAGGATGAAACTCGTACTCTCACCACTCACAGGGGTTCGGGCTCCGCGCTCAGTGGGTGGTGGGGGCCGGCGAGATGCCGCCGAGGCCCCGCTCGGCCCGCCAGCCGTCGAGGATCGCCTTCTGGAGGCCGAACATCTCGGCCTCCTCGTCCGGCTCCTCGTGGTCGTAGCCGAGCACGTGCAGCACGCCGTGCACGGTGAGCAGCTGCAGCTCCTCGTCCATCGAGTGCTTCGACGGGGCGGCCTTGCCCTGCTGCTCGGCGACCTCGGGGCAGAGCACGATGTCGCCGAGCAGGCCCTGCGGCAGCTCCTCGCCCTCCTTGCCGGGGCGCAGCTCGTCCATCGGGAAGGACATCACGTCCGTCGGGCCCGGGAGGTCCATCCACTGGATGTGCAGCTCCTCCATCGCCGCCCCGTCCACCAGGATCACGGACAGTTCGGACTGCGGGTGGATCCGCATCTTGTCCAGTGCGTAGCGGGCGACGGCGAGGACGGACTCCTCGTCGACGTCCCAACCGGACTCGTTGGCGATGTCGATCGACATGAGGGGCTGGTTACTCAGCTTTCGGTGCGGTGGGACTGTCGGGGTGCGCGCGAGCCGCGCCGCTGGGCGGGCTTGACCGGGAGCCTGCGCTCGTCGGTCTCCTGGGCCTCCTGGCGGGCGTCCCAGCGCTCGTACGCGTCCACGATCCGGCCGACCAGCTTGTGGCGGACCACGTCGGTGCTGGTGAGGACGGAGAAGTGGATGTCGGGCACGTCGACCAGGATCTCCTGGACGACCTTGAGGCCGCTGCGGGTGCCGCCCGGGAGGTCGATCTGGCTGGTGTCGCCGGTGACGACCACCCGGGAGTTGAACCCGAGGCGGGTGAGGAACATCTTCATCTGCTCGGGCGAGGTGTTCTGGGCCTCGTCGAGGATGATGAAGGCGTCGTTGAGGGTGCGGCCGCGCATGTAGGCGAGCGGCGCGACCTCGATGGTCCCGGCGGCCATCAGGCGCGGGATGGAGTCCGGGTCCATCATGTCGTGCAGCGCGTCGTACAGCGGGCGCAGGTACGGGTCGATCTTCTCGTAGAGGGTGCCGGGCAGGAAGCCCAGCCGCTCCCCCGCCTCGACGGCCGGGCGGGTCAGGATGATCCGGTTGACCTCCTTGGCCTGCAGGGCCTGGACGGCCTTGGCCATCGCGAGGTAGGTCTTTCCGGTGCCGGCCGGGCCGAGGCCGAAGACGATCGTGTGCTTGTCGATCGCGTCGACGTAGCGCTGCTGGTTGAGGGTCTTGGGACGGATGGTCCGGCCCCGGTTGGACAGGATGTTCGCGGTGAACACCTGCGACGGGGCCGGGCTGTCGGGGTCGTCCGCGGCACCGCGGAGCATGGCGATGGAGCGCTCCACGGCGTCCTCCGTCAGGGGTTGGCCGGTGCGCAGCACCAGCATCATCTCGCTGAACAGCTGCTTGACGAGGGCCACCTCGGCGCGCGCGCCGGTCGCGGTCACCTCGTTGCCGCGGACGTGGATGTCGGCGGCGGGGAAGCCCTGCTCGATCACCCGCAGCAGCGAATCGGCGGCGCCCAGCAGGGTGACCATCGGATGCTTCTCGGGGATGACGATCCGGGCGCTGACGCGGCCGTCGTCGGCCGGCTCGGGGCGCGGCTGTCCGTTGGTACGGGTCTGCGATGTGTCACTCATAGGTCGGCGCTGGGGCCTGCCTCATCCCATCCGTGTGTCGTGGTGCCGCTGGGTCTCTCCGGGGCACCAGGGTACGCCGCGCACGTGATCGACGCGGCGGGCGGCGGGGCCGCACCCGACGATGCTGCGGCAGACCGCCCGGGTGGCGCGAACTGTTTTCCGCGCCGTCCGGGCGCCGGGCCCGCGCCGGGGCGCCGCGGTCACCCGTGCCGGGGCGGTACTGGTACCCGGGCGAGGTCCTCGGCAAGCACGATCGGGCCGTCGAAGTGCTTGCGGGCGTCGGCCAGGTGCCGGCCGAGGTCCGGGTAGCGCTGGGAGAAGTGGGTCAGCACCAGGGTGCGGGCGCCCGCCTCGGCGGCGACCTTGCCGGCCTGGCCGGCGGTGAGGTGGCCGTGCTCCTCGGCGAGCCGGGCGTCGGCGTCGGTGAAGGTGGCCTCGACGACCAGCAGGTCGGCTCCCTCGGCGAGCTCGTGCACGCCCTCGCAGAGCCGGGTGTCCATGACGAAGGCGAACCGCTGTCCGGGCCGGGGCTCGCTGACCTCGTCCAGGGTGACCCGCCGGCCGGCCGCCCCGATCGCGCCCTGGCGCTGGAGCCGGCCGACGTCCGGGCCGCCGATGCCCAGGGCGGCCAGCCGTTCGGGCACCAGCCGGCGGCCGTCCGGCTCGCGCAGCCGGTAGCCGAAGGACTCGACCGGGTGGGAGAGCCGGACGGCGTCGAGCGCGAAGCGGGCGCCGGGCGCCTCCAGCGGGCCGGGCTCCTCGATCGGGCGGGGCCGCAGCACGGCCGTCTCGTGGAAGGCGGTGGCGTGGCGCAGCCGCTCGAAGTACACCTCGCCGGAGGCCGGGAAGTAGACGTCCACCGGGTGCGGGACGCGGTCGAGGTTGATCCGCTGGATCACCCCGGCCAGGCCCAGGCTGTGGTCGCCGTGGAAGTGCGTGACGGCGATCCGGGTGAGCTGGGTGGCCGAGACCCCGGCGCGCAGCATCTGGCGCTGGGTGCCCTCGCCGGGGTCGAACAGCAGGCCCTCGCCGTCCCAGCGCAGCAGGTAGCCGTTGTGGTTGCGGTGCCGGGTCGGCACCTGGCTGGCGGTGCCGAGGACGACGAGTTCGCGCTGGGACACCGGGTCAGACCATGTCCTCGGTCATCGTCCGGCCGCCGAGCACGTGGACGTGGGCGTGGAAGACCGTCTGCCCGGCACCGGCGCCGGTGTTGAAGATCAGCCGGTAGTCCTGGACGCCCTCGTCGGCGGCGACCCGGCCGGCCTCGGCGAGCAGCTCGCCGGCGATCTCCGGCTCGTCGGCGGCCAGCGCGGCGGCGTTCGGGTAGTGGGCGTGCGGGATCACCAGGACGTGCAGCGGGGCCTTCGGCGCGATGTCCCGGAAGGCGAGCACCCGCTCGGTCTTGCGCACCACGGTGGCCGGGATCTCGCCCGCCACGATCTTGCAGAACAGGCAGTCGGGCTGCGGCTCGCCGGCCATCGGGGTCTCCTCGCGGGGTCGGGTCGGTGCGTACGGCGGCATGCTAGCCGAGGCGGCCCCGGCCGGGGCGGGGGGACCGGGCCGCCCTCCCGCCCCGGCGCCGCCCTACCGCTGCCCGGGCAGCGGCGGCGGGGTCCTGGCCGGCCGCTCGGCGAGCGCCTCCAGGGCCAGCCGGACGCCCTCGGCGAGCTGCGGGTCCTCCCCCGCCGCCCACGCGTGCGGCGGGAACGGCACCTCGACGTCCGGGTCCACGCCGTGGTTCTCCAGGCCCCAGCCGACCCGCTCCGACCAGAAGGCGTACTTCGGCTGGGTCACCAGGGTGCCGTCCACCAGCGAGTAGCGGCTGTCGATGCCGATCACCCCGCCCCAGGTGCGGGTGCCGACCACCGGGCCGATGCCGAGCGCCTGGATGGCCGCGTTGACGATGTCGCCGTCCGAGCCGGAGTACTCGTCGGCCAGGGCGACGACCGGCCCGCGCGGCGCGTCCTCGGGGTACGGCGAGGGGCTGGCGACGTCCCGGGCGACGCCCCAGCCGATGATCCGCCGGGACAGCTTCTCGATCACCAGCTGCGAGGTGTGCCCGCCCCGGTTGCCCCGGATGTCGACGATCACGCCCTCCCGGGCCATCTCCGAGCGCAGGTCGCGGTGGATCTGCGCCCAGCCGGTGGTCTGCATGTCGGGGATGTGCAGGTAGCCGAGCCGGCCCCCGGACAGCTCGCGCACGGCGGCCCGCCGCCCGGCCACCCAGTCGTGGTAGCGCAGCGCCTCGTCGTCGGCGAGCGGGACGACCACCGGGTGGCGCCGGTCGGTGCCGTCCTTGCCGGCCACGGTCAGTTCGACCGGCTGCCCGGCGGTGCCCGCCAGCAGCGGCGCCGGGCCGGTCAGCGGGTCCACCGGGCGGCCGTTGACCGCGAGGACCGCGTCCCCCGGGCGGACGGCCACCCCCGGCGCGGCCAGCGGCGAGTGCGCCCTCGGGTCCGAGGACTCGCCGGGCAGGACGCGGGCGATCCGCCACACCTCGCCGTCGCGGACCAGGTCGGCGCCGAGCAGGCCCTGCCGGCGGGCCGCCTCGGTGTGCCGGCCGGGCGGCACCACGTACGCGTGGGAGGTGCCCAGCTCGCCGTGCACCTCCCAGAGCAGGTCCACCAGGTCGTCGTGCGAGCCGAGCCGCTCCACCAGCGGGCGGTAGCGGGCCAGCACCCCGGCCCAGTCCACCCCGGAGAGGTCCGGGTGCCAGAAGTTGTCCCGCATCAGGCGGCCGTTCTCGTCGAACATCTGCCGCCACTCGGCCGCCGGGTCGACGGTCACCCGCAGCCGGGCCAGGTCGACGTCGATCTCGTCGTCCTCGCCGGACGCCTTGTGGCCGGCCGGCAGGATCCGCAGCTCGTCCTCGTCCAGCACGGCCAGCCGGGTGCCGTCGCCGCTCACCGCGAACGCGTCCAGGCCGTCCACCAGCTGCTCGGCCCGGCGCTTGCGGAAGTCGAAGCGCTCCAGGGCCGGACGCGGGCGCTCGTCGTCGAGCGAGGCCGCGTCGTCGCCCAGCTCGCCGACCAGCGGGACGCGCGTCCACAGCACGCCGTCCTTGGCGGCCCGCAGGGTGCCGAAGCGGCCGCCCTCCACCGGGAACGGCACGATCCGGTCGGCGATGCCCGCCAGGTCGACCCTGGTCACCGGCGGCGCGTCGGCCCCGCCCTCCTCGCCGCCGTCCCGCTTGCCCCGGGGCTCGTCGTCCTCGCCGCCGACCGGGCGCCCGGCCCGGCTCGGCCCGAACGGGGACGGCGTGTCGGCGGCGAGGGTGATCAGGTACGGGCGGCAGCCGTTGGGGAACGACAGGTCGAAGACGTGCGAGTCGTACACCGGGTCGAAGTTGCGCATCGAGAGGAACGCCAGGTGCCGGCCGTCCGCGGTGAACGCCGGCGAGGTGTCGATGAACCGCTGCGGGGTCGCCTCGGAGACCGTCCGGGTGGCCAGGTTCGCCAGCACGATCTGGCGCAGCGACCACGGCCCGAGGGCCGGCTGCGACCAGGCCAGCCACGCCGAGTCGGGGCTGAACGCCAGCCCGCTGACCTCGCCGTCCGTGCTGTGCGCCAGCTCGTGCACGGATCCGTCGGCCAGCGAGACCAGCAGCACCCGGCCGTCGTGCGCGCCGACCGCCAGCTGCTTGCCGTCCGGCGACACCACCAGGGCGCGGACCCGTCCCAGCAGCCCGGCGGCCAGCCGGCGGCGCTCGGTGCCGAGCACGGCGGGCGCGTACTCGACCGCGTCCTCGCCCTCGGCGTCGGTCACCCAGACCACGCCCTGCGCGGCGTCCTCGCCCGCCGCGCCCGGCACCACCCGGGCCAGGCGGGCCCGCACGCCCGGTGTCTCGTCCAGCACCCGGGCCGGGCCCTCCCGGTGGGCCAGCCAGTGCACGGTGCCGCGCACCACCACCGCGCCGGCCCGGCCGGTGCGGTCCGGGGCGGCGCCCTCCAGCCAGTACGCGGCGGACACCGGGCGGGGGCGGCGGCCGGTGCGGGGGCCGCCCAGCCGCACGTCGAGCCGGCGCGGCCCGGCGCCGGCCAGGTCGTCCAGCAGCCACAGCCCGCCGGCACTGTGCCAGACCACCCGGGCGCCGTCGGTGGCGGCGTCGCGGGCGTAGAAGCCCTCCGGGGAGATGCCGTGGCGGCGCAGGCCGGAGCCGTCCGGGAGGCTGGAGTACAGCGCGCCGACGCCCTCGTGGTCGGAGAGGAACGCGATGCGCCCGCCCACCCACAGCGGCGACTCGATGTTGCCGGCCAGGTCCTCGTGGACGCGCTCGAAGCGCTCGGCGCCGATCCACAGCTTCCCGGCCCGCCCGCCCCGGTACCGCTTCCACCAGGCCGGTTCCATGCCGAACGCGGAGACCAGCAGCACCCGCCCGCCGCCCGGCTCGAAGGCCAGCCCGCCGACCGGGCCGTAGGGCAGCCGCACCGGCTCGCCGCCGTCCGGCGGCACGGCGTGCGCCCAGGTGCGGCGCAGCGAGGCCTGCCCGGCGGCGGTGGTGGCGATCGGCCGGCCGTCCGCCGTCCAGCCGCGCAGCTGGGTCTGCGCGTCGCCCCAGTGGGTGAGGCGGCGCGACGGGCCGCCGTCCACCGGCGCGAGGTGCACCTCGGGGGCGCCGTCCCGGGCCGAGGTGAACGCGACGTACCGGCCGTCCGGGGAGAAGCGGGGGCGGCGGACCGGGACGTGATCGGCCGTCAGCCGCCAGGCCCGGCCGCCGTCCAGCGGGGCGAGCCACACGTCGTTCTCGGCCACGAAGGTGATCAGGCCGCCGTGCAGGTGCGGGTGGCGCAGATAGGCGCCCACGGAGGTGCTCTCGGGTTCGCTCACACCCGTCACCCTGGCACGGGGCCGCTCCCCCGCGCCCGGACTTTGCCGACCACGGCCCCCTGCGGGGGAGGTCCTGCTACGACCAGCGGCCGGTGCGGCCCAGCAGCAGCGCGCCGGCCGCCACCCCGGCGGTGGAGGTGCGCAGCACCGACGGGCCGAGCCGGTACGGCTTCGCGCCGTCCTCGGCGAAGGCGGCCAGCTCCTCCGGGGAGACCCCGCCCTCCGGGCCGACCACCAGCACCAGGTCCCCGGTGTCCGGGAGGGCCGCGCCGGCCAGCGGCTCGGCGCCCTCCTCGTGCAGCACGGCCGCGAACGCGGCGCCGGCCAGCACCGGGACCAGTTGCCGGGTGGTCATCACGTCGCGGATCACGGGGAAGCGCAGCCGGCGGGACTGCTTGCCGGCCTCCCGCGCGGTGGCCCGCCACTTGGCGAGCGCCTTGCCGCCGCGCTCGCCCTTCCACTGGGTGATGCAGCGCGACGCCGCCCAGGGGATCACCACGTCCACGCCGACCTCGGTCATGGTCTCCACGGCCAGCTCGCCCCGGTCGCCCTTGGGCAGCGCCTGGACGACGACGATCCGCGGCGCCGGCTCCGGCTCGCGGCGCACCGCCGCCACCGTCACCTCGATCGCGTCCTTGCCGAGCACCGCCGCGACGGTGCCGTCCACGCCCAGGCCGAGGCCGTCCGTCAGGATGACCGCCTCGCCCGGCTGCAGCCGCTTCACGGCGGCGGCGTGCCGGCCCTCCGGCCCGTCCAGCAGCACCGGCGCGCCGGGCGCGACGGCGGCGATCCGCTCGGTCTCGGCGACGAACACGGGCGCGGTCATGCGGGGAACCTCCGGGGTGGGAAGGGGAACGGGAACGCGAAAGGGGTGCCGAGGAAGCCTCGGCACCCCCGCGCGGGACGGCTACCGGCCGTTGAAGGCGTCCTTCAGCCGGGAGAACAGCCCCTGCTGCCCGGGCGCGAACTGGCCGGAGGGCCGTTCCTCGCCGCGCAGCACCGCCAGGCGGCGCAGCAGGTCCTCCTGCTCGGCGTCGAGCTTGGTGGGCGTCTGCACCTCGACATGCACTATCAGGTCGCCCCGGCCGCCGCCGCGCAGGTGGGTGATGCCCCGGCCGTGCAGCGGGATGGACTGGCCGGACTGGGTGCCGGGCCGGATGTCGACCTCCTCCACCCCGTCCAGGGTCTGCAGCGGCACCTGGGTGCCGAGCGCGGCCGCCGTCATCGGGATGGTGACGGTGCAGTGCAGGTCGTCGCCGCGCCGCTGGAACACCGCGTGGGTGGTCTCGGCGATCTCGACGTACAGGTCGCCGGCCGGGCCGCCGCCGGGGCCGACCTCGCCCTCGCCGGCCAGCTGGATGCGGGTGCCGTTGTCGACACCGGCGGGGATCTTCACGGTCAGGGTGCGGCGGGCGCGGACCCGGCCGTCGCCGGCGCACTCCGGGCACGGGGTCGGCACGACGGTGCCGAAGCCCTGGCACTGCGGGCAGGGGCGGGAGGTCATGACCTGGCCCAGGAAGGACCGGGTGACCTGGGAGACCTCGCCCTTGCCGCGGCACATGTCACAGGTCTGCGCGGAGGTGCCGGGCGCGGCGCCCTCGCCGCTGCAGGTGGTGCAGGTGACGGCGGTGTCGACCTGGAGTTCCTTGGTGGTGCCGAACGCGGCCTCCTCCAGGGTGATCTCCAGGCGGATCATGGCGTCCTGGCCGCGCCGGGTCCGCGAGCGCGGGCCGCGCTGGCCGGAGGCGGCGCCGAAGAAGGCGTCCATGATGTCGGAGAAGCCGAAGCCGGCCGCGCCCGCGCCGAAGCCGCCCGCCCCGCCGCCCCCGCCGTTGGGCGAGAGGGGGTCGCCGCCGAGGTCGTAGACCTGGCGCTTCTGCGGGTCGGAGAGCACCTCGTAGGCGGCGTTGATCTCCTTGAACCGCTCCTGCGTCTTCGGGTCCGGGTTGACGTCCGGGTGCAGTTCGCGTGCCAGGCGCCGGAACGCCTTCTTGATCTCGTCCTGCCCCGCATCCCGTCGGACGCCGAGTACCGCGTAGTAGTCCGTGGCCACCAAATGCTCCGCTTGTTCCGCCTGTAAGAGTGCTTGCGACTTCGGACCGTCAGAATTCTAACGGTCCGTACCTACGACTCGGCCAGGATCTGGCCGACGTACCGTGCCACCGCTCGCACCGCCCCCATTGTGCCCGGATAGTCCATCCGGGTCGGACCGATCACACCCAGTTTGGCCACGCTCTCGTCGCCCGAACCGTAACCGACCGAGACGACCGACGTGGAATTCAGCCCCTCGTAGGCGTTCTCGCGGCCGATCCGGACCGTCATCCCGGCGTCCGCGGTCTCACCCAGGAGGCGGAGCAGGACGACCTGCTCCTCCAGTGCCTCCAGCACCGGCTGGATGGTCAGCGGGAAGTCGTGGCCGAAACGGGTCAGGTTGGCCGTGCCGGCCAGCATGATCCGCTCCTCGCTCTGCTCGGCGAGCGTCTCGAAGAGCGTCGCCAGCACCGTCGTCACGGTCGGCCGGTCGGCCGCCTCGAACAGTGCGGGCAGTTCCTCCAGCAGCCCGGGGACGTCGGGCAGGCGCTGGCCGGCGGCCCGCGCGTTGACCCGGGCCCGCAGGTCCGCCAGCAGGGTCTCGCCGACCGTGCCGGGGCAGTCCACCAGCCGCTGCTCGACCCGGCCGGTGTTGGTGATCAGCACCAGCATCACCTTCGCCGGGGCCAGCGCGACCAGCTCGATGTGCCGCACCGTGGAGCGGCTCAGCGAGGGGTACTGCACGACCGCGACCTGGCGGGTCAGCTGGGCCAGCAGCCGCACGGTGCGGGCGACCACGTCGTCGAGGTCCACCGCGCCGTCCAGGAAGTGCCGGATCGCCCGCCGCTCGGGCGCGCTCATCGGCTTGACCTCGGCCAGCTTGTCGACGAACAGCCGGTAGCCCTTGTCGGTGGGGATGCGCCCGGCGCTGGTGTGCGGCTGGTGGATGTAGCCCTCCTCCTCCAGCGCGGCCATGTCGTTGCGGACGGTGGCCGGGGAGACCCCGAGGTTGTGGCGGTCCACCAGGGCCTTGGAGCCCACCGGCTCCTCCGTCCCCACGTAGTCCTGGACGATCGCGCGAAGCACCGCGAGCTTGCGGTCGTCGAGCTGACGGACCTCACCGGCCATGGGGCACGCACCTCCGTCTTCACGCGTTGTCCGTTGTGACACGCCCTTGTGGCATGTGTCCGCATTCGAGCTGTCCGGGCCGGCCCCGCAGGGCCCCGGCTTTGGCACTCCGACCATCCGAGTGCCAGAACCGTACCTGCCAGTGTAAGGCCCGGGTCCGACGGCAGGAACGGTCCGGCCGGGGTGATCCTGCCCGCAGTCCGGCGGCACGCGGATGATGCCGCGGGCCCGCCCGGGTGGCAGCATCGAAAGCGGACGGCGAACGGAGGAACAGCGATGTCGACCTCGGGCCAGCACACCCGTTTCGCCCCCGACCGCGGCCTGACCGGCCGGATGGTGGGGACGATGTTCCTGATCGGGCTCCTGTACGTCGGATTCACCGGGCTGCTGATCGCCCTGCTGCGCGGTGCCTGGCCGATCATCGTCCTGATCTCGGGCGGCCTGTTCGTCGCCCAGTTCTGGTTCAGCGACAAGATCACCGAACGGGCCATGGGCGCCCACCCGGTCACCCCGGAGCAGTACCCGCAGCTGCACGGCGCCGTCGACCGGCTCTGCGCGCTCGCCGACATGCCCAAACCCCGGGTCGCCGTCGCCCGCAACGACATGCCGAACGCCTTCGCCACCGGCCGCAACCCGCAGAAGGCGGTGGTCTGCGTCACCACCGGGCTGCTGCGCCGCCTGGAGCCGGAGGAACTGGAGGGCGTGCTCGCCCACGAGCTGTCGCACGTCGCCCACCGGGACGTCGCCGTGATGACGGTGGCCGGCTTCCTCGGGGTGCTGGCCGGCGCGATGACCAGGATCGCCGTGTACGGCGGCTTCATGGGCGGCGGGCGCAACAGCAACGACTCCAACGCCGCGATCGTCGCGCTGGTCATCCCGCTGGTGTCGATCGCCGTCTACGCGATCAGCTTCCTGCTGACCCGGCTGCTCTCCCGCTACCGCGAGCTGGCCGCCGACCGGGCCGCCGCCCAGCTCACCGGCCGGCCCAGCGCACTGGCCTCCGCGCTCACCAAGGTGACCGGCCAGATCGCCGCCATCCCGACCAAGGACCTGCGCCAGGCGCAGCCCTACAACGCCTTCTACTTCGCCCCCGCGCTGAGCGCCCGGGAGGCCGCCGCCCAGCTGTTCTCCACCCACCCGACCCTGGAGCAGCGGCTGGCCCAGCTCGCGAGGATCTCCGAGCGGCTCGGCCGCTGACGCCCCCGCGCCTGCCCCGCCCCCGCCCCGCCCCCGCCCGCCCGCCGCTACCGGAAGGACCGCCGTGGGAATCCTGGACGCGTTGTTCGGCCGCACCAAGCCCGTCAAGCCCGACCTCGACCAGCTGTTCGGGGTGCCGTCCGCCGCGCTGACCCTGGAGGCCGGCGCGGGCCTGCGGCCCACCGGGCTCGGCTCGGTCTGCTTCGCCTCCGTCGAGGGCGGGGCCTTCGACGAGGTCGAACGCCAGGTCCGGGCGCTGCTGGACGCCGACACCGGGCGCGGCGGCGTCCCCGTCGAGGCGTCCAGGGACGACTACGGCTACTCCTGGCTGCTCGCCCGGCACGCCCCCGAGGAGCTGCCCGAGCTCGTCAACGACCTGCACGCGGTCAACAGCGAACTGGAGGCGAACGGCTTCGGGCCGCAGCTGCTCTGCTCGCTGGTCGGCTTCCGCGACGCCACCGGCCGCCGGCCGCTGGCCCTGGTCTACCTGTACAAGCGCGGCACCTTCTACCCGTTCGCGCCGCTGCCCGGCCGCGGGGAGAAGCGCGACAGCCCGCTGGAGCTGGAGGTCAACGCGATGCTCGGCAACGACCTGCGGCTGGAGAAGGACCTCACCCGCTGGTTCCCGGTCTGGGGCGCGCCGGGGCTGTGAGGACGCCACGCCGGGCGGCGAGGACGCCCCGGGGCGGCGAAAACCGCTGGCCGCGGCGGCCCGGGCCGCCTAGGGTCCGGCCGTGATCAACTGGACCGAGATCGAGACCGCCGAACCCACCCCCGACCTGCTCGCCGCCGTGAGCGCCGCCCTGCGCTCCCGCGACTCCGGGACCCGCGACACCCACGCCTACGAGCAGCTGTGCCGCTGGGTGCCGCTGCTCACCCCGGAGCGGCGCCTCGCCCTCGGCGACGAGATGGCCGAGCGGCTGTCCGACCCCGAGATCCAGGCCCGCACCTTCGCCCCGCTGGTCCTCGCCGAACTCGTCGACGCCGGCGCCCACCGCCCCGCCTGGCTGGACGCCTTCGCCCACTGGTACGTGACCGAGACCGACCTGCGCGGCTGGGACGCCGAACTCGGCTGGCTGCACGCCGTCGCGCACGGCGCCGACCTGCTGGGCGCGCTCGGCCGCAGCCCGCTGGTGGCCGACCCGGCGCCACTGCTGGAGCTGGCCTCGGCCCGGCTGCTCGCCCCCACCGACCACGTCCTGGACGCGATGGAGGACGACCGCCTCGGCCGCGCGGTCGGCCAGGTCCTCACCCGCCCGGAACTGACCGAGCGCCAGGCGCTGGCCTGGCTCGATCCGATCGCCGCGACCGGCCGGCGCGAGCCCGGCGTCGTCCCCGCGACCGTCTCCAACACCCTGCGCACGCTGCGGGTGGTGTACCTGCTCACCGACCGCGGGGTGCGCCCGGCCCCGGGCGCCGAGCCGCTGGCGCTGCGCCATGCCGCCGCCCTGCGCGAGCGACTCGCCGAGGTCCTGGCGATCAACACGTCCTACTACCTCGGCTGACGCCTCGTAGACTCCGTGGAATGCGCAGCCGCCAGTACGGACCCGATCTGACCCCGCCGTGGAAGAAGCAGGCGCCCGCCCCGGAGGTGCCCGCGGAGCGGGACCTGGTGGTCGAGGAGGCGGCGAGCGGCTTCTGTGGGGCGGTGGTGCGCTGCGAGAAGACCGCCGAGGGCTTCACCGTCACCCTGGAGGACCGGTTCGGCAAGCACCGGGTCTTCCCGCTGGTGCCGCGCGGCTTCCTGCTGGAGGGCCGCCCGGTCACCCTGGTCCGGCCCACGGGCCCGGCCCCCGCCCGCACGCCCGGCCGCACCGCCTCCGGTTCGCTCGCCGTCCCCGGCGCCCGGGCCCGGGTGGCCCGCGAGTCGCGGATCTACGTCGAGGGCCGGCACGACGCCGAGCTGGTGGAGCGGGTCTGGGGCGACGACCTGCGGATCGAGGGCGTGGTCGTCGAGTACCTGGAGGGCGTCGACGACCTGCCCGCGATCGTCGCCGACTTCGCCCCCGGCCCGGGCCGGCGCCTCGGCGTCCTGGTCGACCACCTGCTCCCCGGCACCAAGGAGCACCGCATCGCCGCCCGGGTCACCGGCCCGCACGTGCTGGTCGTCGGCCACCCCTACATCGACGTCTGGCAGGCCGTGAAGCCCTCCTCCGTCGGCATCCCCGCCTGGCCCGACGTCCCCCGCGGCGAGGACTTCAAGCTCGGCACCTGCCGCCGCCTGCGCTGGCCCGAGGACACCCCCGCCGCGTGGAAGCGCATCCTGTCGACGGTGAACTCCTACAAGGACCTGGAGCCCGAGCTGCTGGGCCGTGTCGAGGAGCTGATCGACTTCGTCACCCTCCCGGGTCAGGAGTAGGTCCGGAACTCCGAGGTGTCGAGAACGACGCCCAGCAGGTCCAACGGCACCGGCTCGCCGAACTTGGTGGTCCGCTCGGCCGCGTAGTCCGGCGCCCCCGAGGCCCCCGCCGGGGTCGGCTCGGTCAGCAGCACGCAGAGGCCCTTGATCGGATCGACGATCAGGTAGACGGGAACCGCGCCCTCGGCGTACAGCTCCCGTTTGGTCCGGTAGTCGCGCAGCACGCTGGTCTTCGACACGACCTCGACCACCAGCGTCACGGCCGGCGCCGGCACCAGCCGCCCGGGCCCCTCGACGGCTCCCCGCTCGATCACCACCAGATCCGGCTGCGGCTCGCTGGCGTCGGCGGGGAATGCGACGTCCTGCGTCTGGAGCCGGTGCCAGCGACTGCGCGGGACCTGGTCGACGATCGCCTCGACGATGAGGCTGTGGGCCAGGTCCGGCCTCGCCGTCATCACGATTTCCCCCCTGATGAGCTCGGCCTTGAAGCCTTCGGGGACCTCCAGGTTCTCGAAGATCCCCGTCATCCGGTCATCGATGGCGGTCATGTGCGCGCTCCCTCCGACGGCTGACACCACGGTAACGACGCTCAGTCCACCAGGTCACGCACCACCGCGTCGGCCAGCAGGCGGCCCTGGAGGGTGAGGGCGGCGCGGCCCCGGTCGTAGGGGGCGGGGGCGAGGAGGCCGTCGACGAGGGCGCGGGCGGCGGCGGCGCGGCCGGCGGTGGTGAGCAAGTCCAGGGGGATGCCCTCGGCGAGGCGCAGTTCCAGCAGGATCCGCTCGACGCGGCGGTCCTCGGCGGTGAGGCGCTCGCGGCCCTGGGCGGGGGTGCGCCCCTCGGCGAGGGCCCGGGCGTAGGCGGCCGGGTGCTTGGCGTTCCACCAGCGCACGCCGCCGACGTGGCTGTGCGCGCCGGGGCCGGCGCCCCACCAGTCGCCGCCGGTCCAGTACAGCTCGTTGTGCCGGCAGCGGCCCTCGTCGGTGGTGGACCAGTTGGAGACCTCGTACCAGGAGTAGCCGGCCGCGGCCAGCGCCTGCTCGGCGATCAGGTAGCGGTCGGCGTGCACGTCGTCGTCGATCATCGGCAGCTCGCCGCGGTTGACCCGGGCGGCCAGCCGGGTGCCCTCCTCGACGATCAGCGAGTAGGCGGAGACGTGGTCGGGGCCGGCGCCGATCGCGGCGTCCAGCGAGGCCCGCCAGTCGTCGTCGGACTCCCCGGGGGTGCCGTAGATGAGGTCGAGGTTGACGTGCTCGAAGCCGGCCGCGCGGGCCTCGGCGACGCACGCCTCGGGGCGGCCGGGGGTGTGGTGGCGGTCCAGCAGCCGCAGCACGTGCGGGCGGGCCGACTGCATGCCGAAGGAGATCCGGTTGTAGCCGCCCTCGCGCAGCTCCGCCAGGTACGCCGGGTCCACCGACTCCGGGTTGGCCTCGGTGGTGACCTCGGCGCCGTCGGCGAGCCCGAACTCCTCGCGGATCGCGGCGAGCATCCGCACCAGGTCGCGGGCCGGCAGCAGGGTCGGGGTGCCGCCGCCGAGGAAGACGGTGCGCACCGGCGGGGCGTCCGCGCCGAGGACCCGCCGGGCGAGCCGGACCTCGGCGACCACGTTGTCCGCGTACGTCTCCTGGGAGGCGACGGTGCCCGAGGAGCGCAGCTCGGTGGCGGTGTAGGTGTTGAAGTCGCAGTAGCCGCAGCGGCTGGCGCAGTAGGGCACGTGCAGGTAGAAGCCGAACGGCCGCGAGCCCAGCCCGTCGAGGGCGTGCGCGGGCAGGGAACCGTCGGACGGCACCGGTTCGCCGTCGGGAAGTGCGGAGGGCATGACCCCATTGTCCCGTACGGCCGGGGTGATCCCCCCGGCCGTACGGGACGGCGGGCGGATCAGGCCTCGTTGGCGCCCGCGTACATCGCGGTGACCGCCTCCGCGTAGGTCCGCTCCACCACCGGGCGCTTGATCTTCAGGCTCGGGGTGAGCTCGCCGTGCTCGATGTCCAGGTCGCGCGGCAGCAGGTGGAACTTCTTGATCGTCTGCCAGCGCTGGAGCCGGCCGTTGAGCCGCTGCACGAAGCCGTCGATCAGCGCGTGGGTGGCCGGGTCGGCGACCACCTCGGCGTAGGACTTGCCGGCCAGGCCGTGCTCGGCGGCCCACGGCATGATCACCGCCTCGTCCAGGCCGATCAGCGCGGTGCAGTAGTTGCGGCCGTTGCCGATCACCAGGATGTTGCTGACGAACGGGCAGACCGCCTTGAACCGGCCCTCCACCTCGCTCGGCGCGACGTACTTGCCGCCGGAGGTCTTGAAGAGGTCCTTCTTGCGGTCGGTGATCCGCAGGAAGCCGTCCGGGGAGAGCTCGCCGATGTCCTCGGTGTGGAACCAGCCGTCCGCCTCCAGCACCTCGGCGGTCTTCTCCGGCAGGTTGTGGTAGCCGCGCATGACGCCGGGGCCGCGCAGCAGGATCTCGCCGTCCTCGGCGATCCGCACCTCGGTGCCCGGCAGCGGACGGCCCACCGTGCCCACCCGGATGTCCTCGGCCCGGTTGACGCAGGAACCGGCGCTGGTCTCGGACAGGCCGTAGCCCTCCAGGATCGGCACCCCGGCGCCGACGAAGAAGTAGCCGATCTCCGGGGCCAGCGCCGCGCTGCCGGACACCGCCCCGCGCAGCCGCCCGCCGAAGGCGGCCCGGATCTTCGCGTACACCAGCCTGTCGGCGAGGGCGTGCTTCATCCGCAGCGCCGCCGGGGCGCTGCCCACGCCGGTCGCCACCCGGGAGTCCTGGACCGCGCGGGCGTGGTCGCGGGCGGTGCGCGCCGCCCACTGGAAGATCCGGTACTTGGCGCCGCCCTCCGCCCGGGCCTTGCCGGCGATGCCGTTGTAGACCTTCTCGAAGATCCGCGGCGCCGAGGCCATGATGGTCGGACGGATCACCGGCAGGTTGTGGATGATCCGCTCCACCCGGCCGTCCACCGCCATCACGTGGCCGGTCGCGATCTGCCCCGAGATCAGCGTCTTGCCGAACACGTGCGACAGCGGCAGCCACATGAACTGCACGTCGTCGGCGGCCAGCAGCCCGCTCGCCTCCTGCGCCCGCCCCTCGTAGGCCCAGCAGTCGTGCACCAGGCGCACGCCCTTGGGGCGGCCGGTGGTGCCGGAGGTGTAGATGAGGGTGGCGAGCTGCTCCTTGCCGAGGGCGGCGACCGCCTTCTCGACGGCGTCCGGGTGGGCGGCCAGGTGCTCGGCACCGAGCCGCTCCAGCTCGGCGAGGGTGATCACCCGCAACCGGCCCGCCCGCGGGGCCCCGTCCGGCGCGTCGAACAGGATCACCGTCTCCAGCCCGGGCAGCCGGTCCAGCTCGGCGACCACCTTGTCCAGCTGGGCGGCGTTCTCGGCGAACAGAGCCCGCGAGCCGGAGTCGGAGAGGATGAACGCGGTCTCGTCGGCGTTGGTGCTCGGGTAGACGGCCGTGGTGGCCGCGCCCGCGCACATGTTGCCGAGGTCGGCGAGGATCCACTCCAGCCGGGTGGAGGAGGCCAGCGCCACCCGGTCCTCGGCCTCGATGCCCAGGGACAGCAGGCCGGCCGCCACCGCGTACACCCGGGCGGCGGTCTGCGCCCAGGTCAGCGAACGCCACTGCTCGGCGCCGGGGGTGCTGTCCGCCGCGTGCTCGTCCACCGGGACGGGGTGGCGGTAGGCCTCGCCGCCGGGCGTCAGCGCCACCCGTTCCTGGAACAGGTGGGCGACGGAGGCGGGGCGCCCGGCGACGATGTCGGTACGGCCGGAGTCGATCAGGGACTGCGCGGAACTCAACGAGGACCTCCGGGAGCGGGTGGCCGTCTGTCTGAAGGATGTGACGTCCGTGGGGGCGGCCGCCGGCCCCCTGCCGGCCGGAACCGGTACCGGCGAGTAACAAGAGGGCTGCCAGCAGCCTAGGGGGAAACCGGTCATTCCGTAAGAGGGCGGACCGACCTGACACCCTCCCGGACCGGCGGTGCACGGCACCTCCGCGCACCCCGGCACGTTCGGCAAAGGACTGGACAAAGATCCGGCTCGCTTGCCCGGAATCTCCTGTGCCGGACCCCCGACCAACGAGAATTGGGATGCCAAAGCCGCCGCCGACGACAAGAGTGAGCCAGTGCTGATCAGACTGCTCAGGGCGTACCTACGCCCCTACACCCGACCGATCACCCTGCTGGTGCTGCTCCAGCTGGTCTCCACCCTCGGGCTGCTCTACCTGCCCACACTCAACGCCGACATCATCGACGGCGGAGTGGTCAAGGGGGACACCGGCTACATCCTGCGCGTGGGCGCCGTGATGATCGGCGTCACCCTCCTCCAGACCCTCTGCTCGATCTGCGCCGTCTACTACGGCGCCCGCACCGCCATGGCCGTCGGCCGCGACGTCCGGGCCGCCGTCTTCGACCGCGTCCAGGGCTTCTCCGCCCGCGAGATCGGCCAGTTCGGCGCCCCCTCCCTGATCACCCGCACCACCAACGACGTCCAGCAGGTCCAGATGCTGGTCCTGATGTCGTTCACCCTGATGGTCGCCGCACCGATCATGTGCGTCGGCGGCATCATCATGGCCCTCAACCAGGACGTGCCGCTCTCCGGACTGCTGCTCGCCGTCGTCCCCGCCCTCGGCGTCGTGGTCGCCGCCCTGGTCCGCCGGCTGCGCCCGCGCTTCCGCAGCATGCAGGAGCGGATCGACACCGTGAACCGGGTGCTGCGCGAGCAGATCACCGGCATCCGGGTCATCCGCGCCTTCGTCAAGGACGACCACGAGCAGAACCGGTTCGCCGGCGCCAACGAGGACCTCACCGACGTCTCGCTCCAGGTCGGCCGGCTGATGGCCTACCTGTTCCCCGGCGTCATGCTCGTCGTCAACGTCTCCAGCGTCGCCGTCCTGTGGTTCGGCGCCCACCGGATCAACAGCGGCGACATGGAGATCGGCGCCCTCACCGCGTTCCTCTCCTACCTGCTGCAGATCCTCATGAGCGTCATGATGGCCACCTTCATGTTCATGATGGTGCCGCGCGCCGAGGTCTGCGCCGAACGCATCCAGGAAGTCCTCGACACCTCCTCCAGCGTCGTGCCGCCCTCCGACCCCGTCACCGGGATGCTGCGCCGCGGCCACCTCGAACTGCGCGACGTCGACTTCCGCTACCCCGGCGCCGAGGCCTCCGTGCTGCGCGGCATCGGCATCACCGCCCGCCCCGGCGAGACCACCGCCGTCATCGGCTCCACCGGCAGCGGGAAGTCCACCCTGCTCGGCCTCGTCCCGCGGCTCTTCGACGCCACCTCCGGCCAGGTCCTGCTCGGCGGCGTCGACGTCCGCGAACTCGCCCCCGGGACGCTCGCCGACAGCGTCGGACTCGTCCCCCAGAAGCCCTACCTGTTCTCCGGCACCGTCGCCAGCAACCTGCGCTACGGCCGGCCCGACGCCACCGACGAGGAACTCTGGCACGCCCTGGAGATCGCCCAGGCCAGGGAATTCGTCGAACAGCTCCCCGAAGGCCTGGACGCGCCCATCTCCCAGGGCGGCGGCAACGTCTCCGGCGGCCAGCGCCAGCGCCTGGCCATCGCCCGCACCCTGGTGCGCCGCCCCGACGTCTACCTGTTCGACGACTCCTTCTCCGCGCTCGACTACGCCACCGACGCCAGGCTGCGCAAGGCCCTCGCCCACGAGACCTCCGAGGCCACCGTGGTGATCGTCGCCCAGCGGGTCTCCACCATCCGCGACGCCGACCGGATCATCGTCCTGGACGAGGGCTCCGTCGTCGGCAGCGGCACCCACGGCGAGCTGATGGCCGGCAACCCCACGTACCGGGAGATCGTGCTCTCCCAGCTCACCGAGCAGGAGGCGGCGTGACCAGCCCCGACAGGCCCGCGGCCGGATCCGCGCCCGGCCCCGGCAAGGCACCCGGCCCCGGCGGGGCTCCCGGGCTCGACAAGGCACCCGGGCTCGACAAGGCCCCCGCACCCGGCGGGCGCCCGCCGGGGCCGGCCGGCGACTCCCAGGCCGCCGCCGCCCGCCGCGGCCCCGCCGGCCCCGGACGCTTCATGGGCGGCCAGGGCGCCGAGAAGTCCATGGACTTCAAGGGCTCCGGCAAGCGGCTACTCAAACTGCTGCGCCCCGAACGCGCCCTCATCGCCGGCGTCCTCGCCCTCGGCGTCCTCAGCATCGGCGCCGCCGTCATCGGCCCCAGGATCCTCGGCCACGCCACCGACCTGATCTTCGCCGGCGTCGTCAGCGGCCGCTTCCCCGCCGACGCCTCCAAGCAGCAGATCATCGACGGCCTGCGCGCCCGCGGCGACGGCGACCTCGCCAACCTGCTCTCCGCCGTCGACTTCACCCCCGGCCAGGGCATGGACTTCGGCGCCATCGGCACCATCCTGCTCTGGGTCCTCGCCATCTACGTCGCCGCCGCCGTCTTCGGCGTCGTCCAGGGCCGCCTCGCCGCCCACGCCATCCAGCGCGCCGGCTACCGGCTGCGCCAGGACACCGAGGCCAAGCTCGCCCGGCTGCCGCTCAGCTACTTCGACAAGCAGCCCCGCGGCGAAGTCCTCAGCCGGGTCACCAACGACATCGACAACATCAGCCAGACCATGCAGCAGACCATGGGCCAGGTGGTCAACTCGCTGCTCACCGTGGTCGGCGTGCTGGCCATGATGTTCTGGATCTCCTGGCTGCTCGCCCTCATCGCCCTGATCGCCGTCCCGCTGTCCGTCGTCGTCGCCACCCGCGTCGGCAAGCGCGCCCAGCCCCAGTTCGTCCAGCAGTGGAAGTCCACCGGACAGCTCAACGCACACATCGAGGAGATGTACACCGGCCACACCCTGGTCAAGGTCTTCGGCCGGCAGAAGGAGTCCGCGGAGACCTTCCGCGAGCACAACGAGGCCCTCTACGCCTCCAGCTTCAAGGCCCAGTTCATCTCCGGCATCATCCAGCCCGCGATGATGCTCATCGGCAACCTCCAGTACGTGCTGATCGCCGTCGTCGGCGGCCTGCGGGTGGCCGGCGGCGCGCTGTCCATCGGCGACGTCCAGGCGTTCATCCAGTACTCCCGCCAGTTCAGCCAGCCGCTCACCCAGGTCGCCAGCATGGCCAACCTGGTGCAGTCCGGCGTCGCCTCCGCCGAGCGCGTCTTCGAACTCCTCGACGCCCCCGAGCAGACCCCCGAACCGGCCATGCCCGAACGCCCCGACACCGTGCGCGGCCGGGTCGTCTTCCAGGACGTCGCCTTCCGCTACGACCCCGACAAGCCACTCATCGAGGACCTCTCGCTCAAGGTCGAACCCGGCCAGACCGTCGCCATCGTCGGCCCCACCGGCGCCGGCAAGACCACCATGGTCAACCTGCTGATGCGGTTCTACGAGGTCAGCTCCGGGCGGATCACCCTCGACGGCGTCGACATCGCCGCCATGTCCCGCGAGGACCTGCGCTCCGGCATCGGCATGGTCCTCCAGGACACCTGGCTGTTCGGCGGCACCATCGCCGACAACATCGCCTACGGCGCCGACGGAGCCACCCGCGAGCAGGTCGTCGAGGCCGCCCGGGCCGCCCACGTCGACCGCTTCGTGCGCACCCTGCCCGACGGCTACGACACCGTCATCGACGACGAGGGCACCGGCGTCAGCGCCGGCGAGAAGCAGCTCATCACCATCGCCCGCGCCTTCCTCGCCCAGCCCTCGATCCTCGTCCTCGACGAGGCCACCAGCTCCGTCGACACCCGCACCGAGGTGCTCATCCAGCGGGCCATGGCCCGGCTGCGCACCGGGCGCACCAGCTTCGTCATCGCCCACCGGCTCTCCACCATCCGGGACGCCGACGTCATCCTCGTCATGGAGAACGGCTCCATCGTCGAGCAGGGCGGCCACGACGAGCTGATCGCCGCCGACGGGGCCTATGCCCGGCTCTACAAGGCGCAGTTCGCCGAGGCGGTCGCCGAGGTCGAGTAGCGTCACGGCCCGCCGGGGAGCCCGGGGCGGACGGACGGTGCGTCCGCCCCGGGCTCCCGCGCGTCCGGGCCGGGGTCCCCGCGCGCCCGGGCCCCGCGCGTCCGGGCCCCGCGCGCCCGGACCCCGCGCGTCCGGGCCCCGCGCCCGCGGTCGCCGGGGCGGCGGGCGCTACGGTGGGGGCGTGAGTGACGAACCGTCGACAGCCGCCGCCGAGCCGGGCGCCACCGAACCGGGCGCCGACGGCCCTGGCGTCTTCGAGCCCGCCGCCGACGGCCCGGACCTCTTCGAGACCCACCGGCGCTACCTCGGCTCCGTCGCCTACCGGATGCTCGGCTCCTTCACCGACGCCGAGGACGTCCTCCAGGAGGCCTGGCTGCGCTGGCGCGCCGCCGACCGCACCGCCGTCGCCGACCCCCGCGCCTACCTCACCACCGTCGTCACCCGCCTCTGCTACGACCAGCTCGGCTCCGCCCGGGCCCGCCGCGAGTCCTACGTCGGCGAATGGCTGCCCGAGCCGTCCCTCTCCTACCAGGACGCCCCCGCCTCCCCCGCCGACCTCGCCGAACGCGGCGAATCCGTCTCGCTCGCGCTGCTCGCCGTCCTCGAACAGCTCACCCCGGCCGAGCGCGCCGCCTTCGTCCTGCACGACGTCTTCGCCGTCGGCTTCGACGAGATCGCCGCCTCCCTGGAGCGCAGCCCCGACGCCACCCGCCAGCTCGCCTCCCGCGCCCGGCGCCGGATCAAGGACGGCGGGCGGCGCACCGCCGCCGACCCCGCCGAGCACCGCCAGGCCGTCGAGGCGTTCACTGCCGCCAGCGTCCGCGGCGACATCGAGGGCCTGCTCGCCGTCCTCGACCCCGGCATCGTCTGGCACTCCGACGGCGGCGGCGTCGTCTCCGCCGGCCTCCGCCCGGTGCTCGGCGCCGAGAAGGTCTCCCGGCTCGTCCTGGGCCTCGTCGCCAAGTGGGTCACCGCCGAGGCGGTGGAGTTCGCGCTGGTCAACGGCGAGCCCGGCCTGGTCTGGTACGCGCAGCCGGGCGTGATCGGCGGCGTGCTGGCCTTCGCCGTCGCCGACGGCCGGATCACCGAGGCCTACGCCGTGGTCAACCCGGAGAAGCTCGCCCACCTCAACGCCCCCGCCGCCGGCCCGGAGGTGTGACGCAGGTCACCGTCACACTCCCGCGGGCACCGTCGTCCCCCTTCCGAACACGCGGAGAAGCGCTCCCCGGCCACCCCGGGGGCACCGCGAGAGGACGCCGCCGACGGCGCCACGAAGGAGCGGGACGACATGACCGAGAAGCAGATCGTCGTACTGGGTGCCGGCTACGCGGGCCTCGCCGCCGCGACCCGGGCCGGCAAGCGCGGCCGGGTGACCCTGGTCGCCCCCGAGAGCCGCATCCTGCACCGCATCCGCCAGCACGAGACCAGCGCCGGCCTGCCCGTGCGCCGGCCCGCCGTCGCCGAGGTGCTGCGCGGGCGCGGCGTGCGGCACGTCCGGGCCCGCGCCACCGAACTCGACCTCGCCGGGCGCAAGGTCCTCCTCGACAACGGCGACGCCCTCGCCTACGACACCCTCGTCTACGCCCTCGGCAGCCGCACCGCCTGGCACGACGTCCCCGGCGCCGCCGAGCACGCCCACCCCGTCGAGCGGGCCGCCGAGATCGCCGAGCGGCTGCGCACCGCGCAGCGCCCCGGCACCGTCGCGGTCGTCGGCGGCGGCGCCACCGGCATCGAGCTGGCCGCCGAGCTCGCCGAGGCCCACCCCCGCTGGACCGTGCGGATCGTCGCCGCCGGGCAGGTCGGCGGCTGGTTCTCGGCCAGGGGCCACGACCACGTCCACAAGGTGCTGCGCGGACTCGGCGTCGCGGTCCACGAGCACGCCGCCGTCACCGCCGTCGACACCGGGGGCCTGACCACCGCCGCCGGCCGGATCGACGCCGACCTGGTCGTCTGGGCCGCCTCGATGGAGCCGCAGCCGCTGGCCGCCGAGGCCGGCCTCGCCGTCACCCCCGACGGGCGGGCGGTCGTCGACGACCACCTGCGGTCGGTCTCGCACCCCGAGGTGTACGTGATCGGCGACGCCGCCGAGGTCACCGTGCCCGGCACCGGCACCCTGCGGATGGGCTGCGCGACCGCGCTGCCGCAGGGCCAGTACCTCGGCAAGGTGCTCACCGGGCGCACCGACGAGCCGTTCGCGTTCCGCTACGTCGTGCAGTGCCTGAGCCTCGGGCGCCGCGACGGGCTGCTGCAGTTCATCCACGGCGACGACTCGATGCGGCCCGCCGTGCTCACCGGGCGGGCCGGGCGGCTGGCCAAGGCGGCGATCCTCCGGAGCGTCGTGATGTCGCTGCGCTGAGCGGCGGGGACCACGCACGGGGGCCCGGGACGCGTCGTGCGTCCCGGGCCCCGGTGGCGGCGCCGTTACTTCTTCTCGCCTACTTCTTCTCGCCCTTGGGCGCCTCGGCGTCGGTGGACAGCGCGGCGATGAAGGCCTCCTGCGGGACCTCCACGCGGCCGACCATCTTCATCCGCTTCTTGCCTTCCTTCTGCTTCTCCAGCAGCTTCCGCTTCCGGGAGATGTCACCGCCGTAGCACTTGGCGAGGACGTCCTTGCGGATCGCGCGGACGGTCTCGCGGGCGATCACCCGCGAGCCGATCGCGGCCTGGATCGGCACCTCGAACTGCTGGCGCGGGATCAGCTTCTGCAGCTTGCCGGCCATCATCACGCCGTAGCTGTAGGCCTTGTCCTTGTGCACGATCGCGGAGAACGCGTCGACCGCGTCGCCGTGCAGCAGGATGTCGACCTTCACCAGGTTGGCGGTCTGCTCGCCGATGGGCTCGTAGTCGAGCGAGGCGTAGCCGCGGGTCTTGGACTTCAGCTGGTCGAAGAAGTCGAAGACGATCTCGGCGAGCGGCAGGGTGTAGCGCAGCTCGACCCGGTCCTCGGACAGGTAGTCCATGCCCTGGAGGTTGCCGCGGCGGGACTGGCACAGCTCCATGATCGCGCCGACGAACTCGTTGGGCGCCAGGATGGTGCCGCGCACGACCGGCTCGTACACCTCGGCGATCTTGCCGGTGGGGAACTCGCTCGGGTTGGTGACGGTGTGCTCGGTGCCGTCCTCCATGATCACCCGGTAGACCACGTTCGGGGCGGTGGAGATGAGGTCGAGGTTGAACTCGCGCTCCAGGCGCTCCCGGATGATCTCCAGATGCAGCAGGCCGAGGAAGCCGCAGCGGTAGCCGAAGCCGAGCGCCACCGAGGTCTCCGGCTCGTACACCAGGGCCGCGTCGTTCAGCCGCAGCTTGTCCAGCGCGTCGCGCAGCAGCGGGTAGTCCGAGCCGTCCAGCGGGTACAGGCCGGAGAAGACCATCGGACGCGGGTCCTTGTAGCCGCCCAGCGCCTCGGTGGCACCCTTGTGCTGCGAGGTGATGGTGTCACCGACCTTGGACTGCCGGACGTCCTTCACACCGGTGATGATGTAGCCCACCTCGCCGACGCCCAGGCCGTCGGCGACCTTCGGCTCCGGCGAGATGACGCCGATCTCCAGCAGCTCGTGGGTCGCGCCGGTGGACATCATGGCGATGCGCTCGCGCTTGGTCAGCTGGCCGTCGACCACCCGGACGTAGGTGACCACGCCGCGGTAGGCGTCGTACACCGAGTCGAAGATCATCGCGCGGGCCGGGGCCTCCGCGACGCCGACCGGGGCCGGGACGGTGTTGACGATGTGGTCCAGCAGGTCCTCGACGCCGAGACCGGTCTTGGCGCTGACCTTCAGGACGTCGCCCGGGTCGCAGCCGATGATGTGCGCGATTTCCTCGGCGTACTTCTCCGGCTGGGCGGCCGGCAGGTCGATCTTGTTCAGCACCGGGACGATCGTGAGGTCGTTCTCCAGCGCCAGGTACAGGTTGGCGAGGGTCTGCGCCTCGATGCCCTGGGCCGCGTCGACGACCAGGATGGTGCCCTCGCAGGCCGCGAGGGACCGGGACACCTCGTACGTGAAGTCCACGTGGCCCGGGGTGTCGATCATGTTGAGGATGTGCGTGCTGCCGACGTTCGGGCCGGTCTTCGGCGCCCAGGGGAGTCGGACGGCCTGCGACTTGATCGTGATGCCGCGCTCGCGCTCGATGTCCATCCGGTCGAGGTACTGGGCGCGCATCTGCCGCGGGTCGACCACACCGGTGATCTGCAGCATCCGGTCGGCGAGCGTCGACTTGCCGTGGTCGATGTGGGCGATGATGCAGAAGTTGCGGATCAGCGCCGGGTCGGTACGGCTGGGCTCTGGCACATTGCTGGGGGTCGCGGGCACCTTGGTCCGATTCTCCGTTGGTCCGGGGGCCGGGGGTGTCCGGATCATCGCTGACCGGCTTCCCGGGCGACCGGACGGTCGTCCGATCGAGATAGTTCCTCCCATCCTCCCACTTCCCGCGAGCGGGCCGCGCGCCAGCGCCCGGTTTGGGCCGGACCGGGCGCCCCTGGTAGCGTTGGGCGCTGCACCTGGCCTCGGCATGCCCTCTCAGCTGGTCCGACGGCCGCGCGGTGCAGCCCTCCCCAGCCTCCGGCCGGGGGGACTTCAGAACCGATGACACAGACTGAGGCTCTTTCGTGGCGAACATCAAGTCCCAGATCAAGCGCAACAAGACCAACGAGAAGGCGCGCCTGCGCAACAAGGCCGTCAAGTCCTCGCTGAAGACCGCCCTGCGCAAGGCCCGTGAGGCCGCTGCCGCCGGCGAGACCGAGAAGGCCACCGAGCTGGCCCGCGCCGCCTCCAAGGCGCTGGACAAGGCCGTGAGCAAGGGCGTCATCCACGCCAACCAGGCCGCCAACAAGAAGTCGGCCATCACCAAGCGCGTCAACGCGGCCGTCCAGGCCTGACGCCCCCGGGGCCGCCTCGACGGCCCCACCCCCTCGGGACGACCCGGCCCTCTACCCGGAAACCCGAGGCAGAGCACACTTCGCACCGCACGCGGCCTGCGTTCGCCACGCGGGTGCGGTGCACACAGATTGACCGAAAGCGGCAGCTCATAGGCCCTTTCACTACTGCCCGTCCGGTACACACCGGGCGGGCAGTACGCATTTTGTACACATGGATCCGGACGGACCGCTACGCGGCGAGCGCAGTCCTGGCCGCCAGTGCGGCGGCGCGGCCCGTGTCGAGCGCGTTCGCCACCTCGTCGAGGCGGTCCGGGAACAGGTGCCCGTAGACGTCGAGCGTCATGGCCGCCGACTTGTGGCCGAGCATCTGCTGCACCACCTTGACGTCCGCGCCGGCCGCGATCGCCAGCGAAGCCGCGGTGTGCCGGAGCTTGTGCGGGGTGAGGCCGAGGCCGTCGAGCCCGGCCGCCTTGACCGCTGGATCGAAGATCGCCGAACGGGCGTAGCCCAGCGTTGAACGAGGCAGCCAACCAACGGATGCACACCGAGCAGTATCGCCGGGCCAACCACGCGGCGTAACCGAACGACACGAGGTGCCCGGCCGACACCATGGCAGCCGAGCGCCTCGCTGTGTCTGGGAACCTCAGCAGAGTACCCGGCCGGCCTCGATCACCGCACTGATGTCCACCTTCAGCCCGTGCCCCAGGTTCGGGTCATCGGCCCAGCTTGCTCTGGGCAACCCCGTTCACGCCGTACTCGATACCGCTGGCCTCGAATGTCACCTGCTGGCCAGGCCGGCAGCGCCGCATGCCCGACTCAACGGTGAACGGCAAGACTTCAGCGCGCACGGCGGCCGAGGACCGGGTTGTACTCACCGGCCTGCTGGATCTGCCAGATGTGGTCGAGTCGAAAGCGGATCTTGCCAGCGACCTTGATATAAGGAATGCGTTTACGGTAGGCGGCATCCTTGAGGGTGCCGATGGTGTACGGGAGGAGCCCCATCTCGATGACCTCCTCCGGCGAGTAGAGCCGAAGCCGGTCCGTGGCGGTCAGCCACTCCGGCAGATTGCTCGTCCTCATGCCCATGATGAGCCCTTCGCCGTTGACATCTGGTGTTGCAGGGCTTGCCCAGGGAACCGGGGGCGCGCACCGTTGGACCACGGCTGGTGGGTGCAAACCCCAGCGCACCCTTAACACTGCGCGACCACGCCTCCGTTTGTTCTGCAAGGCGTGGAAGACGGTCTCGGCCAGCCCCTGGGGGTCAGGGTTGAGCGTCCGTGCGCTCGCCTCGACCAAGGGCATACACGCCGTCGGCCCTTCCGACAGCGCGGTCGCGTGGGTGCGTGCGCGCACGGCCTCGCCCTGGGGCGCGTGGTCAATGAGGGCCTGACCCCACTGGGCGGGCGGACCTCCGGGATGCCTGTCCCGGTCTCCGGTGGGACCGGTAGGGTCCCGGGTGACCGGCATCCCGCGTCGAGGGCCCGAGGGGGGCACACATTGGGGACACCGCCGCCACCGCCATCGCCACCGCCGTCGCAGGGCGGACCCGGCTTCGCCGGATTCCCTCAGCAACCGCAGCCGCAGCCGTCGGCGCCGAACAGTCCTCCCGGCTTCGGGCCGCCGCCCGGCCTGCCCAGCGCGCCCGGTGGTCCTGCGGCGGGTGGTCCCGCGGCGGGTGGCGGGCGGGGCGGCGGGCTGCGGCGCAACGCGGTGTGGGCGTTCGTCGGCGCGATCCTCGCGTCGGTGGTCTGGACCGGCACCGTCGTGCTGGTGCCCGGCATCGTCGACGGCGATTCCGGCTCGGCCGCGAAGAGCGTCCGCGGCTACCACCCCGTCGACCGGATCTGCGACGCGGGCAAGCTCACGGCGTTCCGCGGCAAGTACAAGATGGTCGACAACTACCCGCTGGAGCACACCGGCCGCAGCGAGTCCATGGACGTCATGCGCTGCTACGCCCTGATGAAGCGCACGCCCGACGGCAGCGAGACCCCCGAGTACGCCACCCTCGACATCCGGGCCGAACTGCACAAGGCCGTCGACTCCGTCCCCGAGTTCGCCGCCGTGCGGCACTACTTCGAGCAGCAGAAGTACGAGATCACCGACGCTCCGGGCCTCGGCGAGGAGGCCTACTTCGCCTACGGCGACGAGCCGACCAGCTCGGACAAGACCTTCCACGACATCAACTACTACCTTCAGGTCCGCGACGGCGCCATGACGTACTCGCTGTACTGGACGGACAACTACCAGGTCGGCAAGAACCACACGCTGGACCGCGAAACCGTGCGCAAGGCCATGCTCGACGACACCCGGGACATGCTCAGGGCGATCGGCGGGGCCTGACGCGCCATGGCGGCCTGTGGCGGGGGCCGCCGTCCCGCCGGATCAGTACGACGGCGTCCGGGAGCCGGCCCGGGCGGCCCTCGCCACGGCGACGACGGCCCGCTCCAGCGCGAAGGCCGGGTCGTCGGAACCGCCCTTGACGGCAGCGTCCGCCTGGGCGATCGCGGTCAGGGCGGTGGCCACGGCGTCGCCCGTCCAGCCGCGCATCTGCTGGCGGACCCGCTCGACCTTCCACGGCGGCATGCCCAGCTCGCGCGCCAGGTCCGCCGGGCGCATGTTCCGCCCGGCGGACGCCAGCCGGCCGATGCTGCGGACGCCGGAGGCCAGGGCGTAGGTGATGCCGGTGGGCGGCTGGCCGACGGCCAGCGCCCAGCGCAGCCGCTCCAGCGCCTCGGCGGCCCGGCCGGTGACCGCCAGGTCCGCCACCTCGAAGCCGGTCGCCTCGGCGCGGCCGCTGTAGTAGCGGGCCACCACGGTCTCGTCGATGGCGCCCTCGACGTCGGAGGTGAGCTGGCTGCACGCGGCCGCGAGCTCGCGCAGGTCGCTGCCGAGCGCGTCCAGCAGGGCCTGGCAAGCCTCCGGTGTCGCCGAGCGGCCGAGCGTGCGGAACTCGCCCCGGACGAAGGCCAGCCGCTCGCTCGCCTTGGCGAGCTTGGCGCAGGCCACCTCGCGGCCGCCCGCCTTGCGGCCCGCGTCCAGCAGGCCCTTGCCCTTGGCGCCGCCCGCGTGCACCAGGACCATGATCACTTCTTCGGCGGGGGCCTCGATGTACGCCTTGACCTCCTTGACGGAGTCGGCGGAGAGGTCCTGGGCGGCCCTGACCACGATGACCTTGCGCTCGGCGAAGAGCGACGGGGTGGTCAGCTCGGCCAGGCTGCCCGGCTGCAGGCCGCCCGGCGGGAGGTCCCGCACGTCGGTGTCCGGGTCGGCGGCCTTCGCCGCGGCCACCACCTGGGCGACCGCGCGGTCCAGCAGCAGCTCCTCCTGGCCGACCGCGAGGGTCAGCGGGGCGAGCAGGTCGTCGGGTGCACTCTTCCTGGCCATCGCCTACCAGCATCCCATGGGGGACGGACAGCTCTGTGCCTGGAGAATGGGGGGGTGACCGAAGACCCCACCACCGACCTGCCGGCCGAGTTCGACCCGCACGCCCGGCAGCTGCTCGTCCTGCCCGACCGCGACGCCGCCGAGGAGGCCGCGGAGGAGCTCGGCGCGGACCACCCGGACCTCGGCGAGCTCGACATCGTCCGCGACGCCCTCGCCGGGGAGGACGACGCCGAGGACGCCCAGTGGCTGGTGGTCGTCGAACCGCCCGAGGCGGGATGGACCGCGGCTCTTCTCCTTGCCCTCGACGCCGTCGCCACCTCCCACGAGGGCTGGCGCGAGGAGCACTGATCCTCGGAGTGGGAAGTCGGCCCCGCCGACTTCCCACTCCGGCCGACGGGCCGCACGTCGTGCCCGCGCGGAGCGCGGCGTCGCCCTCTCCTCGCGCCGCCCAACGGGGGCGGCCCCGTTCGCGGATCCCGGGTGGTGCCCGGCCCGAGCTGTGCGCTCGGGCCGGGCACGCACACCCCGGGGCTCCGCCCCACGGCCGTCGGGCCCAAGCCCTACCGCGCCCCGCCCACCACCACTCCTGCACGTGCCCGGCCCCGAGCGTGCTGCTCGGGGCCGGGCGTTGCGGCGGGTCCGCTCGTGGGTCGCCTGGAGTAGGAAGTCGGTTCGGCCGACTTCCTACTCCTGCGCGTGGGGGTGGATGGGCCGCTCAGTGCTTCCCTCGCCCTGCTGGGTGCACGTTTCTGGCGCCGCGGGCCCGGGGGGCCCCGGGCCGCGGGCCACCCCCCTGCCCCCCGGCCGGGCGGGGGCCCCCGGCGGGGGGCGGGGGGTAACCCCACCGCGCACCCCCCCGGGGAGGCCCGCCCC
>NZ_JBHVTL010000003.1:239626-329130 GCF_042884635.1 Kitasatospora sp. NPDC058115
TTTTTTGGGGTGTGGCCCTCTTCCCACGGGGGGGGGGGGGGGGGGGGGGCGCGGCTCTGTGGCCCCCGGCCCGTGGGGGGGCCTGTTTGGGGCCGCGGCGCTCCGGGCTCGCCCGGAGCGCGGCGACACCACCTTCCCCCCTGCCTGCGCTGCTCCCCCGTGCGGGTGCCGTGCGATACCCACACGGCTCACCCCCGCTGTTCGCCCGGCCCGAGCGTGCCGCTCGGGCCGGGCGTGAAGAATCGTTTCTGCCGGGCCCAGCCCCACCCCACTCCTCCTCCCCGGCCACGTGCCCCCAACCCCAAACCCCATCCACGCACGTGGCCGGGGAGGAAGGTGGTGGGGGTTACCAGGGCGGCGCGCGCTGGCCGTGGCCTGCGCGCGCCGCGAGGGAGGCGCTGGGCCCGGCCCCGTGGGTGGCGCGCGGCTTGTGGGGGCCGGGGCCGGGGCGCCCGGCGTGCGGGTGCACGGCGGCGCCCAGGCGGCCCGGGGTGTCGCCCGTCACCGCGATGTCTCCCATGCGGTCCGTTCGCAGCACCGTGGCGCCCAGCGTCCGCAGCCGGTCCACCGTGCGCGGCGACGGGTGGCCGTACGGGTTGTCCTCGCCGCAGGAGATCAGAGCCACCCGGGGGCTCAACGCCGCCGTCAACTCCCAGTCCTGGTAGGCCGAACCATGGTGCGCCACCTTCAGCACGTCCACCTTGCTCTCCTTCCCGGCCGTCCTCAGCCGGCTCAACAGGGCCTCCTGCGCCGGCGGCTCCAGGTCGCCCAGCAGGGCCATCCGCACACCGCCCGCCAGGGTCACCAGCAGCGCGACGCTCGCGTTGTTCGCACCCGACATCACCGTCGGCTCCTCTCCGTCCGGCCACAACACCTCCCAGCGGACCCCGGCCCCCGCCGACCGGCGCTCACCGCGGCCGGCCCGCGTCAGCGGGATCCCGGCCTGCGCCGCCCAGGCCGCGACCCGGGCGGCCTCGCCCGGGGGATCGTTCACCGCCGTCCCCTGCACCGCCGCGACGTGCCGGCCGTGCAGCACCCCCGGCAGACCCTCGACGTGATCGGCGTGGAAGTGGGTCGCCAGGAGGAGCGGCACCCGGGTGATCCCCAGGTCGCGCAGACAGCGGTCGGCCGCCTGCGGATCGGGCCCCGCATCCACCACCACCGCGCTGTCGGGCGGGCCCCCGCCCTCCGGGACCACCGGCAGCACCAGCATGTCGCCCTGCCCCACGTCGCACATGACCAGCCGCCAGTCCGGCGGCGGCCAGCCCGTCGCGATCCGGGCCAGCAGTGGCGGCCGCAGCAGCACCACGAGCAGGACCAGCAGCAGGACACCCACCGCGACCACCCGGAACCGGCCGCGCAGCCCGCGCCCACCGGCCCCGGCCCGCCGGGGCAGCAGCGCGGGCGCCGCGCAGCAGAGCGCGGCCGTGCCGACGGCGAGGCTCAGCGTGCCGAACCAACTTCCGGGCCAGGACAGCTGACCACCCGGGAGCTCCGCGCCGTGCCGGGCGACCGCGGCCAGCCAGCCAGCCGGGACCGCGGCGGCCTCGGCGAGCCACCGGGCCGGCGCGGGCAGGAGCGGGTCGAGCACCAGGACCGCGAAGCCCAGCAGGGTCGCCGGGGCCACCGCCAGCTCGGCCAGCAGGTTGCACGGGATCCCGACGAGGCTGACGTGCCCGGACAGCACCACCGTCACCGGCGCGCAGAGCGCCTGGGCCGCCGCCGTCGCCCCGACGGCGCCCGCGAGGTGGTGCGGCCAGCCGCGCGCCCGCAGGGCGTCCGCCCAGCGCGGACCGAGGACCAGCAGGCCGGTCGTGGCGAGCACCGACAGCAGGAAGCCGAAGGAGCGCGCCAGGTACGGGTCCAGGAGGACCAGCAGCAGCGCCGTGCCCGCCAGCGCCGGCACCGCCTGGCGCGGACGGCCGGTGGCCAGCGCCAGCAGCCCGATCAGCCCCGTCCCCGCCGCTCTGAGCACGCTGGGCTCCGGGCGGCAGATCGTCACGAAGGCCAGCGTGACGGCGGCGCCGAGCAGCGCCGTGGTGCGCAGCGGGATCCCGAGCAGCGCGGCGAGTCCGCTCCGTTCGGCGGTGCCGGCCCGCCCCGGGGCACCGAGCAGGACGCCCAGCACGATCGCCAGGTTGGCCCCGCTGACCGCGACCAGATGGGCCAGGTCGGTGTCCCGGAACGCTTCCCAGAGGTCGTCCGGCAGCCGGGAGGTGTCCCCCACGACGAGGCCGGGCAGCAGCCCCCGCTCGTCCGCGGGCAGGTCGTCGGTGGCTTCGCGCAGCCCCGCCCGGAGCCGCCCGGCGATCCGCTGCGGCAGGTTCGGCGGCGCGAGGTGCCGCGGCTCGCCGTGGGCGACCAGCAGCGCCGCCGACTCGCCCGCACGATCGTCCGCCGGACGGACCGTCACCTCGGCGGCGAGCCGGGTCGAGGGCAGCAGCCGCTCCCACGCGCCGGTGTCCGCGCCGCGGACCAGGACGGTGACCGGCGTGCGGGTGCGGACGGTGCGCGGGCCCGGCGCGCCGGGGAGGACGCCGTCGGGAACGGTGACGCGGTCCACCACGGCGTCCACGGTGAGCAGGGCCTGTTCGGATCCGGAGCCGCCGCCGCGGGAGATGCGCACGCGCGGGTCTCCGGTGACGGTGAGGTCGACGCCGACCTCGGGTGCCGGGGCGGCGCTGCGGGCCAGTTCGGGCAGCGGCCCGCGGTGCAGGTCGGCGGTGTGCAGCAGGGTCGCCGTCGTGGCGGCGGCCGCGGTGAGCAGCACGGCCGCGAGGGTCACGGTGGCGGACCGGTGACGGAACGGGCCGCCGTCCGGCCCCATCCGCAGGACGAGGAGGACCAGCCCGAGGAGCGCCGACGCACCGTCCGCGACCGCGAGGGCTGCGCCGTGCCCGGGCCCCTGGCCGAGGAGCGCGGCCGTGACCACCCAGGCGGCGACGGCGGGCAGCAGCAGACGGAGGTCGTTCGGACGCGGCGCGGCGGAGGCGTCGGCGCCGGCGCCGACGCCGGGGGCACGGGTGGGGACGGAACCGGGGGCACGGGTGGGGACGGCGGTGGCGATGGCGGCACCTCCTCTCGGGATCTCGGGAAGGGCGGGCAGGGCGGGCAAGGCGGGGGCGGCAGCACGCGTGTCGGGTCGTCAGAGGGTGAGCAGCGGCCGGAGTTCCGTGTAGGTGCGCTCGCCGATCCCGCTCACCTGCCGGAGTTGGTCGAGCGAGCGGAACGCGCCGCCGTGGGAGGCGCGGAAGGCGATGATGCGCTGGGCGAGGGTCGGGCCGACGCCGGGGAGGGTGTCGAGCTGTTCGAGGGTGGCGTGGTTGAGGCTGACCGGCTGTTTCGACGCCCCGGCGGAGGGCGGGCCCGCCCCCGTCCCGGCGCCCGGCGGGGTGCTCGGCTCGCCGACGAGGATCTGTTCGCCGTCCGCCAGGACGCGGGCCAGGTTGAGGTTCCTGGTGTCCGTCCCGGGCAACGCTCCGCCGGCCACCCGCAGGGCGTCCGCGACCCGGGAACCGCCGGGCAGGATGTGCACTCCCGGGGAGCCGACCCGGCCGCCGATGTCGACCACCACGGCGGCGCCCGGCGCCGCGCTCCCGGCCTCGCTCCCGGCCGCACCCTCGGGCGGGCCGGGCCCGGGGGTGGCGGTCGACGGCACCGGGGCGACGGCGATGGCCGGCACCTCGACCGGCTGCGGCCGCCCCAGCCAGAAGTGCTGGATGCCGTAGCCGACGGTGAGCAGGAGGAGGACGAGCAGGCCGACCGCCGTCCGCCGGTCGAGCGCCAGCGCATGCCCCCGCCACGGGGGCGCGGCACCGGCGGGAACGACGCCGTCGGCCACGGCGACGCCGGGCGCGGCACGGTCGGGCGCGCCACGGTCGGACGCGGCGCGGTCGGGCGCGACGGGTTCGGGCGCAGGACCGCCCGGCGCGGCGGACACGGCACCGCCCGGCGGCGGCTCACCGGCGCCGGCCGGCCCCGCGTACACCGACGGTTCGCCGTCCGGCGGCTCAGCGGCCCCGGGCAGCAGGGCCGCCATCCGCAGGCTCGCGGTCTCGTTGGCCCGCTGGATCTCCCGGCGCCTGCGTGCGCCGATTCGCATGCTCGTCATGCGGAGCACGGTAGGAACCGCCCGGCCGGCGCGCGGAGATTACCGAATGCCTGTGGAAAACCCGAGGGTTGTGGACGAAGAACCTCACCCGCAGGAGGGAGGAGTGGCGCCGTTCGTTGACGGCCCGTCACCCGTCACCCGTCACCCGTCACCGGGGCGAGACCACCACCGCCAGCAGTCCCGGCCCGACATGCGCGCCGATCACCGCCCCCACCTCGCCCACGTACAGGTCGCGCAGCCCCGGCAGCCGCCCCCGCAGGCGCTCGGCGAGCGGCTCGGCCCGGTCCTCCGCCGCCAGGTGGTGCACCGCGATGTCGACCTCCCGCTCCTCCGCCCGCTCGACCGCGATCTCCTCCAGCCGGGCGATCGCCCGGGACGCGGTGCGCACCTTCTCCAGCGGCTCGATCCGCCCCCCGTCCAGGTGCAGCAGGGGCTTGACCGCGAGCGCCGAGCCGAGCAGCGCCCGCGCGGCGCCGATCCGCCCGCCCCGGCGCAGGTACTCCAGGGTGTCGACGTAGAAGAAGCCGCTGGTCCCGGCGGTCCGCCGCTCGGCGGCCTGCGCCGCCTCGTCGAGTCCCCGGCCGGCCTCGATCGCCTCGGCCGCCGCCAGCACCCCGTACCCGAGGGCCATGCCGACCAGCCGGCTGTCCACCACCCGCACCGGCACGGGCGACTCCGCGGCCGCCAGCCGGGCGGCCTCCGCCGTCCCGGACAGCTCGCCGGAGATGTGCACCGAGACGACGCCCCGCGCACCGCTCTCGGCGGCCGCCCGGTAGGCGGCCGCGAAGGACTCCGGGCTGGGCCTGGAGGTGGTGACCCGGTGCTTCCCGCGCAGCGCCTCGGCGACGTCCTTCGGGGAGATCTCGACGCCCTCGGCCCGCACCTCGTCACCGACCGCGACGCTCAGCGGGACCACGGTGATCCCGTGCCGGTCGACGGCGTGCTGGGGCAGGTAGGCCGTGGAGTCGGTGACGAGTGCGAGGTCGGCGGGCATGAGGCGGAGGTTACTCCCCGCCCGGGCCGGAGGGCAGCATCCGGGTCCGGCTCAGCCGGCCGAGGGTCCGGAGGACGGCTTGCGCAGCCGCTGCGCCAGCTTGGCCATGGGGTCGGAGAGGCCGAGCAGGTCCTCGGCGCTGGGCCGGCCACCGCGGCCGTCCGTGATCCCGGGACGGGCCCCGCCGGCCGACGCGCCGGGAGAGCCGGAAGCACCGGCCGGCGCACCGGCCGCACCGGAAGCACCCGGAGCACCGCCCCCGGCACCCCCCGCCCCCGGAGCGGCGTCCCAGTGCCGCAGCGCCCCCGCCTCGTCCTCGCACTCCTGGCTCAGCCGCCCCAGCTCGTCCTCCGCGAACCGGTGCATCCGGTCCTGCGCGGCCCATCGCATCTTCTCCGCCGAGTGCGTGATCCGCTCGGCCCGCTCGCGCAGCTCCGGCAGCTTCGCCGCGACCCGCCCAGTGTCCGGTTCCCGCTCCAGCATCCGCAGCTCGCCGTCCAGCTCCGCCGCGTGGGCGTCCAGCCGGGCCAGCAGCGCCAGCGCCTCGCCGAGCTGCCCGTCCTCGCCGACGGCGCCCTGAAGGACCTGCCGGGTGCCGTCCAGCGAGGTCCGCAGGCGCAGCCGGACGGCGGAGATCTGCCCCTGCGGGCCCGTCTGGGTGTAGGTCTTCGCCTTGAGGGTGACGTTCTCGACCGCCCGGCGCGCCTTGGCCTCCTGGCGTTCCATCTTCTCGCCGACCGTCCGGGCGGCCTTGATCAGACCGACGACGACGAGCGCCACCACCCCGAGCCCGAGCAGCAGGGCGAGTACGAGCAACACCCCGAGGATCTCCATCACGCGCCACCTTCCGCCAGCCGAACCGACCCCACCGGGCCCAACGCGGACCGGCCCACCGAGGGTTCCACCGTAGCTCCGCCACCGGCTCCGCGGGCCGCCGATCAGGGGCCTCGGGCCGGAGTTCAGGGACGGGTTCAGGGACGACTCGGGGTGAACCCCGACCCCCGCACCTCGGAACCCCCGCACCTCGGAACCCCGAACGCCGCCCCCAACCGCCCCCGCCACCCCCGCCGCCCCCGGCAACGCCGCGGGGCGGGCGCTCCCGGAGGAACGCCCGCCCCGCCCGACCGGCCGGTCTCAGCCGGTGACGATGTTGACCAGCTTCGGCGCCCGCGCGATCACCTTGCGCACCTCGGCCCCGCCGATCGCCGCGACGACCGCCGGGTCGGCCAGCGCCAGCGCCTCCAGCTCGGCGTCCGAGATCGACGGCGCGACCTCCAGCCGGGCCTTGACCTTGCCCTTGACCTGCACCACGCAGGTCACCGACTCGTCGACGACGTACGCCGGGTCGGCCACCGGGTAGCCGGTGTACGCCAGCGACTCGCCGTGGCCCAGCCGCCGCCACAGCTCCTCCGCGATGTGCGGGGCCAGCGGCGCGACCATCAGCACCACCTGCTCGGCCACCGCCCGCGGCGTGGAACCGCGCTTGACCAGGTAGTTGTTCAGCTCGATCGCCTTGGCGACGGCCGTGTTGAAGCGCAGCCCGGCCATGTCGGCGCGGACGCCGTCGACGGCCTTGTGCAGGGCGCGCAGCGTCGCCTCGTCCGGCTCCTCGTCCGTGACCACCAGCTCGCCGGTCGACTCGTCGACGATGTTGCGCCACAGCCGCTGCAGGAAGCGGTAGGAGCCGACGACGGCGCGGGTGTCCCACGGGCGGGAGACGTCCAGCGGGCCCATCGACATCTCGTACAGGCGCAGCGTGTCGGCGCCGTACTCGTCGGCGATCTCGTCGGGGGCGACGGCGTTCTTCAGGGACTTGCCCATCTTGCCGGCCTCGCGCTTGACCGGCTCGCCCTGCCAGGAGTACTGGCCGTCGTGCTCCTCGACCTCGGCGGCGGGCACCGGGAAGCCGCGCTCGTCGCGGTAGACGTCGGCGGTGATCATGCCCTGGTTGAACAGCTTGTGGAACGGCTCGACGGAGGAGACGTGGCCCAGGTCGTGCAGCACCTTGTGCCAGAAGCGGGCGTACAGCAGGTGCAGGACGGCGTGCTCGGCGCCGCCGACGTACAGGTCGGCGCCGCCGCCGGGCTTCTGCTCGGTGGGGCCCAGCCAGTACCGCTCGTTGGCCGGGTCGACGACCTGCTCGCGGTTGGACGGGTCGATGTAGCGCAGCTCGTACCAGCAGGAGCCGGCCCAGTTGGGCATGGTGTTGGTCTCGCGCCGGTACGTCTTCGGGCCGTCGCCCAGGTCCAGCTCGACGGTGACCCAGTCCTCGTTGCGCGACAGCGGGGTCTTCGGCGTGGAGGTGGAGTCGTAGGGGTCGTAGGTGTGCGGCGAGTAGTCGTCGACCTGCGGGACCTCGACGGGCAGCATCGACTCGGGCAGCGCGTGCATGACGCCGTCCTCGTCGTAGACGATCGGGAAGGGCTCGCCCCAGTACCGCTGGCGGCTGAACAGCCAGTCGCGCAGGCGGTAGTTGACGGTGCCTTCGCCGATGCCGCGCGCGGTCAGCCAGGCGGTGACAGCGGCCTTGGCGTCGACGACGCTCAGGCCGTTCAGCGCGATGCCGTCCGCGGTGCCCTCGTCGTGGGCCGAGTTGACGATGACGGAGTCGTAGGTGTCGAACGCGTCGTCCCAGCCGGCCGGGTCCTCGCCGCGCCCGTCGGTGGGCTCGACGACGCAGCGCATCGGCAGGTCGAAGGCGCGTGCGAAGGCGAAGTCGCGGTGGTCGTGCGCGGGGACGGCCATGATGGCGCCGGTGCCGTAGCCCATCAGCACGTAGTCGGCGATGAAGACCGGGACGGGCTCGCCGCTGACCGGGTTGACGGCGTAGGCGCCGGTGAAGACGCCGGTCTTGACCTTGGCCTCGACCTGGCGCTCGACGTCGGACTTGGCGGCCGCGGCGGCGCGGTAGGCGGTGACGGCCTCGGCGGGGGTGGCGGCGCCGCCGGTCCAGGCCTCGCGGGTGCCCTCGGGCCAGGCGGCGGGCACGATGGTGTCGACCAGGTCGTGCTCGGGGGCCAGCACCATGTAGGTGGCGCCGAACAGGGTGTCGGGGCGGGTGGTGAAGACGGTGATCTTCCGCTCGCCGACGGCGAAGTCGACGCGGGCGCCCTCGGAGCGGCCGATCCAGTTGCGCTGCTGCAGCTTGATGGCCTCGGGCCAGTCCAGCAGGTCCAGGTCGGAGATCAGCCGGTCGGAGTAGGCGGTGATCCGCATCATCCACTGGCGCAGGTTGGACTTGAAGACGGGGAAGTTGCCGCGCTCGGAGCGGCCGTCGGCGGTGACCTCCTCGTTGGACAGCACGGTGCCCAGGCCGGGGCACCAGTTGACCGGCACCTCCTTGGCGTAGGCCAGCCGGTACTCGCCCAGCACCTCGTCGCGCTCGGCGGCGTTCAGCGCGGACCAGGCGCGGCCGCCGGGGACCTCACGGGTGCCGTTCTCGAACGCGGCGACCAGTTCGGCGATCGGGCGGGCCTTGGCGGCCTGCTCGTCGTACCAGGAGTTGAAGATCTGCAGGAAGATCCACTGCGTCCAGCGGTAGTACTCGGGGTCGATCGTGGCGATCGAGCGGCGCGGGTCGTGGCCCAGGCCCAGCCGGCGCAGCTGCTGGCGCATGTTGGCGATGTTGGCCTCGGTGGAGACCCGCGGGTGGGTGCCGGTCTGCACGGCGTACTGCTCGGCGGGCAGGCCGAAGGAGTCGTAGCCCAGGGTGTGCAGGACGTTGTAGCCGTTCATCCGCTGGTAGCGGGCGAAGACGTCGGTGGCGATGTAGCCCAGCGGGTGGCCGACGTGCAGGCCGGCGCCCGACGGGTAGGGGAACATGTCCATGATGAAGCTGTGTGGCTTCGAGGCGACGTCCGCGGCGGCCGGGTCGGCCAGGTCACCGGCCGGGTTGGGGGCGTGGAACGTCCCCTCCTTCTCCCAGATGTCCTGCCAGCGGGACTCGATCTCCGCCGCCAGGGCGGCGCTGTACCGGAACGGCGCGGTCGCGGTGTCGGCCGCACCGGACGCAGGGGTCGTCTCGCTCATGGTCCTTCAAGCTCCATCGATGTCAGTTGGCGAACCGGCGTTCCGGGCCGGCGGCGGACGGGTGCCCGGGCTGCGGCCCGGACGCGCGCCCGGGCCGTGGCCCGGACGGGTGCCGGGCGGCGGGCCCGCGCGGAAAACAAAAAAACCCCTCGCAGGAGGGGGTGCCACGCCGACTCCGGCTCCGCCCTCGGGCGTGGCCGGTCCTGGTCAGCGCGGCCGACTAAGGAGCAGGCGCGCGGTTCGCATGGGCTCAGGGTACCGCAAGGGGGTCAGCCGCCTCCCGGGGATACCGCCGACGCGCCCGCCGCCCCGCCCCCGGCCACCCGGCGCGACGCCCCACCCGGCGCGCCCTCACCCCCGCCCCCGCTCCCGCTCCCGCTCCCGCCCGGGCCGGTCGAGCGGAACGCCGCGTCGATGCCGCGCAGCGCCCGCGCCACCCGCTGCGACTGCATCCCCGCCGCCAGCGCCCGCGCCCGGTCCGCGGTGCGCACCGCCTCGGCGGCGTCGCCCGCCAGCCGCTGCGAGTCGGCGAGCCGGACCATGAGCAGCGCCCGCGCCCGGGCCCGGCCGGGCCCCAGGCCCGCCACCGCCCGGGCCAGCAGCGGCTGCGCCCGCCCGTGCTCGCCCAGGAACAGGTACCCCTCCCCCACCATGCCCGCGAGGTCCGCCCGCTCCTCGCCGTCGGCGTCCAGTTCGGCGAACGCCCGCTCCGCCGCCTCGGCGAGCCCGGCCGCGTCGCCGCGTCGCCCGTGGGCGCGGGCGATCCGGCCGAGTTGCAGCGCCCGCCCGGCCGGGCCGAGTCCGTCCCCGGCCTCCGCCACCGCCCGATCGAGCACCGTGACCACGTCCAGTCCGCGCCCGCCGGGGCTCCAGGTGGCCAGCACCACCAGGCCGCCGAGCACCGCGACCCCGTCCCGCCGCTCGCCGCCGAGGTGCGCGGCGCGCAGCGCGGCGGCGAAGGCCCGCTGCGCGGCGGCGTCGTGGCCGAGGTCGAACGCGGCCCGGGCGACGAGCCGGGCCAGGCGCCCGGCCGCGCCGTACAGGGCCCGGCCGAGCGGTTCGTCGTAGGCGCCGAGTTCCAGCAGCTTGGCGACCATGGCCAGTTCGGCACGGGCGGGGTCGAGCACGAGCCCGCCGCCGCAGGAGCGTTCCAGTCGCTGTTTGGCGCGGTGGGCGGCGGCGAGTTCGCTGATCACCGCCGGGTCGACGCGCAGCGCGCCGTCGCCGCCGAGGGCGGGCGGCGCGGTGGTCAGCCGGCGGGCGGCCTCGGCGAGGTCGGCGCCGCGGAAGAGGTCGGTGAGCCGGACGGGGCCGGCGCCGGCGGCGGTCTCGCGCAGCGCGGTCTGCGCGGTGTCGGCCGTCCACGGGTCGGTCAGCAGGCGCGGGGAGAGGGTCTTGGCGCCGCGGTGGCCGCCCATCGGGCCCCAGAGCTGTTCGTAGGTGACGGCGATGCCGAGGGTGCGGCCGAGCACCTCGCAGACGGCCTGGTCGTGCGGGCTGCGCGGGACCATGCCGCGGTCGCGCCACTTGTAGGGGGCGGTGGAGCTGATCGCGAGCCGGGCCGGGACGGTGAGGTTGACCTCGCGGGCGAGCCGCTCCGGGCTCCAGCCGAGCTGGTGGAGTATCCGGGCGAGTTCCTCGTTGCGTCTGCGCGCCAGATCGGCCATGGCTCCGACGGTAGCGCTCCGCCGGGGGCCGCCGCCGGGAGCCGGTGGAAAAGCCGTGCCCGCCGGGGCCCGGCCGCCGGGCCCGCCTGCCGGATTCCGTCCGCTGACACGCCGATGGACGCCGGAACGCCGAAGGCCGCCTCCCGTCCGGGAGGCGGCCTTCGTTTCCTGTGGAGCTACGGGGAATTGAACCCCGGACCTCTTGCATGCCATGCAAGCGCTCTACCAACTGAGCTACAGCCCCTTGACCTGCGATGTCACCGGGGGTTTCGTTCCGTTTCCCTCGGCGACATCGACTACTTTACACGGTCCCGGGGGTGCTCCACGAATCCGTTTCCCGGACGGCCCGGCTACCCGCCCGCCCGCCGCTCCCCTGCGGGCATGTTCGCCCGCCCCTCGACCGGCGCCCGCTCCTCGACGGGCGCCCGCTCCTCGGCCGGCGCCTGCGCCCGCCCGGCCGCCACCGCCCGGGCGGCGAGCACGGCGGCGATCGCGACGGCCACGCCCACGGCGGCCGCGGCGAGCAGCAGCGCGTGCCCGGAGTCCCCGGCCGACGCCGGCCCCTCGGCCACGCCGAGGAACACCGAACCGACCAGCGCGATGCCGACCACCTGGCCGAGCTGGACGGCGCTGGCCACGACCCCGCTGGCGTCCGCCGCGTCGGCGGGGTCGACCCGGGCGAGCGCCCGGCCGAACAGCGGCGCGTAGGCGCAGCCGGCCAGCAGCCCGAGGACGGCGGTGAGCAGCAGCGGCCCCGCGCCGATCGCGGCCCCGTCGCTCAGCAGGAGGCCGAGCAGCAGGTAGCCGACGGCGAGCAGGGCGGTGCCGAGCCAGGGCACGACGCCGTGCAGGCGCCGGGGCAGCCGCTGCCAGTGCAGGCTGGCGACGCCGAAGCCGACGGCGATCGGGGCGGAGCAGAGCCCGGCCCGCAGGGCGCCGGCCCCGAGTCCGGACTGCTGGTGCAGGGCGAAGGAGAACATGAAGCCGGCGAACGCCAGCATGATCATGAACACCGCGCCGACGGCGGGCAGCAGCCCGGCCGCGCCGAGCACCCGCCCGCTGATCAGCGGCTGTCCGCCGCGCCGGGCGATCCGCCGCTCGACGCACGCGAACAGGGCGAACAGCAGCGCGCTCGCGCCGAACATCGCCCAGCCCCAGCCGGGCCAGCCGAGTTCGTGGCCGAGCACCAGCGGGACGACGAGCAGCCCGAGGGCGGCGGCGAGCACCAGCAGGCCGGGCAGGTCGAAGCCGCGGTCGCGGTCGCCGGGCAGGCGCGGCAGCAGCCGGGCGCCGGCCGCCAGCAGCAGCACGCCGATCGGCAGGTTGACCAGGAAGACCGGGCGCCAGCCGGCGCCGAACAGGTCGGCCTCGACCAGCACCCCGCCGAGCACCTGCCCGGCCGCGATGCCGCCGGCGAGGACGGCCGAGTAGAGGCCCAGGGCGCGGATCCGGGCCTGGCCGGTGAAGGTCCGCTGGACGAGGCTCATCACCTGCGGGACCATCAGGGCCGCCCCGGCGCCCTGGAGCAGCCGGAAGGCGATCAGCCAGCCGGTGGCGGGGGCGAGTCCGCAGGCCAGCGAGGCGGCGGTGAAGGCGGCCAGGCCGCCCTGGAAGACCCGGCTGTAGCCGTAGCGGGCGCCGAGCCGGGCGCCGGTGATGAGCAGGACGGCGTAGGCGATGGTGTAGCCGGCCACCACGAACTGGAGGGCGGCGCCGGAGGCGTGCAGGTCGGTGCGGATGGTCGGCACCGCGACGTTGACGATGGCGGTGTCGAGCACGGCCATGAACTGGCCGCTGAGGACGAGCGCGAGGAGCAGGCCGGGCCGGGCGACGGACGCCGTCCCGGGCCCGGTGGCGGGGCCGCCGGCCGGCGAGTCGGTCCCGGCCGGGCGGCGCCGGGTCTGGAGATCGGTCATGCGTCGAGCCTCGCGAGGGCCCGGTACCAGTGGTTAGAGCCTGCCGATCCTGGTAGTGGCAGCACCTGTCACGCCCCCGCGGGCTGCGGCACCATGGCGGGTATGACCGTCGTGGACAGCCCCGGCACCGTCAAGCCCGCCCCTGCGAACAAGGCCCCGGCCGACCCGGTCCCCACCGGCCCGGCTCCCACCGACCGGACCCCCGCCGGCCGGCGCGACCGCCGCCGCACCGAGCTGGCCGAGTACCTGCGCGCCCGCCGCGCCCGGGTCTCCCCCGAGGACGTCGGACTGCCGCCCGGCCTGCGCCGCCGCACACCGGGCCTGCGCCGCGAGGAGGTGGCCCAGCTCGCCGGGGTCGGGGTCACCTGGTACACCTGGCTCGAACAGGGCCGCCGGATCAACGCGAGCGCGCAGGTGCTCGCGGCGGTGGCCCGGGTGCTGCTGCTGGACGCCGCCGAGCGGGAGCACCTGTTCCGGCTCGCCGGGGTGGCGGAGCGGCGCCCGGCGGACCCGGACCCGGTGCTGGACCCGTCGACCCAGCTGATCCTGGACGCGCTGGTGCCGCTGCCCGCCGCCGTCTCCAACAGCCGCTACGACGTGCTGGCCTGGAACTCCAGCTACGCGGCACTGTTCGCGACCGGCCGGACGCGGACCACCGACGGCCGGTTCAACAGCCTCTGGTGCACGGTGACCAGCCCGGCCTGCTGCAACCCCTTCCTGAACCGGGACGAGCAGCTGCCGCAGATGGTCGCGGTGCTGCGCGGCGCGTACGGCCGGCACGTCGGCGAGCCGGCCTGGGAGGAGTACGTGCGGTCGCTGCTGGAGGCGAGCGCGGAGTTCCGGGAGCTGTGGGCCCGCCAGGAGGTGTCCTCGCGGTCGACCTCGCTGAAGGTGTTCCGGCACCCCGGGGTGGGCGTGATGCGGCTGAACGCGACGTACCTGACGATCCCCGGGGTGCCGGAGGCGTACGTCGCCGTCTACACCCCGGACGGGCCGGAGGACCGCGCGCGGGTGGAACGGCTGGCGGCGCTGCGGCCGGGCGGCTGGACCGCGCCGTGCGGCCACCCCCGCACCGGGCCCGTCGGCTGAGTCCGCAGCGCGCGGCACACGGGGAACGCCGGGGGCAGCAGGAACACCGGGAGCAGCGGGAACGCCGGAAGGCCGCCACCCACCGGGTGACGGCCTTCCTCGTCTGTGGAGCTACGGGGAATTGAACCCCGGACCTCTTGCATGCCATGCAAGCGCTCTACCAACTGAGCTACAGCCCCGCGACACACGTGATCCCTCGGGACCCCGGGTGCGGAGTGGAGCTACGGGGAATTGAACCCCGGACCTCTTGCATGCCATGCAAGCGCTCTACCAACTGAGCTACAGCCCCTCGCTGACCGGATCTCCCGCTTCCCTTCCGGGCCGCGTTCCCTCCGTGCGAACGAGGAAGACTCTAACCGCAAAGGCCCGGAACTGCGAAATCCGCCCCCCGGTGCCCCCTCCGCACCCCCGCCGGTGACCTCAGGTGTCGTCGCCGATGACCGGCTGCGGCAGGGTGCCCGCGTTGTGCTCCAGCAGCCGCCAGCCCCGCGCGCCCCGGCCCAGCACGGACCAGCAGCAGTTCGACAGCCCGCCGAAGCACTCCCACAGCGCCGGCTCCAGGCCGAGCATCCGCCCGAGCATGGTGCGGATGGTGCCGCCGTGGCTGACCACGACGAGCGTGCCGTTGTCGGGCAGCTTGCCGGCCGCGTCGAGCACCACCGGCACCGCGCGGTCGGCGACTTCGGTCGCGAGTTCGCCGCCGCCGCGCCGCACCGGCTCGCCCTGCGACCAGGCCGCGTACTCCTCGGGGTAGCGCTCGCGGATCTCCGCGTTGGTCAGCCCCTGCCAGGAGCCCGCGTAGGTCTCCCGCAGGCCCTCGTGGTGCTCGACGTCCAGGCCGGTGACCGCGGCCAGCTCGGCGGCGGTGCGCCGGGCCCGCTGGAGGTCCGAGGAGATCAGCAGGTCCGGGCGCAGCCCGGAGAGCAGCCGGGCGGCCCGCTGCGCCTGCAGCACGCCCTGCCCGGTCAGCTCGATGTCCGTGGTGCCCTGGAAGCGGGATTCGAGGTTCCAGGAGGTCTGGCCGTGCCGCCAGAAGACGATGCGCGGACCCCGCGCGCCCCGGCTCAGCTGTAGTCCTCGGCGCCGAAGTCGTCCGCCGGGGCCTGCTCGGCCGGGGCGACGGCGTTGCCGGCCGCGTCGGTGTGGGCGTCCGGGCGGTTGCGGGAGGCGATGGCGTCCTCCGGCAGTGCCAGCTCGGGGCAGTCCTTCCAGAGGCGGTCCAGCGAGTAGAAGGAGCGCTCCTCGGAGTGCTGGACGTGCACGACGATGTCGAGGTAGTCGAGCAGGATCCAGCGGCCCTCGCGCTCGCCCTCCCGGCGCACCGGCTTGATGTCCAGCTTCTCGCGCAGCTGGTCCTCGATCTCCTCCGCGATCGAGCGGACCTGGCGGTCGTTGCCCGCGGAGGCGATCAGGAAGGCGTCGGTGATCGACAGCACCTCGCTGACGTCGAACGCGACGATGTTGTGGGCCAGCTTGTCGGCCGCCGCCTGGGCGGCGACGTTGATGAGTTCCTGGCTGTGCTCAGTGGCGGTCACGGTGTTCTTCCGGCTCGGCGGCTTGGGGGCGCCCCGGGCGCGGCGCGCCGGGGATCGCCTTCCAGGATCTCACGCCGCCCCGGTGGCCCCGGAACCGATTTCCGGAGCCACCGGGGCCACCGGGGCCGCGGGGCCGGCGGATGCGCCGGAGCCACCGGGGTGCCCGCCGGGTGCCCGCGCCCCGGGCTACTGGGGCTTGGGCGGCGCGTAGTCCTTGCCGAGGACGACGACCAGGTCGGCGTTCTGCGCGTCGGTGACCTTCTTCACGGCCGTCTCCGGCAGGTTGAGGCTGGTCGCCAGCGACTTCGCGGCGGCCTGCCGGGCGTCGTCGGTGTAGCGGATCTCACTGGTGGCCTGCGGTGCGCCCTTGGCGCCGCCGGGGACGAAGGTGAGGCCCGCGTTGACCACCTGGACCTGGGCCGCGGCGGCCGCCTGGTCGTTGCCGGTGGCGTCCTGGAGGGAGACCCGGACCGGACCGTCGGAGCCGGTGGCGGCCTTGACGGTGCCGCCGAGGACCTCCTTGACCTGCTTGCCGGCGGTGGCTTCGTCCAGCGAGCCGTCCGGCTTGACGGTCAGCGCGGTGGTGCCGAACGTGCCGTCCTTGGCGAGCTGCGCCATCTGGGCGAGCACCCCGGCGAGCGCGTCCTCGGGCAGCGAGGGGTCGAGCACCGCGTTCATCCGGTGCACGTCGTCCTTGGCGTCCTTGAACTCGACCGGCATGGTGCGCACCACGGCGTCCATCACCTGGCCGAACCGGGCGAGCTGGGCGTCGCGGTTCTCGCCGTCGTTCTGCAGGGTGGCGTAGGCGACCGCGGCCTTCCCGCCGAGCAGGGTGTTCTTGCCCGCGGCGGCCAGCACCTTGCCGTCCGGCTTGCCGCCCTCGTGGACCTCGGCGTTGGTGTCCACCCGGACGCCGCCGAGCTGGGCGACCAGCAGTTCCAGGTACGGGGTGTCGAGCCGCCAGGTGCCGGCGACCGGGGCGCCGAGCACGGTGGTCAGGCCGTCGCGGGTGCCGGAGGCGCCGAGGGTGTCCATGGCCTGGCCGACGGTGGTGACCGGCGGGTCGCCGGGGCCGGGCAGCCGCAGGGTGTCCGGCAGCAGCAGGACGGTGCCCTTGCGGCCGGAGGCGTCGTTGACCAGCAGCGCGCTGGAGACCTTGCCCTGCAGGTCGCGCAGGTGGACGACGTTGACCTGGCGCGGTCCGGCGGCGGTGGCCGCGTTGTCCTTGCCGCCGCCGGTGAACCAGAGGTAGCCGCCGGTGCCGGCCGCCGCGAGGGCGAGGACCGCACCGGCGCCGATCAGCCGGGTGCGCAGCTTGCGGCGGCGTTCGGCGCGCACCTCGCTGCGGGACTCGGCGAACTTCAGCCAGTCGATGACGTCCTCGGACTTCTCCGCCTCGTCGTCGACGAAGGTGAACTCGCCCGTGGTGTAACCGTCCTCGGCGGACCCGGACCCGGCCGCGGCGCCGCCCCTGGCCCGGGCCGGGCGGGAGCCGCCGACCTGCTCGGACGGCGCCCCGGGCCGCGCGGGGGCGGCCGGTTCGGCGGCGGCCGGGCGCGGCACCCGGGGGCGCGGCGGTACGGGCGCGGGCGCGACGGGCTCCGCCGCCGGGGGCGTCACCGGCGGCGTCACCGGCGGCGTCACCGGCTCGGCGACGGCCGGCATCGGCGCGGTCGTGTACACCGACGGCTGCGGCTGCTGGTAGCCCTGCTGCTGGTACGGGTCCTGCCCCTGCTGGTACTGGTCCTGGTAGCCGTAGCCGCCCTGCTGCTGGTACCCCTGCGGCACCTGCTGCCCGTAGCCCCCGGACTGCTCGTAGGGGGACTGGTACCCCTGCTGCTGGTACGGGTCCTGGTAGCCGTACTGCCCCTGCCCCTGCCCCTGCCCGTAGGACGGGGGCGCGGACTGCACCGGCTGCCCGTACTGGTCGTACTGCTCGTACTGCTCGTACCCGCCCGACTGCTCGTACGGCCCGGGCTGCTGCTGCTCGTAGCCGCCCTGCTGCTGGTACGGCGGGTACTGCTGGTACTGCCCGGTCGACCAGTCGTCCGGCTGTCCGGGCTGCTGCCCCTGAGGTCCCCTGCGCTCGCTCATCCGTCGGTCGGCCCCTCCGGGATCAGGTCCGGTGCGGCGCGTACAGCGCCCGCTTGTCGATGTAGCGGACCACGCCGTCCGGGACGAGGTACCAGACCGGCTCGCCCTTGGCGACCCGGTTGCGGCAGTCCGTGGAGGAGATGGCCAGCGCCGGGACCTCCACCAGGGAGACCCCGCCCACCGGGAGCCCGGCGTCCGACAGGGTGTGCCCCGGCCGGGTGCACCCGATGAAGTGGGCGAGCGAGAAGAGCTCGTCGGAGTCCCGCCAGGAGAGGATCTGGGCGAGCGCGTCCGCGCCGGTGATGAAGAACAGGTCGGCGTCCGGGTGCAGCGCGTGCAGGTCGCGCAGGGTGTCGACGGTGTACGTCGGGCCCTCGCGGTCGATGTCGATGCGGCTGACCGAGAACTGCGGGTTCTCCGCGGTGGCGATGACCGTCATCAGGTAACGGTCCTCGGCCGGGCTGACCTCACGGTCGCTCTTCTGCCACGGCTGCCCGGTCGGGACGAAGATCACCTCGTCCAGGTGGAACGCGCTGGCGACCTCGCTGGCGGCGACCAGGTGCCCGTGGTGGATCGGGTCGAAGGTGCCGCCCATCACGCCGAGACGGCGCTTCTCCCGCGCCGGTACACCGGGATTCCCGGTCTGCTCTCCCATGGCGCCACACCTTACGCGACGCCCGTTGCGGTGCGGGAACGGCCGGGTGACGGGCGTCCCGGGGGCGGTGCCGCACCCCGGGCCACCGTCGGCCGGGTCAGCGGTCCCGGTTGAAGCGGGTGGTCACGAAGAGCAGCACCAGGAGGACGAACAGCGCGGCGCCACCCGTCAGGTACGGGTTGAGGCTGTCGTGGTTGCCCCCCTCGCCCTCGTTCGCGAGGAGGTTCAGGACGGGGAGTGCGGCGGCAGTGCTCATGGTCGGCGGGACCTTCTCGGCTCGGGTGGCGGGCAGGGGGTGTCGTGCGGGCCGGTGAGGGCCCACCCGTCATCGTACGGGGGGTTACACGGCAACCGCTCGGCGGCCCACCGCGGCTGAAGCGCCGTGAGCCGGGGCCCGGCGGCGGCGGGCGGACGGGCCCGTCCCGGGCCGGTGTCAGTTGTTGCGGCTGGCCCGCAGCAGGATCCAGGCCAGCAGGCCCACGCCGACGAACGACGCGACCACGATGATCCGCAGGAAGAGCCCGGGGCCGTTCTCCGCGGAGATCGGGGCGGCCAGGCTGGCAAGGGCGGCGGTGGACATCTGCGGGCTCCTCGGACTGCACGGTGCCGCGGCCTGAGGTGGCCCGGCTCTCCCGGGCATTCAGGGTAAACCGCCCTCACACCCGCGCCGCCCACCGCCCCCGCGGGCGCCGTCCGCGCCGCCCCGGACGGCCGGCGCGCCACTCGGGACACGCCGTCGGGGACGAGTGCGCAACCGCGGACGTTGTCCGGACAGTCGTTGCAGACGAAGACCAGCGGGGGCCGGCCGGGGACCGGGGCCACCGTCGACAGGGAGGCAGTCACACATGACCGACACGACCGCGAAGACCCCGAGCCGGCGCCGCCAGCGCTTCCCGGAGATCTCCACCCGGGCCTGGGAGCACCCGGCGGACCGCTCGGCGCTCGTCGCGCTGCGCAAACTGACCGGTTTCGACGACGTGCTGAAGAGGCTCGCCGGCCTCGTCTCCGAGCGCTCGATCCGGCTGATGTTCCTGGCCACCGCCGTGAAGACCTCCGAGCGGCAGTTCCCCGAACTGCACGAGATGGTCCGCGACGCCGCCTACGTGCTCGACCTGGAGAAGGTGCCGGACCTCTACGTCACCCAGGACCCGACGGTCAACGCCTACTGCATCGGCATCGACACGCCGGTGATCGTGGTGACCAGCGGCCTGGTGGAGCTGCTGGACGAGGAGGAGCTCCGCTCGGTGATCGGCCACGAGGTCGGCCACGCGATGTCCGGGCACGCCGTCTACCGGACGATGCTGATGATCCTCACCAACATCGCCACCCGGATAGCCTGGGTGCCGCTCGGCAACCTGGCGATCATGGCCATCGTCACCGCGCTCAAGGAGTGGTTCCGCAAGGCCGAGCTCTCCAGCGACCGGGCCGGCCTGCTGGCCGGGCAGGACCTCCAGGCCTCGATGCGGGCGCTGATGAAGCTGGCCGGCGGCCACAACCTCGCCGAGATGAACGTCGACGCCTTCCTGGAGCAGGCCGCGGAGTACGAGAAGGCCGGCGACCTGCGCGACGGCGTGCTCAAGCTGCTGCAGGTGCTGCCGCAGAGCCACCCGTTCGCGGTGGTGCGGGTCGCCCAGCTGAAGAAGTGGGCCGAGAGCGAGGAGTACCGCTCCATCCTGGCCGGCGCCTACCCGCGCCGCACCGACGACCCGGACACCTCGGTCGGCGAGCAGTGGCGGGCCGCCGCCGAGCACTACACGACCTCGGTCAAGGAGAGCAAGGACCCGCTGATGGGCCTCATCCGCGACGTCGCGGGCGGCGCGGCCTCGGTCGGCGGCAAGCTGCGCGACACCTTCACCGGGGCCGGGCGCGCCAACGGCAACGGCAGCGGCGGGAGCGGCGGCGGCAAGGAGGGCGGCTCGGGCGACAACGGCTGAGGCACCGCCCGCGGAAACGTTCCGACGGCCCCCGGTCACCCGGCCGGGGGCCGTCGGGCGTCGCAGGGTCGGGGGTCGCAGGGGCGCGGGCGGCCTCAGCTGCCCGCCAGCACCCCGCACACCTGCCAGGCCGGCCGCGCGTGGTTGCCCGGGTCCACCGTCTGCGGCCCGGCCGGCGACGCGGTGGCCTCCGTGCCCGCCAGCACCGGCTGCACCACCCCGGCCAGCGAGCCGTCGCACGGCGCCGGCCCGGCCTGCAGCACCGAGTCCACCAGCCGCAGCTGCGCCGCCGCCAGGTCGACCCGGTCGAACTCGAAGGTCAGCTGCCGCCGCACGGTCTCCAGGGTCACCGGCGCCCCGCTCGGCGCCCCGGCCGGCTTCAGCGCGTAGACGAAGGTGTGGTCGGTGGTGATCCGCAGCGTGCCGCTGTCCGCCTCGTCGATCCGCATCGCCCCCGCCACCTTCACGGTGTCCGCGGCCAGCGCGACCTGCGCCGGGTCGAAGCGGACCAGCCAGCCGGTCAGCGCGTGGTGCCGGTCGTCGACCGGCTGGACCACGCTCGCGTCGAACTGGGCCTGCTCACCGGAGGTGACGAAGGTTCGCACCTCCGCGGTCGCCCCCTGGACCAGCACCGCCGGCGACAGCGAGGACGCCACCAGGTAGCGCTGCACGGTGTCGAGCGCCTTGGTCACCTCGACCCGGGAGAAGTGCCCGCTCGCCGCCCCGGTCGGCGTGCCCAGCCCGACCGCGCCGTCGCTGTAGCCCTGCGGCAGGCCGGCGAAGGGGTTGGCCGGGTCGGCGACCGCGTGGACCGGCGAGGCCGGGGTCAGCGCCACCAGGCTCACGGTCAGCTGGCTGCCCTGGGGGCGGGCGGTGGGCCGCACCGGCGAACTGACGCCGAAGTACACGGCGGCGCCGAACGCCAGCAGGATCACCAGCAGCAGCGCGAGCGCCTGCCGGGGCACGGTGCCGAGCGGGCCCAGCCGGACCTTCGGCCGGGTGGGCCGGCCGAACGCGCCGGACAGCCGCTCGCGGGCCGACAGCTCCTGGATCCGGGCAGCCCGGACGAACGATTCGTCGAAGACGACGGACCGGTACTCGTCCTCGTTTCCGGAACCACCCTCGGGCGCACCCTCCGGAGGCTCACGCGGGTCACCCATGACACCAGGGTAAGGCGCACCCTCGCCCCTCCACGAGGGTCCTGCGACAGTTCGCCGCAAACCCTCCGTGACCGGTCACGGCCGCCTCCGGGCACCCCGTCGCGCCGCCCCCGCCACCCCGCGGTTCAGCCCGTCGGCGCGGTGACCACGAGCGAGGGCTCGACCTGCGGCGGCGCCGGGTCGACCCCGGGACTGCTGCTGCCGGACTCGGGCCGCCGGGGCGTCCCGCCGGCCCCGCCCACGCCCTGGTAGATCGCCGCGACCGCGACCGCGACCAGGCTCACGCCCATGATCACGGCGAGCACCCAGGCCACCGGGCGGTGCCAGCGCTGCTGGGCGACGTACCGGCCGCGGCCCGCGCCGACCGGGTCGAAGCCCCCCGGGCGCCAGCGCCGCGGGCGCCGTCTCCCGGAGGCCCGGCCGGGGCCGGTCCACGGATCGGGGTAGAGGTGGTCGTCGTCGAGCCGGCTCGGGTACGACCGCAGCTCCAGCGGCAGTCCGTCCCCGGCCGGGGCGTCATAGGCCCAGCCCGGACCCGTCGTGTCCGGCTCGAACCGGGCCTCGGCAGCGGCGAGCTGCCGCTCCTTGGCCGTCGGCTCGTGCACGGCGGCGGATCGCACGAAGGCCTCGTCGAAGACCACGGTGGCGAACTCGTCGTCCGCACCACCGTGGTCGGCACCGTCGGGGTACGGCAAGCCCCCCACATCGTCAGCCACGGATTCAGCGTATTACCGGGCGGGCGATTTGTCTGGGGCTCGGGGCAGTTGGTCCGTCACTCGTGTGACGGCCGGCCGGCGCCGGACGGCCCGGACGGGCTCAGCCGGCGGCCGCGGCGCCGCCCACGGTCGGCGTCGCCGCGCCCCGGACGTGGCCGTCACCAGTGACGATGTACTTGGTGCTGGTCAGCTCGGGCAGGCCCATCGGGCCGCGGGCGTGCAGCTTCTGGGTGGAGATGCCGATCTCGGCGCCGAAGCCGAACTCACCGCCGTCGGTGAACCGGGTCGAGGCGTTGACGGCGACCGTGGTGGAGTCGACGAGCTGGGTGAAGCGGCGGGCGGCGGCCTGCGAGGTGGTGACGATGGCCTCGGTGTGGCCGGAGGTCCAGCGGCGGATGTGCGCCACGGCGGCGTCCAGCGAGGGGACGACGGCGGCCGCGATGTCGTACGACAGGTACTCGGCCTCCCAGTCCTCGTCGGTGGCGGGCAGCACGGTCGCGGCCGAGCCCTCGGCGGCCTTGAGCACCGCGTCGTCGCCGTGCACGGTGACCCCGGCCTCGGCGAGCGCGGCGAGCGCGAGCGGCAGGAAGGCGTCGGCGACGTCCTGGTGGACGAGCAGGGTCTCGGCCGAGTTGCAGACGCTGACCCGCTGGGCCTTGGAGTTGAGCAGGATGCCGACGGCCATCGCGAGGTCGGTCTCGGCGTCGACGTAGACGTGGCAGTTGCCGGTGCCGGTCTCGATGACGGGGACGGTGGAGCCCTCGACGACGGTGCGGATCAGCGAGGCCCCGCCGCGCGGGATGAGCACGTCGACCAGGCCGCGGGCGCGCATCAGCTCCTGCACCGACTCCCGGCTCTCGCCCGGGACGAGCTGGACCGCGTCGGCGGGCAGCCCGGCGGCGGCGACCGCGTCGCGCACCACGGCGACCAGCGCGGTGTTGGAGCGGTAGGCGGAGGCGGAGCCGCGCAGCAGCACGGCGTTGCCGGACTTCAGGCAGAGCGCGGCGGCGTCGACGGTGACGTTGGGGCGGGCCTCGTAGATGATGCCGACGACGCCGAGCGGGACGCGGACCTGCCGCACGTCCAGGCCGTTGGGCAGGGTGTAGCCGCGCACGACCTCGCCGACCGGGTCCGGCAGGCCGGCCACCGAGCGGACGTCGGCGGCGACGGCGGCGATCCGCTCCTCGGTGAGGGTGAGCCGGTCGATCACCGACTCGGCGGTGCCGGCCGCGCGGGCGCGCTCGACGTCCTCGGCGTTGGCGGCGGTGATCTCGGCGGCACGGGCGACCAGGGCGTCGGCGACCGCCAGCAGCGCGGCGTCCTTGGTGCCGCGCGGCAGCGGGGCGAGCGAGGCGGCCGCCTCCCGGGCTCGGCGCGCTACGGCGAGGACGGGGCTGTCGGCGGTGGCGAGGTCGCTGCTCATGCGCCCAGCGTAGTGGAGGGCCCGCACCCTCCCCCGCCCCATTTCACCCGGTGAGACACCCCTTCTCCCCCGGGCTCGCTCGCCTCCGGGCCGCCCCGGACGGGTGCCGGCGGTCGGCGCTCCGGTGCCCCCTCGATCCCTCCGGGGCCTCCTCGCTCCTCCCCTCCGGCGCCCGCGCGGCCCTTCGGCCCGCCCGCCGCGGACACGTCCGGTCCGGCCCGCTCGCGGGGAGGTCTCAGTACGGGTGGACCCCGCCCAGTTGCGGGGCCGGGCCGGCGAAGCCCTCGGCGACGCGCTTGTGGTACGTCGCCCGGTCCACCACCTCCAGGCCGACGATCTCCCACGGCGGCAGCTTGGCCGTCACCTTGTGCTCGCCCCACAGCCGCAGCGCGATCGCCGCCGCGTCGTGCAGGTCCCGGGCCTGCTCCCAGTAGCGGATCTCGGCGTGGTCGGCGGCGTAGCGCGCGGTCAGGAAGAACGAGTGGTCGTGCGCCAGCCGCTCAAGGCCGGCCCGCAGCTCGGACAGCGGGGTGACCGACCCGGCCACGCTGAGCACCACGTGCCAGAGCCTGGCCTGTTCGGGTCCGACGGGCGGTTCGGCGCCGGGGCGCCGCTCCGTGCGGAGCCGGTGCACCGTCCCGGGTCCCTGGGGCGGCGGACCGGCCGGCCCGGCGGCGCCGTCGTCCGCGCCGCCGTCGATGCTGGTCAGCCGCCGGCCCGCGGTCCCTCCGGTCAGCGCTGCCTCGCGCCTGCGTTCCACCGGCGGCCTCCTGTTCGGCGATGTCGTGTCGTCGTACCCGCCGGCCCCGGCCGGCGCGCGTACGACCGCGCCCCTCCTCGCCCGTGGCCGGGCGTGCTCCCCGTGCGGAGCCGCCCGCGCTTCCGGCGGTCCGGCGGCGGGTCAGCCGCGCAGGACGACCAGGTCGTCGCGGTGGACGACCTCCCGCTCGTAGGCGGCGCCGAACTCCTGGGCCAGGTCCCGGGTGGACCGGCCGAGCAGGCGGGGCAACTCCCTCGCATCAAAGTTGACCAGTCCGCGCGCCACGATGTGGCCGTTTTCGGCAAGAAGGTCCACCGGATCACCCGCGGCGAACTCGCCGTCGACCTTGGTGACCCCGGCGGGCAGCAGCGAGGCGCCGCCGGAGACGACGGCGTCGACGGCGCCGGCGTCCAGGTGCAGGGCGCCGCGCGGGCTGCTGGCGTGGGCGAGCCAGAGCATCCGGTCGGAGGAGCGGCTGCCGGTGCGCAGGAACAGGGTGCCGGTGGGGCGGCCGGCCAGCGCGTCGGCGGCGTGGCTGGCGGCGGTGAGCACGACGGGGATGCCCGCGCCGGTGGCGATCCGGGCGGCCTCGACCTTGGTGACCATGCCGCCGGTGCCGACCCCGGCCTTGCCGGCGCTGCCGATCTCGATGCCGTCGAGGTCGTGCGGTCCGGCGACCTGGTCGATCCGGCTGGTGCCGGGGCGGGACGGGTCGCCGTCGTAGAGGCCGTCGACGTCGGAGAGCAGGACGAGCAGGTCGGCGCGGACCAGGTGGGCGACGAGGGCGGCCAGCCGGTCGTTGTCGCCGAACTTGATTTCGGCGGTGGCGACGGTGTCGTTCTCGTTGACGACCGGCATCGCGCCCATCGCCAGCAGCTGGTCGAGGGTGCGGTAGGCGTTGCGGTAGTGGGCGCGGCGGCTGGCGTCCTCGGCGGTGAGCAGGACCTGGCCGACGCGCAGGCCGTAGCGGGCGAAGGAGGCGGTGTAACGGGCGATCAGCAGGCCCTGGCCGACGCTGGCGGCGGCCTGCTGGCGGGCGAGGTCCTTGGGCCGCTTCTCCAGGCCGAGCGGGGAGAGGCCGGCGGCGATGGCGCCGGAGGAGACGAGCACGATCTCGGGGGCGTCGGGGCGGGTGCGGACCTTGGCGAGGGCGTCGACCAGGGCGTCGACCCGGTCGGCGTCGATGCCGCCGGCGGCCGTGGTCAGTGAGGAGGAGCCGACCTTGACGACGATGCGCCGCGCGGTCAGCACCTCCGCCCGCAGTTCGTCCTCGCTCATCTCGGGTTCGCCCTTCCGGTGTGGTGCGCTGGCGGCGGGCGCGGGCCCGGCCTGTCCCCCGCAATCTACGCGATCGGGACCTGCGGACGGCATCGCGTTCCGCCCGCCGGACAGCGTCCGGACCGGCCGCCGGGCGGCCCACGGCGCGTCAACGCCGAGGCCCCCGCCGCCCGTTGGCACGGGCGGCGGGGGCCTGTCGGTGTCCCGGGGGCGGGCCGGCTCAGTAGTCCTCGTCGTCGCCCTCGATGGCGGCCTGGCGGCCGCTGGAGAGCGCCTCGAAGGCGAGGTACTCGGCCTCGGCGGCGTCCTTGCCCTTCTGCTTGTCGCGGCGGCGGTCGACGGCCGGGCGCTGGGTCTCGAAGCGGTGGTCCTCACCGCGGCGGCCGAGCATCTCGGCGCCGGCGGCCATGGTCGGCTCCCAGTCGAAGACGACGGCGTTCTCGTCGGGGCCGATGATGACGGTGTCGCCCTCGTGCGCGCCGACCTTCCACAGCTCCTGCTCGACGCCGAGGCGGGCCAGCCGGTCGGCGAGGTAGCCGACGGCCTCGTCGTTGGAGAAGTCGGTCTGCCGCACCCAGCGCTCGGGCTTGCCGCCGCGGATGCGGTAGGCGCCGTCCTCCTCGGTGATGGTGAAGCCGGCGTCGTCCACGGCGACCGGCCGCAGCACGACCCGGGTGGACTCCTCGACCGGCTTGGCGGCGCGGGCCTCGGCGACGATCTGCGCCATGGCGAAGCTCAGTTCGCGCAGGCCCTTGCGGGAGGCGGCGGACACCTCGAAGACGCGGTAGCCGCGCTCCTCCAGGGAGGCGCGGGTGAGGTCGGCGATGTCCTGGCCGTCGGGCACGTCGACCTTGTTGAGCGCGACCAGCCGCGGCCGGTCGTCGAGGCCGCCGTACTGGGCGAGTTCGTCCTCGATGGTCTCCAGGTCGCTCAGCGGGTCGCGGCCGGGCTCCAGGGTGGCGCAGTCCAGGACGTGCACGAGGACGGAGCAGCGCTCGACGTGCCGCAGGAACTCCAGGCCGAGGCCCCTGCCCTGGCTGGCGCCGGGGATCAGGCCGGGGACGTCGGCGACGGTGTAGACGGTGTCGCCGGCGGTGACCACGCCGAGGTTGGGGATCAGGGTGGTGAACGGGTAGTCGGCGATCTTCGGCTTGGCGGCGGAGAGCACGGAGATCAGCGAGGACTTGCCGGCGCTCGGGTAGCCGACGAGGGCGACGTCGGCGACGGACTTGAGCTCCATCACGATGTCGCGGGCGTCACCGGGCTCGCCGAGCAGCGCGAAGCCGGGGGCCTTGCGGCGGGCGGAGGCGAGCGCGGCGTTGCCGAGGCCGCCGCGGCCGCCCTGGGCGGCGACGAAGCTGGTGCCGTGGCCGACGAGGTCGGCGAGCACGTTGCCCTGCTTGTCCAGGACGACGGTGCCGTCCGGCACGGCGAGGACGAGGTCCTGGCCGTCGGCGCCGGTGCGGTGGCCGCCGGCGCCGGGCTTGCCGTTGGTGGCCTTGCGCTTGGGCGAGTGGTGGTATTCGAGCAGGGTGGTGACCTGCGCGTCGACGGTGAGGATGATGCTTCCGCCCTCGCCGCCGTTGCCGCCGTCCGGGCCGCCGAGCGGCTTGAACTTCTCGCGGTGCACGGAGGCGCAGCCGTGGCCCCCGCTGCCCGCGGCGACATGGAGCTCGACGCGGTCCACGAAGGTGGTCATGGGTGTGCCTCCGATGTGAAAGAAGATGGTTCTGCCTGCGGTAAAGCGCGAAGGGTGGACCGGAACATTCCGGCCCACCCTTCAGTGTGAGTCAGGTGTGACTCAGGCCTCGACGGCCACGACGTTGACGACCTTGCGGCCGCGGCGGGTGCCGAACTGCACGGCACCGGCGGTCAGCGCGAACAGGGTGTCGTCGCCACCGCGGCCGACACCGGCACCCGGGTGGAAGTGGGTGCCGCGCTGGCGGACGATGATCTCGCCGGCGGAGACGACCTGGCCGCCGAAGCGCTTCACGCCGAGGCGCTGGGCGTTCGAGTCACGGCCGTTGCGGGTAGAGCTTGCGCCCTTCTTGTGTGCCATCTGGCTATCCCCTTACTTGACCGAGTCGATGCTGGTGATGCGCACCGCGGTGTGCTGCTGGCGGTGACCCTGGCGACGGCGGTAGCCCGTCTTGTTCTTGTAACGCAGGATGACGATCTTGTCACCCTTGGTCTGGTCGACGACCTCGGCGTGGGCCTTGACGCCGGCCAGCACCCACGGGTCGGAGGTGACGGCCTCGCCGTCGACCACCAGGATGGTGGAGAGCTCCACCGAGTCACCCGGCTTGGCCTCGATACGGTCGATCTCCAGCACGTCGCCGACGGCGACCTTGTGCTGGCGGCCGCCTGCGCGAACGATCGCGTACATGCGGTACCTACTTTCCCAACTCGGTCGGAGCTCCTGATGCCAGCCACCTGGGTACGGACACAGGGGACCTCTCCCATGGGCCTCTCGCGAGGACCGGGAGGTGATGTGCTCGGGAGCGTGGCGTAGACACGCCAGTGGTCAAGAATACGGACCGGCCGCCGCGGGGGCAAACCGGCCCGTACGGGTCCGGGGCGGAGGGTGTCCGCCCCGGACCGGGCACTACTCGGCCGCCGTATCACCCTCGGCGGCCGCCGCCTTCTTGGCCGCCGCGCTCGTCCGCTTGGTGGCGGTCTTGCGGGCGGTGGTCTTCTTCGCCGCCGCCGTCGTCTTCTTGGCGGCGGTGGTCTTCTTGGCGGCGGTCTTGCGGGCCGCCCGCTTCTTCGGCGCCGGCGCCTCCTCGGCGGGCTCCTCGGTGACGGCCGGCTCCTCGGCGGCCGGCTCCTCGGCGGCCGGCGCGGTGACGGCCGGCTCCTCGACGGGGGCCTCGGCGGGGGCCGGTGCGGCCGCCTCCTCGGTCACGACCGTCGCCTGCGCCTCGGCCGGCTGTTCCCCGGCCGGGGCCTCGGCGGCCGGGCTGACGGCCGCGAGGGCCGACTCCAGCGCCGCCTCGGCCTTGGCCTGCAGCACCACGATCTCCGCCTCGCCCGGCGCACCGGCCGGGGCGGTCGCCTTGCGCACCGCCCGGCGGCGGGGCCGCCCGGCGGGAGCGGCGGCCGGCGCGGCCGGGGCCTCGACGACCGGGGCCGGGGCCTCGGCCGGCTCGGCGGCGGCCTGCGCAGACGTCTCCTCGACGCCCGGCACCTCGATCGCCAGCTGGCCCTCGATCTCCTCGCGGACCGGCGCCTCGACGGCGGCCTCGGCGGCCTCGACGGCCTCCTCCGGCTCGGCGGCCTCGGTGGACGCGACCGCCTCGACGGCCTGCGGCTCCTCGTGCGCCGCGCCGCCCTTGCCCCGGCGACGGCGCTTGCCGCCGCCCGAGCCCGCGTCGACGGCGGCCGCGCCGCCACCGGTGTGCACGTGGGCGCTCGGCTGCTCCATGTGGACGATCACACCGCGGCCGTTGCAGTGCACGCAGGGCTCGGAGAAGGACTCCAGCAGCCCCTGGCCGACCCGCTTGCGGGTCATCTGCACCAGGCCCAGCGAGGTGACCTCGGCCACCTGGTGCTTGGTCCGGTCCCGGCCCAGGCACTCCAGCAGCCGGCGCAGCACCAGGTCGCGGTTGGACTCCAGGACCATGTCGATGAAGTCGATCACGATGATGCCGCCGAGGTCGCGCAGCCGCAGCTGGCGCACGATCTCCTCGGCCGCCTCGATGTTGTTCCGGGTGACCGTCTCCTCCAGGTTGCCGCCCTGGCCGACGAACTTCCCGGTGTTGACGTCGATGACGACCATCGCCTCGGTGCGGTCGATCACCAGCGAACCGCCGCTGGGCAGCCAGACCTTGCGGTCCAGCGCCTTCATCAGCTGCTCGTCGATCCGGTAGGTGGCGAACACGTCCACCTCGGAGGTCCAGCGCTGGAGCCGGCCGGCGAGGTCCGGGGCCACGTTGGAGACGTAGTCGTGGATGGTGTTCCACGCCTCGTTGCCGGAGACGATGACCTTGGTGAAGTCCTCGTTGAAGATGTCGCGCACGACCCGGACGGTCATGTCCGGCTCGCCGTACAGCAGCGCGGGGGCGTTGCCGGTCGCGGCCTTCTTCTGGATGTCCTCCCACTGCTGCTGCAGCCGCTGGACGTCGCGGGTCAGCTCCTCCTCGGAGGCGCCCTCGGCGGCGGTGCGCACGATGACGCCCGCGTCGTCCGGGACGATCTTCTTGAGGATCTGCTTCAGGCGGGCGCGCTCGTTCTCCGGCAGCTTGCGGGAGATGCCGGTCATCGAGCCCTCGGGCACGTAGACCAGGTAGCGGCCGGGCAGCGAGATCTGGCTGGTCAGGCGGGCGCCCTTGTGGCCGATCGGGTCCTTGGAGACCTGCACCAGCACGGACTGGCCGGACTTCAGCACCGACTCGATCCGGCGCGGGCCGCCGTGGCCGCCGAGCGCGCCGAAGTTGACCTCACCGGCGTACAGCACCGCGTTGCGGCCCTTGCCGATGTCGACGAAGGCGGCCTCCATGGACGGCAGCACGTTCTGGACCTTGCCCAGGTAGACGTTGCCGACGTACGAGGTGGCCTGCTCCTTGTTGACGTAGTGCTCGACGAGCACGCCGTCCTCCAGGACGCCGATCTGGGTGCGCTGGCCGTTCTGGCGCACCACCATGACGCGCTCGACCGACTCGCGGCGGGCCAGGAACTCGGCCTCGGTGATGATCGGCACCCGGCGGCGGCCCAGCTCGCGGCCCTCGCGGCGGCGCTGCTTCTTGGCCTCCAGGCGGGTGGAGCCCTTGATGGACTGCACCTCGTCCGGGTCGAAGGACGGCTCGGTGGAGCGGCGGCGCGGCTCGCGCACCTTCACCACCGTGCGGACGCCGTCCTCGGTGGTCTCGGCGGTCTCGACGGCGCCGGCCTCACCGCTGCGACGGCGGCGGCGACGGCGGCGGCGCGACGAGGACAGGCCGGCGGCCAGGTCGTCGTCCTCGTCCTCGTCCTCGCCGACCGGCTCCTCGGCGGTGGGCTGCTCGGTCTCGGCGGTCTCGGCCTCGGCCTCCTCGGCCTCGCCACGACGGCGGCGACGGCCACCGCGGCGGCGGCGGCGCGACGGGCGGCCGTCCTCCCACTCGTCCTCGGCCTCGGGGCCGGTGGCGGGGGCCTCGACGGCGGCGGGCGCCTCGACGGGCGGCTCCTCGACGACGGGCCTGGCGGCGGCGGCCTTGGTGGTGACGGCCCTGGTGGTGACGGCCTTGGCGGCCGCGGGCTTCTCGGCGGCGGGCTTCTGGCGGGCCGGGGTCTGCACCCGCACCGAGGTGCGGACGCGGCGGCGGCGGCCGACGCCGCTGTACTCGAACTCGTCCTCCTCCTCGCGCTCGGCCGGCGCGGCGGGCGCCTCGGCGGCGGCCGGCTGCGGGGCCGCCGGGGCGGCGGACGCGGCGGGGGCGACGAAGGGGGCGGGCTCCTGGAAGACCGGCGCCTGGAAGATCGCGGTGGACGGGCGCACGGCGCGGCGGCGCACCCGGTGGGGCGGCTCGGCCTCGGCGGCCGGCGCGGGGGCGGGCTGCTCGACGGCGGCGGGCGCCGGGGCGGCCGGGGTCTCCTCGGCCTCGGGCTCGGGCTCCTCGGCCACCGGCTCCTCGGCGGCGGGCGCGGGCTCGACCACCGGGGCGGCCTCGACCACCCGGCGGCGGCGGGTGCGGCGGGCCGGGGCGGCCGGGGCCTCCTCGGCGGGCGCCTCGACGGCCACCGGCCCGGCGGCGGGCTCGGCGACGGCGGCGGGCGTGGGCTCGGGCTCGGCGACGGCCTGCACCGGCTCCTCGACCGGCGCGGCCTCGGCCTTCTTGCGGGTCCGGCGGGCCCGCACGGGCTTCTCCGCCTTCTCCGGCGTCTCCGGCGCCCCGGCCTTCTCCGGCGCCTCGGCCTTCGCGGCCTTCTCGCTCTTCGCGGCCTTCTTCGGCGCGGCCGCCGGCTCGCCGGCCTCCGGCGCGGTGACCACGATGGCGGTGGCCTCGGGCGCACCGGCGGGCGCCTCGGCGCGCTTGCGGGTGCGGCGGGCGCGCACCGGCTTCTCCGCGGCCGGCTCGGCGGCGGCGGGCGCTGCGGCGGGCGCGGGCTCGGAGGCGGTCTGCGCCGGCTCCTCGGCCGTGATGACCGTCTCGGCGCTCTCCGTGGCCGCGCCCTGCGGCGCTCCGGCCGGGCGGGACACCGCCCGGCGGCGCCGGCGCGGCGGCGCGGCGGACGCGCTCTCGCCGCCGGTCGCGGCGGTGTCGTTCGGTTCCGTGGCCGCAGACTGCTGCGGATCGGTGTTATCGAGCATGCGGGTGGATCTCCCGTCAGGCCCCCGGGCTCCGCATCCGGGCACGGCGCGGCACCGGTGGCCGGCCGGCATCGCGACGATGCTCGGGCCGGACCCTTTCACGGTGCCGCCGCGCGGACGCGAGGCCGCACAGGGGCTCGTAGTCTCGCTCGGCGCCCCGCGCTCGGCGGGGTGTCGAAAGTCTTCTGGTCTGACCAGTCTTCTGAGGTTTTCCCAAGCTGCGCCGTCCCCCAACCCCGGGTGGCTCCCGGACGGGGTCCTCGGGCCCACCGACCGTCGGGGTCGGCGGGCCGCAAGAGGCCGGCCTGTGCTTCGACGACGCTCGCTCCCCTGGGGAGCCGCGGGGGCCTGGAGGACCAGCGGGCCCAGTGGGGAACTGGACCCGGCCTCCGCCCGCTAGGCGGACGCGGTTGCGCGCGGCTCGCCGGTGGCCACAGGGCCGGCCGGGGCCGCGGCGCGGTCGAGCGCCAGCGGGTCGGTCACCGTGCCGGTCCCCTCGTCGAGCGGCCCCTGCGCCAGCCTGGTCACCTCTGCGGGGACCGGCGGCGCCAGGTCGGCCGTCGCACGGAGACCGGACAACACGTCGTCGGGTCGTACGGCGGGTGTGGCGTGTCGTACTACCAGGCGCAGTATCGCACAGGGACGCCCGGTCCGAACATCGCGGGCCTCTTCGCCCGCCGTGTCCGCACCGCCGTCGACCTGCGGCGGGAGGAGTTCGATCGCGGCGACCGCGCCGCGCGCGTCGAAGACCCGGACGCCGTTCTTGGTGAGGCGTTCGACCTCGACCCGCTCCTCGGCGAGGAAGGCCGCGACGGCGCGGGCCGCCTCCTGGGGCTCGACCCCGTCGAGCCGGACCCGCCACTCGGAGGCCTCCAGGCGCTCCACGAAGTTGGACGTGCGCACCTCGACCGCGTCGATCACGTCGAGGCCCCCGGGCAGCGACTCGTCCAGCAGGACGCGCAGCTCCTCCGGGTCGCGAGGGGCGGCGAGCCCGATCTCCAGGTACTCCGCCTCGCTGGCCACACCGGTCGGCGCGGCGTTGGCGTAGGACACCTTGGGGTGCGGGGTGAAGCCGGCCGAGTAGGCCATCGGCACCGCCGACCGGCGCAGGGCGCGCTCGAAGGCGCGCTGGAAGTCGCGGTGGCTGGTGAAGCGGAGCCGGCCGCGCTTGGTGTAGCGGAGACGGATCCGCTGCACCGTCGGCGCGGGCGGGGGACCGTCGGGCGTACGGCGTGCCAGGGTCGCTCAGTCCTTCGTCAGTTTTTCCCGTCCGCAGCGGAGAGGTTTCCCCCCACTGTCCGGACGCTGTCACCTCAAAGGGTACGCGCCCCGGCCCACCCCTCGCCCCGCCCCGGTCGGCGGCCGGCCCTCAGGCCAGCGACCCGGGCTCCGCGAGCCACCGGGTCTTGAGCTCGGCGTGCTTGGCGATCGTCTCGAAGTCCCGGTCGTAGTGCAGCACGGTCAGCCCGTGGTGCATGGCGGTGACGGCGACCAGCAGGTCCGCGAGCCCTGCCGACCGGTGCTGTCCCGTCTCCACCAGGGACTGCTGCAGTGCCAGCAGTTGACGCCATGCGCCGTCCGGGACCGGACGCCACACGTACATCTCGGCCAAGGCGTCCTTGAGGTCGGTGTAGTGCTTCGCGGAGCGCGCGGAGTACAGCAGTTCCGCCTCCGTCGGCTCGCAGAGGCCGATCCGCCCGTGGTCGATGAGCTCGCCCCAGATCTCGTCCATCTCCGGCCGGACGATCCGGACATGCGCGGACGTGTCGATGAGGAACTGCTCAGTACCGCCCATTCAGCGCCATACCTCCTCTTTGAACCCCGGCTCCATCGCCTTGTCGAAGACCCCGTCGGCCGCCAGGGCCCGCATCCGCCCACGCGCCTGCCTGCGACGCTCGCGCATGCCGATCTCGATCAGGGCGGCATTGACCGTGTCCTTCTTGGTCGCGGTGCCGAGCACTTCGGCCGCGAGCGCCAGGGCATCTTCATCGATGTCGATCACTGTCTTGGCCATAGTAGATACCAATCTCTATAGATCCAAATCAGGCACCTAGAAGCATACCGCATTTCACTGTCGAATAATATTCGAACGCCCCTGCTGGATATATCCAACAGGGGCGTCTCGATCTATACGACTACTTGTTCACCACGGTGAGCGGGAGGAGCTTCTTGCCGGTGGGGCCGATCTGGATGTGGGTGTCCATCTGCGGGCAGACGCCGCAGTCGAAGCACGGGGTCCAGCGGCAGTCGTCGACCTCGACCTCCTCCAGGGCGTCCTGCCAGTCCTCCCAGAGCCAGTCCTTGTCGAGACCGCTGTCCAGGTGGTCCCAGGGCAGGACCTCCTCGTAGCCGCGCTCGCGGGTGGTGTACCAGTCGACGTCGACGCCGGTGCCGGCCAGGCCCTTCTCGGCGCTCGCCATCCAGCGGTCGTAGGAGAAGTGCTCGCGCCAGCCGTCGAAGCGGCCGCCGTCCTCGTAGACCGCGCGGATGACCGCGCCGACCCGGCGGTCGCCGCGCGAGAGCAGGCCCTCGACGATGCCGGGCTTGCCGTCGTGGTAGCGGTAGCCGATGTTCTTGCCGTACTTGCGGTCGCCGCGGATCGAGTCGCGCAGCTTGGCCAGGCGGGCGTCGGTGGCCTCGGCGGACAGCTGCGGGGCCCACTGGAACGGGGTGTGCGGCTTGGGCACGAAACCGCCGATGGAGACGGTGCAGCGGATGTCGTTCTGGCCGGTGACCTCGCGGCCCTTCTGGATGACGTTCTTCGCCATCTCGCCGATCTGGAGCACGTCCTCGTCGGTCTCGGTGGGCAGGCCGCACATGAAGTACAGCTTCACCTGGCGCCAGCCGTTGCCGTAGGCGGTGGCGACGGTGCGGATGAGGTCCTCCTCCGACACCATCTTGTTGATCACCTTGCGCATGCGCTCGCTGCCGCCCTCGGGGGCGAAGGTGAGGCCCGAGCGCCGGCCGTTGCGGCTGAGCTCGTTGGCGAGGTCGATGTTGAAGGCGTCGACGCGGGTGGACGGCAGCGAGAGGCCGATCTTGTCGTCGGCGTAGCGGTCCGCCAGGCCCTTCGCGACGTCACCGATCTCGGTGTGGTCCGCGGAGGACAGCGACAGCAGGCCGACCTCCTCGAAGCCGGTCGCCTTGAGCCCGCGCTCGACCATCTCGCCGATGCCGGTGATGCTTCGCTCCCGCACGGGGCGCGTGATCATGCCGGCCTGGCAGAAGCGGCAGCCGCGGGTGCAGCCGCGGAAGATCTCCACGGACATCCGCTCGTGGACGGTCTCGGCGAGCGGGACGAGCGGCTGCTTCGGGTAGGGCCACTCGTCGAGGTCCATCACCGTGTGCTTGGAGACCCGCCACGGCACGCCGGGGGCGTTCGGCACGACGCGGCCGATCCGGCCGTCGGCCAGGTACTCGACGTCGTAGAACTTCGGCACGTACACCCCGCCGGTGCGGGCGAGGCGCAGCAGCAGCTCGTCGCGGCCGCCGGGGCGCCCCTCGGCCTTCCACTCCCGGACGATCCGGGTGATGTCGAGCACGGCCTGCTCGCCGTCGCCGATCACCGCGCAGTCGATGAAGTCCGCGATCGGCTCGGGGTTGAACGCGGCGTGGCCGCCGGCCAGCACGACCGGGTCCTCGTCGGTGCGGTCGCGGGCGTCCAGCGGGATGCCGGCGAGTTCGAGCGCGGCCAGCATGTTGGTGTAGCCGAGTTCGGTGGAGAAGGAGAGCCCGAACACGTCGAAGGCGCGCACCGGCCGGTGGGCGTCCACGGTGAACTGGGGGACGCCGTGCTCGCGCATCAGCGCTTCGAGGTCCGGCCAGACGCTGTAGGTGCGCTCGGCGAGGACGCCCTCCTGCTCGTTGAGCACCTCGTAGAGGATCATGACGCCCTGGTTGGGCAGGCCGACCTCGTAGGCGTCGGGGTACATCAGCGCCCAGCGGACGTCGCAGGCGTCCCAGTCCTTGACGGTCGAGTTCAGCTCGCCGCCGACGTACTGGATCGGCTTCTGGACGTGCGGGAGGAGGGCCTCCAGGCGTGGGAAGACCGATTCGACAGTCATGTGTAGTGGGAACCCTTACGACGTTCGGGACCGCCGCGCACTTGGCGGGGGCGACGGCTGGGAGGGGTGACCCTCAAGGGTAGCCGAACCGCCGTGCGCCCCGGTCCGGCCGAGGAGCCGGATCCACCGCACCCGGACGGTCCGGGTACGGGATCCCGGCACGTGAACGCGGCCCCACCGGCGGCCCACCGCGGGCCCACCACGGCCCCACCGCGGGTGCCCGACGACTGTTGACACGCTCCGAGGGCGCGTGCGGTACTGACAAGGCTCCACCGGAAGGTCCTGTGCGTCCCCGGAACGAGGGAGTCGGCCGCGCGCGCACCGGCCGTGCCGGGACGACCCGGCGCGACCCCGCGCCGCGCTCCCGCCGAGGCCCCCGGCCGCGCCGCCCCGCCCGCCCCCCGAGGACAGGAGAGTCATGGCCGACACGGGCCGGCGGACGCGCCGGATCGACGCCCCGCGACAGGACACCGGGACCTATCCGACGGCGGCGCGCGCGGTCGCCGCGGCCCGCCGGCTGGCCCGCCGCCACCCCGGGCGCTGCCGGGTCCGCGAGGTGGGGCGTTCCCGGGCGGGGCGCCCGCTGGTCCTGCTCTCGGTGGACGAGGGCGAGCACACGGTGCTGGCCGTCGGCGGTCCGCACCCCAACGAGCCGGTCGGCGTGGCCTCCGCCGTGCGGCTGGCCGAGCGGGTGCTGGAGCTGCCGCCCCGGCCGGGGGTCGGCTGGCACGTCCTGCTCTGCCTGGACCCGGACGGCGCCGCGCTCAACGAGGGCTGGCTGAACGGCCCCCTCACCGCGGCCCGGCACTACGAGCACTTCTTCCGGCCGGCCTTCCACGAGCAGCCGGAGCTGCTGCCGCACCCGGACGGCCCGCTGGCGCCGATGCCGGAGAGCCGGGTGCTCACCGGGCTGATCGACGAGCTGCGCCCGGTGCTCCAGTGCTCGCTGCACGGCGTGGACTTCGGCGGCGCGTTCGTGCAGCTCACCCGGCCGCTGCCGGCCCTGGCGGAGCGCTTCGCCCGCTCGGTGGCGCGCGGCGGCATCCCGCTGGACGTCGACTCCTACGACGCGGTCGGCTGGGACAGCCCGGCCCCGGGCAGCTACGTGATGCCGCCGCCGGGCCGCCGCCGCCAGCCGCTGCCGGACCGCCCGGAGCTGTCCACCTGGTCCTACGCGGGCCGGTACGGCGGCACGACGGCGGTGCTGGAGGTGCCGATGTGGGCGGTCGACGCGGTCGGCGACGCCCGCCCGGCGCCGGACGTGCGCGCCGCCGTCGGGGCCTGCGCGGACCGGCTGGGCGGGCGGGTCGCCGAGCTGACCACCCTGCTGCCGCAGGTGCCGCCGCACGCGGGGGTGGCGTACGGGCCGCTGCTGCGCGCCGTCGAGTTCAACCTGGCGGTCTGCCGCCCGGTGGTGGACGACTGGCTCGCCGCCTGGTCGTCGGCGCCGCTGACGGTGTCCCGGGTGACGGCGGCGCGGATCGCGGCCGAGCGGGTGCCGCTGCGGATCGCCTCGATGCTGCTGCGGCTGCTCGCGGACAGCGGCGGTCCGGCGGCGGACGCGGCCCGGGCCCGCGCCCGCGGGATCGTCGCGGCGAGTCTGGAGGGCCTGCACCGGCTGGGCGCCCGCTGGGTGCCGGTGGAGACCCAGGTCGCCCACCAGACCCGGGCGGTGTTCGCCGCCGCCGACCTGCTGCTGCCCCCGGCCGGGTAGCCCCCGGCCGGGCCCCTCGCGGACCGGGACTCCCGGTGGAGCCGCACGCGCCGGGGGCCGGCCCGGGGAGATCCCCGGACCGGCCCCCGGCGTCCGCGGAGCGCTCAGGCCGCTATCGGCCGCTGGCTCTGCACCGCCTGCAACAGCCCGATCGCCACCCAGGTCGAGAACATCGACGAGCCTCCGTAGGAGACGAACGGCAGCGGGATGCCGGCCACCGGCATGATGCCCAGGCACATCCCTATGTTCTCGAAGCCCTGGAAGGCGAACCAGGCGACCACCCCGGCCGCCACGACGGTGCCGTAGAGGTCGGTGGCGTGGCGGGCGATCCGGCAGGCCCGCCAGAGCACCACGCCGAGCAGCACGATGATCGCCATCGCGCCGAGGAAGCCCAGCTCCTCGCCGGCCACCGTGAACACGAAGTCGGTCTGCTGCTCCGGCACGAACTGCCCGGTGGTCTGCGTCCCGTGGAACAGGCCCTTGCCGAACAGCCCGCCGGAGCCGATCGCGATCCGGGCCTGCGCGGTGTTGTAGCCGACGCCGGAGGGGTCCAGCGCCGGGTTGGCGAAGGCCGCGAAGCGGTCGATCTGGTACTTGCTCAGCACCCCGAGCTTCCAGATCGCCACGGAGCCGCCGACGCCCGCCAGGATCAGCCCGAACACCCAGCGGTTGGCCGCGCCGGAGGCCAGCAGGATGCCCAGCACGATGACGGCCATCACCATCACCGAACCGGCGTCCGGCATCAGCATCACTATCGCCATCGGCAGCGTCGCCCAGACCAGCGCGCGGAACACCGCCTTGTTCGCCGGGAACTCCCGCTCCCCCGCGTCCACCTGGTCGGACAGCACGACCGCCATCGACAGCACGATCGCCAGCTTCGCGAACTCGGCCGGCTGCACCGAGAAGCCGCCGCCGAGCTGAATCCAGGAGTGCTGGCCGTTGATGGTCGAGCCGAGCGGGCTCAGGGTGGCCAGCAGCAGCACGATCACGCCGGCGTACAGGAACGGCACGACCGTCCGGAAGCGCCGGCTCCCTATCGCTATCACCACCGCGCACAGCAGCGCCCCGATCAGGACGTTGGTCAGGTGGCGGAACAGGAAGTACTGCGGGTCGCCGTGGGTGAGCGTGTCCCGCCCCCGGGTCGCCGACCAGACCAGCAGCGAGCTGCCCAGCGAGAGGACCACCGCGGCCAGCAGCAGTATCCAGTCGATCCGCCACAGCGGGGAGTCCTTGGCGAGCGCCTTGGGCACCCCGCCGCGCTGCGGCACGAGGCGCAGCTGGCGGTACGAGCCGTAGGAGGTCATGCCCGGCCCCTTCCGGTGGAGCGGGTGGGTTCGACGGCGGCCACCGCCGCCACGGGCACCGGGGCGGTGCCGCCGGGCTGTGCCGGGTCGAGGAAGACCCGCGGCGCGGCGCCGCTCACCCCGGGGTCGCCGAGCACCGCGCCGCCGTCGGCGAACGAGGCCGGCTTGATGATCGCGGTGCCGTCCGGGTTGAACTTGGGCAGTTCGGCCTGCGGCGTGGGGAGCAGCGCCTTGCCCTGGTCGACGTTGCCCTTGTCGTCGACGCCGTACAGCGCCTGGTAGATCCGCCGGATCGCGTCGCCGGAACCGCCGGAGCCGGTGCCGCCCTGGCTTATCGTCATCACGACCGCGTAGTCGCGGCTGTAGGTGGTCAGCCACGAGGTGGTCTGCTTGCCCTCGACCTCGGCGGTGCCGGTCTTGGCGTGCAGCTCGATCTTGCCCTGCGGCCAGCCCGCGCCGGTGAACTTCCAGGCGGCGGTGCCGCTGGTGACGACGCCCGCGGTGGCCTGGTCGATGTAGCTGAGGAGCTTCTGGTCGCCGGGCAGCCGGCCGTCCTCGTGCGGGGCGATCTCGCGGACGAGCTCCCCGCCCGGGCTTATCACGGCCTTGGCGACGGTCGGCCGGTAGAAGGTGCCGCCGTTGGCGAGCGCCGCGTAGATCCGGGCCATCTGGACCGGGGTGACGAGGGTGTCGCCCTGGCCGATCGCGAAGTTGACGGCGTCACCGGCGCGCATCTGGTAGCCGTCGACGCAGTTCTCCCGGGCGATCTGGTCGGAGAAGCTGTTGCCGCCCTTCTCCGCCTGCCGGCACCAGGCGTCCTTGTTGTTGTCGTAGAAGGACTGCTTCCACTGGCGGTCGGGCACCCGGCCGGTGACCTCGCTCGGCAGGTCGATGCCGGTCTTGGCGCCGAGGCCGAACTGGTGGGCGGTCTTGAAGAACCAGTCGCCCGGGTCCTTCTTGGGCTTGATGCCGCCGTCCTTCATCCACTGGTCGTAGGCCAGGCCGTAGAAGACGGTGTCGCAGGAGACCTCCAGGGCCCGTTCCAGGGAGATCGAACCGAAGCTCTCGCTCTCGAAGTTCTTGAACTCCCGGCCGCCGATGGTCATGCTCTTCGGGCAGTCGTAGCGGCCGTCGATCGGGTAGCCGGCCTGGACGGCGGCGGCGGTGGAGATCACCTTGAACGTCGAGCCGGGGGCCGACTGACCCTGTATGGCCCGGTTCAGCAGCGGGAAGTTGGACTCCTTGCTGGTCAGCGCCTGGTAGTCCTTGCCGCTGATGCCGCCCTGCCACAGGTTGGGGTCGTAGGTGGGGGCGCTGGCCATCGCGACGATCCGTCCGGTGTGCACGTCCATCACGACGGCGGCGCCGGAGTCGGCCTCGTAGTTGCGGTTGGTGACCTTGTCGAAGGTCTTGCGGGCGTCGGCCATGGCCTGCGCCAGGTTGTCCTCGACGACCTTCTGCACCCGGGCGTCGATGCTGGTCACCAGGTTGTTGCCGGTCTGCGGGGCGGCCTGGTCGGCGGTGCCGATGACCCGTCCGAGGTTGTCCACCTCCAGCTTGGTGATGCCGGCGGTGCCGCGCAGGTCGCGGTCGTAGACGGACTCCAGCCCGGCGCGGCCGATCTGGTCGGCCGGCAGGTAGCGGTCGAGGCCGGCCTTGTCGGCGGTCTTGGAGACCTCCTCGTCGGTGACCGGCGAGAGGTAGCCGAGCACCTGGGCGAGGTTGGCGCCCTCGACGCCGGTGTAGTGGCGCACGGCGGTGGGCTGGGCGGTGACCCCGGGGAAGTCCTCGCGGCGCTCCATTATCTGCATCGCCTGCTGGGTGGTCGCCTCCTTGGTGACCGGGATCGGCTGGTAGGGCGAGCCGTTCCAGCAGGGCTGCGCGGTCTTGGCGTCGCAGAGCCGGACCTTCTCCTGGACGTCCTTGGCGGGCATCCCGAGCACCTCGGCGAGCCGGGTGAGCACCTCCTTGCCGCCGTCCTTCTGCTGCAGCAGCGAGGTGCGGCTGACCGAGACGACCAGCTTGGTCTCGTTGCCGGCGAGGATGCGGCCGGAGGCGTCGAGGATCTCGCCGCGCACGGCCGGTTCGACGACCTCGCGGATGTGGTTGCCGGTCGCCTTGGCGGTGTAGACGCTGGCGTTGCGGATCTGCAGGTACCACAGCCGGCCGCCGAGGGTGGCGAGCAGCGAGAGCACCAGGATCTGCAGCACCACCAGACGGATCGTCACCCGCCGGGTACGGCCGGTCTCGGGGATGTTGCTCACGTCTCGTGCGCTCCAAAACAGAACGGGGTCGGGCGGGCTGGTCGGGCCGGGAGGGCGCCGGGGCTACGGGCGCTTGCCCGCGCCGAGCAGGCGCTTCTTCTTGAAGGACACACCGCCCGTGGTGTCGCGGGTGGTGCGGTAGCGGGCCAGGGTGCCGAGCCCGGGGCCGCCCTCGTCGTCGTCGGCGACGGTCAGCGGGTCCTTGCCGAAGCGGCGGGCGATCAGCATCACGGCGGGCACCACGAACGGGGCGAGCAGCAGGTCGTAGAACAGGGCGGTGATCACCAGCTGGCCGAGCCCGACGTGCCGGGCGGCGGTGTCGCCGACCAGCGCGCCGACCATCGCGTACAGCAGGGTGGAGGCGATCGCGGCGCCGGCCACCACCAGCAGCGCGCCGGAGACCGAACGCTGCCGGCCGTGCTCGGGGCGCAGCAGCCCGGCGGCGTAGCCCATCAGGCAGAGCACCAGCGCGTAGCGGCCGATGGCGTGGTCGGAGGGCGGGGCGACGTCGGCGAGCAGGCCGGCCGCGAAGCCGACCAGGCAGCCGCCGGAGGGCCCGTAGACCAGGGCGAGGCCGACGACCACGAGCAGCAGGACGTCCGGGGTGGCCCCGGGCAGTTGCAGCCGGCCGAGGACGCTGACCTGGAGCAGCAGGCCGAGCAGGATCAGGACGGCGGAGACGGGGATGCGGGCGAGGCGCATGGCTCAGTTCCCCCCAGTGGGCGTGGCGGGCGGGACGGCGGCCGGGGCGGCGGGGAGGACGGGGACGGCCGGCCCGGCCGGTGCCGCCGCGGCGGCCTGGCCCTGGGCGGCCGGCGCGGGGGCCGGCGGCAGGACGGCGTCGCGCGGGTCGGTGCGCGGCGGGACGACGACGACGCCGACCAGGTCGAGCCGGGTGAACTGGACGAAGGGCTCGACGAGGACCGTCTTGGTGAGCTGCCCGGGGTTGGCCTCGACCTGGACGACCTTGCCGACCGGGACGCCGGGGACGAACGGGCGGCCGCTCTGCGAGCCGAAGGTGACCAGCCGGTCGCCCTCCTTCACCTGGGCCTTGCCGTTGAGCAGCGAGACCTTCATGGCGCTGGTGCCGCCGCCGGCGGCGAAGCCGATCTCGCCGCTGCCCTCCAGCCGGGTGCCGGCGGTGAAGCCGGGGTCGGAGGCGAGCAGCACGGTGGCGGTGGTCGGGGCGACGGTGGTGATCCGGCCGACCAGGCCCTGGCCGTTGATGACGGTCATGTCGCGGGTGAGGCCGTCGTCGCTGCCGGCGTCGATGGTGATGGTCCAGGAGAAGCCCTGGGCCGGGCCGATCGCGATGGTCTGGGCGGCCTTGACGGTGTAGCCGCCGGCGCCCGCGGTGCGCAGCAGGTCGTCGAGCTGCTGGGTGCGCCCGCCGGCCATGTCGGAGGAGGCGAGCTTCTGCCGCAGTTCGGTGTTCTCGCGGGCGAGCTGGTCGGTGCGTCCGCTGTTGGAGGCGGCGTCGCGGAAGGCCCGCACGGTGTCGGCGACCGGGTCGACCGCGGTGGCGGCGCCGCGTTCGACCGGGCCGAGGACGGCGGCGGCCGCGCGCCGGGCGCCGCCGAGCGGGGAGCTCTCACCGCCCTTGATGTCGACGGTGATCAGTGCGAAGGCGACCGCCACCAGCAGGATGAGCAGCAGCCGGCTTTCTCGTGTGTCCCTCACGGTGCTGGTACTGCCCCTTCGTACCCCTGGCCACCGGCCCGGGCTGTGGACCCGGGCGGGGGCCCGTCAGTTCGGCTGGTGTGTCGGTTCTGCTAACGGCGCGGCGCGGCGTCGAGCACCTGCTGGAGCGCCTCGAACTCCTCGACGCACTTGCCGGAGCCGAGTGCGACGGAGTCCAGCGGGTTCTCCGCGATGTGGATCGGCATGCCGGTCTCCCGGCGCAGCCGCTCGTCCAGGCCGCGCAGCAGGGCGCCGCCGCCGGTGAGCACGATGCCCCGGTCCATGACGTCGCCGGCCAGCTCGGGCGGGCACTGGTCGAGGGTGGTCTTCACCGCGTCGATGATCGAGTTGACCGGCTCGTCGATGGCCTCGCGGACCTCGGCGGCGGAGATGACGACGGTCTTGGGCAGTCCGCTGACCAGGTCGCGGCCGCGGATCTCGGCATGCTCGTCCTTCTCGCCCTCCAGGCCGAACGCGGAGCCGATGCTCATCTTGATCTGTTCGGCGCTGCGCTCGCCGAGGAGCAGCGAGTACTCCTTCTTGATGTGCTGGACGATGGCGTTGTCCAGCTCGTCGCCGGCGACCCGGATGGACTGCGCGGTGACGATGCCGCCGAGCGAGATGACGGCGACCTCGGTGGTGCCGCCGCCGATGTCGACGACCATGTTGCCGGTGGGCTCGTGGACGGGCAGTCCGGCGCCGATGGCGGCGGCCATCGGCTCCTCGATGATGTGCACCTGGCGGCAGCCGGCCTGGAGGGAGGCCTCGATGACGGCGCGGCGCTCGACGCCGGTGATGCCGGAGGGGACGCAGACGACGACCCGGGGGCGGGCGAGGAAGCGGCGGCGGTGCACCTTGAGGATGAAGTAGCGCAGCATCCGCTCGGTGATCTCGAAGTCGGCGATCACGCCGTCCTTGAGCGGGCGGATGGCGACGATGTTGCCGGGCGTGCGGCCGATCATCTTCTTGGCCTCGGCGCCGACGGCGAGGATGCCCCCGGTGTTGGTGTTGACCGCGACGACGGACGGCTCGTTGAGGACGATCCCCTTGCCCCTGACGTACACCAGCGTGTTGGCAGTTCCGAGGTCGATCGCCAGGTCGCGGCCGATGAACGACAGGTTGCTCGCCATGGGGTGGGGTGCCTTTCCCGGGCTCGGAGTCTTGTGGGGTGGACGGTGTGCGCGTCCACACGTGGACGGCGACCAGCTGAGCTGCCTTACCGGGCCCTTGAGTCGCGTCCATCGTAGTCACGCCGGTCGGCACGGAGGTCGAGGTGGGGCATACCGTCCATTGTCCGGGGCGTGATCGCTTCTCCGGGCATTGGGACGCCGTGTCGGAGGGCCTGGTTCCCTATTTCCCGATAAGAATGCCCCGGCCGGGCCAATGGTCCCGGCCGGGGCCTTCCGAAGGTCCCTGGAACGGCGCTGGGTGGCCGTCGTGCCCGGTCGGATCAGGCGTGCGAGGGGAAGAAGATCTTGATCTCGCGCTCGGCGGACTCGACCGAGTCGGAGGCGTGGATGAGGTTCTCGCGGGTGATCGTCGCGTAGTCGCCGCGGATGGTGCCGGCCCCGGCCTCCAGCGGGTTGGTGGCGCCGGCCAGCATGCGGATGCCGGCGATGACCTCCTCGCCCTCGACGATCAGGGCGATGGAGGGGCCGGAGGTCATGAACTCCAGCAGCGGCTCGTAGAACGGGCGGCCGACGTGCTCCGCGTAGTGCTGCTCCAGCGTCGCCCGCTCGAAGGTGCGCAGTTCGACGGCGGCGAGGCGCCAGCCGGCCTTGCGCTCGATGCGGCTGATGATCTCGCCGGCCAGGCCGCGCTTGACGGCGTCGGGCTTGAGCAGGACGAGAGTGCGCTGGGACACGGGGCGTCTCCTGGGGAATGCGGGTTCGGCGCGCACGCGCGGTTCGGCGCACACGGATCGGCGCACGCGCGGGTGCCGCGTGCGCCGTGCGACTACCGCAGAGGTTACCTTGCGTGAGCGAACGCCCCGGACCCGGTCCGGGGCGCCCTCAGGCGGCCGCGGCGGCGGCCCGGGCGGCCTTGATCTCGTCGATCTTGCGGCCGTAGTGCACCGAGCACCACCAGAGTCCGGCGAAGACCGCGCCGAGCCCGAACATGGTCGGCACGACGAAGCCGCTGGCGATCAGCGCGAGCTGCAGGGCCCAGCCGACGGCCACCGCGCCGGGGCGGTTGATCATGCCGCAGAGCAGCAGGCACAGGGCCATGGCGATGCCGCTGACGGACCACAGCGCGGCGCTGGAGACGTCGGAGAGCTGCATCGCGACCAGGGCCGCGAAGAGCACCACCAGGGCCTCGCCGATCAGCGTCGAGGAGCAGAGCGTCCTCATCGTCACTTCCTCCCGAGCAGCAGGCGGGCCTCGCCCACCGTGATGACCGAACCGGTGACCAGCACCCCGGCGCCGCCGAGGTCGCCCTCCTCCTCGGCCAGGGTGACGGCGGCGGCGATGGCGTCGTCGAGCCGGGGCTCGACCTGGACGCGCTCCTCGCCGAAGATCTCGACCGCGAGCGCGGCCAGCGCGTCCACGTCCATCGCGCGGTGGGTGGAGTTCTGGGTGACGACGACCTCGGCGAGCACCGGCTCGAAGGCCTCCAGCACGCCGGCCACGTCCTTGTCGCCGCTGGTGCCGACGACGCCGACCAGCCGGGTGAAGCCGAAGGACTCGGTGAGCGCGGCGACGGTGGCCCGGGCGCCGTGCGGGTTGTGGGCGGCGTCCAGGACGATGGTGGGGCTGCGCCGGACGACCTCCAGCCGGCCCGGGGAGGTGACGCCGGAGAACGCCTGGCGGACCTTGTCGGCGTCGAGCTGCCCGCCGCGGGCGCCGCCGACGCCGAAGAACGCCTCGACGGCGGCCAGCGCGAGGGCGGCGTTGTGCGCCTGGTACTCGCCGTGCAGCGGCAGGAAGACGTCCTCGTACTCTTCGCCGCCGAGCCCGCGCAGGGTCACCAGCTGGCCGCCGACGGCGAGTTCGCGGCGGATGACGCCGAACTCCATGCCCTCGCGGGCGACCGTGGCGTCCACCTCGACGGCGCGCCGCAGGACGGTCTGGGCGGCGTCGAGCTGCTGCTGGGCGACGACGGCGACGGCGCCGGGCTTGATGATCCCGGACTTCTCGACCGCGATCTCGCCGGTGGTCTCCCCCAGCTTGTCGGTGTGGTCCAGGCCGATCGGGGTGATCACGGCGACGGCGGCGTCGATGACGTTGGTGGCGTCCCAGGAGCCGCCCATGCCGACCTCGACCACCGCGACGTCCACCGGCGCGTCGGCGAAGGCGGCGTAGGCCATGCCGGTGAGCACCTCGAAGAAGGACATCGCGACCGGCTCGCGCTCGTCGACCATCCGCACGTAGGGCTCGATGTCGCGGTAGACCTCGACGAAGCGCTCGGGGGTGATCGGGGCGCCGTCCAGGGTGATCCGCTCGGTGACGCTCTCCACGTGCGGGCTGGTGTAGCGGCCGGTGCGCAGCTCGAAGGCGCCGAGCAGCTGCTCGATCATCCGGGCGGTGGAGGTCTTGCCGTTGGTGCCGGTGACGTGGATGGAGGGGAAGGACCGCTGGGGCTGGCCCAGGATGTCCATCAGGGCCTCGATCCGGTCGAGCGAGGGCTCCAGCTTGTTCTCCGGCCAGCGCTCGGAGAGTGCCGTCTCGACGTCGCGCAGGGCGTCGCCGGTGCCGCCGTCGGCGGGGCGGAGGGTGTACGGGTTCGGGTCGGCCTTGTCGCTCACGACCACAGTCTACGGAGCCGGGCCCCGCACTCCTCACGGGGTGAGAACGACCACTTTGCCCGAGTTGGCCGGTTTCCCGTGTTTACTATCGATTTAGCGACATCAGACCGCAAAGAAGCATTGATTCGCATCCCAGGGAGACAAATCACCTTTGATCATGAGGAGCACTGCGCCATGCCCGACGCCCTTCGCCAGTTCGTCGAGATGCGCCGCGAGGGCTTCCTCCAGCTCGGCGGGCTGATCTCGCTGGCCCTGCTCTGCTACATGGTCCTGGTGTTCGGCCGCTTCCTGGTCTACTGGGCCGGCTCCCGGCACGCGCTGCGGCACAGCAGCCCGGCCGTGCCCGGCGACCCCGCCGCCTTCCAGTGGCATCTCGTGATCCCCTGCCGCGACGAGGAGGCGGTGGTCACCCAGACCCTCGCGGGCCTGCGCGCCGTCGCCCCCGCCGCCCACCTGTGGGTGATCGACGACGACAGCGAGGACGCCACCCGCGACCTGGTGCTCGCCGCCGCCGCGCGCGACGAGCGCGTCCACCTCGTCCAGCGCCGCCGCCCCCACGCCCGGATCGGCAAGGGCGCCGCCCTCAACGCCGCCTACCGGGAGATCTCCGCCTGGCTGCCGCCCGGCACCGACCGCTCCCGGGTGGTCCTCGGCGTCGTCGACGCCGACGGGCAGCTCGACCCCGGCACCCTCGAACAGGTCTGCAACGACCGCGCCCTGGGCCGCCCCGACACCGGCGCCGTGCAGATCGGCGTCCGGATGCGCAACGCCGAGGACGAACGGCCGCTGCCCGGCCGCGGCCGCGCCGCCAACGCGACGGCCCGCGCCCTGGTGCGGATGCAGGACGTCGAGTTCCAGGCCAACAACGCCGGCATGCAGCTGCTGCGCCGGCGCACCGGCAGCGTCGGCCTCGGCGGCAACGGCCAGTTCGTGCGGCTCACCGCCCTGGACTCGCTCACCGCCGAGGAGGGCCGCGACGGGCGCCCCTGGCCCGAGCGCGCCCTGCTGGAGGACTACGAGTCCGGCCTCGACCTGCGGCTGGCCGGCTGGCGGCTCACCCACGTCACCGAGGCCAACGTCTCCCAGGAGGCCCTGGTCTCCTGGCGGCGCTTCCTGACCCAGCGCACCCGCTGGGCCCAGGGCAACATGCAGTGCATGCGCTACACCGGCCGGGTGCTGCGCTCGCCGCACTACCGGCCGGCCGGCAAGGCCGAGGTGCTCTACACCTTCCTCCAGCCGGTGGTCTGCGTGCTGCTGGTCGTCCTCACCCCGCTGTCGCTGGCGATCACCGGGGCGGGGCTGGCGCTCTTCCCCGAGGAGACCGCCGACTTCCAGCTGCGCTACGGCCCGTGGATGGTGCTCGCCTTCGTGCTCGCCACCCTGCCGATGGTCTTCTGGGGCCCGGCCTACCGTCGGCTGGTCCACCCCGACCGCAGCCGGGCCACCGGACTGCTCTGGGGCCTGCTGGTCTGGCTCTACGCCTACCACCTGTTCGTGGTCGCCACCCGGGCCGCCGTGCGCCTGCTGCTCGGCCGCAACGGCTGGGCCAAGACCCGGCGCAACGCCGAGAAGGTCGCCCTCGGCGCCCCCACCGCGCTCGAATCCTGAGCCGCCCCCCTCTCTCCTCCGCCCCCTTCCGGACCCGAACGGAGCCCCCGCGCCATGACCCCGTACCCGTCCCCCGCCATGACCCCGTCCCCGTCCCCGAGGCCCGCCGCCGACCGCCCGCTCGCCCCCGGCAGCGTCGCCGTCGTCCTCGGCACCCGCCCCGAACTGGTCAAGCTCGCCCCGCTGATCCACGAACTCGGCCCGGCCACCCGCCTGGTCCACACCGGCCAGCACTGGGACGAGGCGATGTCCGGCCGCTTCCTGCGCGACCTCGGCCTGCCCCGCCCCGAACTGCTCACCGGCGTCGGCGGCCGCCCCCGGGCCGGCCAGATCGCCCGCTCGCTCGGCCAGCTCGACGCCGCCTTCGCCGAGGACCGCCCGGCCGCCGTCGTCGTCCAGGGCGACACCAACGCCACCCTGGCCGGCGCGCTCGCCGCCAACGCCCGGGACATCCCGCTGGTGCACGTCGAGGCCGGGCTGCGCAGCTTCGACCGGGCGATGCCCGAGGAGCACAACCGGGTGATGGTCGACCACGTCGCCGACCTGCTGTGCGCCGCCACCCCCGACAACGCCGCCAACCTGCGCGCCGAGTCCCTCGCCGAGGAGCGGATCGCGCTCACCGGCAACACCGTCGTCGAGGTGGTCCGCAGCTCGCTGCCGCACTCCGGCGACCGGGCCGCCCTGCTCGCCGCACACGGCCTGACCGCGGACGGCTACGTGCTGGCCACCGTGCACCGGCCGGAGAACACCGACACCGCCGAGGCACTCGGCGCCGTCCTCGCCGAGCTCGACCGGATCGCCCGCGGCGGCACCCCGGTGCTGTTCCCGATGCACCCGCGCACCCGGGCCGCCGTGGAGCGGTTCGCCCTGGGCGGGCTGCTGGAGCGGCTCGCGGTCACCGGACCGGTCGGCTACGCGGACTTCCTGGGCCTGGCCCGGCACGCCGCGCTGCTGGTCTCCGACTCCGGCGGGGTGCAGGAGGAGTGCACCGTGCTCGGCCGCCCGCTGCTGGTGGTGCGCCGTTCCACCGAGCGCCCGGAGGCCGTCGAGGCCGGCTTCGCCGCGCTGGTGGCGCCCGGCGCCGAGCTCGGCGAGCTGGCCCGGGCCTGGCTGGCCGACACCCCCGAGCGGCTCGCCCGGCTCGCGGCCGCCCCCAGCCCCTACGGCGACGGCCTGGCCTCCGCCCGGATCGCGCGGCTGACCGCACGGCTGGCCGAGGAGCCCGCCGCGGCGGCGCCGGCGGCCGCCTGAGACCGGGCCCCGGACCGGCCCCGGACCGGGGCCCTCTTGACAGCAGAATTGGTCTACTCCATTTTGTGAGGGCAAGTCTCCGATCCCGACAGGGACTTGAGTTGTCGGTAGCTCCCGCACGCGTCCCCATCGACACCCGGACGGTTCTCCCCCACGAGAGCCGCCGGCCTCCCCCACAGGAGATGGAGTCATGCCACCTGCCCGACAGCGGCGCCCGCGCGCCGTCCACTCGATGCTCGCCGGCGCCAGCGCCGTCGCCATCGGCCTCAGCGGCCTGGTCCTCGCCGGCGGCTCCGGCACCGCCCAGGCGGCGCCCGGCGACGTCGAACTGATCACCAACGGCGGCTTCGAGGACGCCAACCGCCTCGCCGGCTGGACCTGTACGGCCGGCGCGCCGGAGACCGCCACGGTCCACTCCGGCACCGGCGCACTGCGCTCCACCCCCGGGGGCAGCGGCACCGGCGAGTGCACCCAGACCGTCACGGTCAAGCCGTCCTCGACCTACACCCTGAGCAGCTGGGTCCAGGGCTCGTACGTCTACCTCGGCGCCCGCGGCACCGGCGGCACCGACCCGAGCACCTGGACGCCCGGCGGCACCACCTGGTCCAAGCTCAGCACCACCTTCACCACCGGGGCGAACACCACCAGCGTCACCGTCTACCTGCACGGCTGGTACGGGCAGCCGGCCTTCCTGGCCGACGACGTCTCCCTGCTCGGCCCCGGCGACCCGAAGCCCAGCCCCACCGCGACCAGCCCCACCCCGACCGGCCCGGGCAGCCCCTCGCCCACCGACACCACCACGCCCTCCCCCACCGCCACCACGCCGCGGCCGCCGTCCAAGCACCTGCTCACCGGCTACTGGCAGAACTTCGACAACGGCGCCACCGTGCAGCGGATCAGCGACGTCCCGGCCGCGTACGACATCATCGCGGTCTCCTTCGCCGAGGCCACCGGCACGGCCGGCGGCCTGGGCTTCGCCCTGGACCCGACGCTCTCCTCGCGGCTCGGCGGCTACACCGAGGCCCAGTTCAAGGCCGACATCGCGGCCAAGAAGGCGGCCGGCAAGAAGGTGATCCTCTCGGTCGGCGGCGAGAAGGGCTCGGTCTCCGTCAGCAGCGCCTCCGCGGCCACCAACTTCGCCAACACCGCCTGGTCCCTGATGCAGACCTACGGCTTCGACGGCGTGGACATCGACCTGGAGAACGGCATCAACTCCACCTACATGGGCCAGGCCCTGCACTCGCTGGCCGCCAAGGCCGGACCCGGCTTCACGCTCACCATGGCGCCGCAGACCATCGACATGCAGTCCACCGGCATGGAGTACTTCAAGCTGGCGCTGAACGTGAAGGACATCCTCACCATCGTCAACATGCAGTACTACAACTCCGGCGCCATGCTGGGCTGCGACGGCCAGGTCTACTCCCAGGGCACCGTCAACTTCCTCACCGGGCTGGCCTGCATCCAGCTGAAGGGCGGGCTGCGGCCCGACCAGGTGGGCCTCGGCGTCCCGGCCTCCACCAGCGCGGCCGGCGGCGGCTACGTCAGCCCGAGCGTGGTCAACAACGCGCTGGACTGCCTGGCCGCCGGCACCAACTGCGGCAGCTTCAAGCCCGACACCAAGTGGCCCGGGATCGGCGGGGCGATGACCTGGTCCACCAACTGGGACGCCAAGGCGGGCGGCGGCATCGCCTCCACCGTCGGCTCCCACCTGCACGCGATGCCGTAACCGGCGCACGCGTGGCCGCGGGGCCCGGGCGGGTTCACACCCCCGCCCGGGCCTCCGGCACTCCCACGGGCGCGCCGCCGTGGCGGCGGCGCAGTTCGGCGGTGATCTCGGCGAGCTCGCCCTCGGGCAGCAGCGGCAGCATCATCGCCACGCCCTGGAGCAGGCCGCCGAGCAGGAAGGTGGTGTCGGGGGTGGTGGCGACCAGACCGCGCACCTCGGCCACCGAACCCTCCGCGACCGCCTCGATCAGCCGGGCGGCGTCCACGCCCTCCTCGTCGACGTGCACGGCGCCGGTGTCCTGCGGGGCGCGCCGGGCCATCGCCCGCAGCACCCGGTCGCCGACCTCGGGGGCGTAGGCCTTGCGGACCGCCTCGGCGGCGATCCAGGTGAGCAGCGTGGTCACCTCGCGCTCGACGTGCTCCTCGAACAGCCGGTCCAACGCGTGGTCGAAGGCGAGCTGGTTGCCGTGCCGGAAGGCGAGCAGCAGGGCCGCCGCCCGTCCCTTGGCCTCCTCGACCGCCTCGGCAGGCAGTTCGCCGACCGGCTCCTCGGTCACCATCACGTCCATGCCCTCCCGTCAACTCCTCGCCGTGCGGAACTCGAAGCACACCGTACACAGTCGACCTGGAAACTTCCGCGAGCGCGCGCGGGCAAGACCGGAATGAATTCGGGCGGAATAGGACCTCACCCGGTCCGGGCCGATTATTCGCCGGAAGGGAGCAACGGATTGGGCTATTGGGCCGCACGATTTTCCGACCTGAGGAAAAACGCCGGGAGCCGCACCCCGCGTCGGCGGGGTGCGGCTCCCGGGAACCGTCGGCGTGTCAGCCCTGCGGCAGCGCCGCGAGCTGGGCGGTGATCCGGGCGATGTCCGCCTCGGCGGCGCCCTGACGGCCCCGGATCTTGGCGACCACGTCGTCCGGCGCCTTGGCCAGGAAGGCCTCGTTGCCGAGCTTGGCGCCGCACTGCGCCTTCTCCTTCTCGGCCGCCGCGAGGTCCTTGGCGAGGCGCTTGCGCTCCGCCGCGACGTCGATCGTGCCGGACAGGTCCAGCGCCACGGTGGCGCCGGCGACCGGCAGCGAGGCGGTGGCCGCGAAGCCCTCCTCGGGCACGGTCAGCCGCAGCAGCGAACGGATCGCGTCCTCGTGGACGGCGAGCACGGTGCCGGCCAGCTCCAGCCGCGCCGGGACCTTCTGGGCCGGCTGCAGGCCCTGGTCCGAACGGAACCGGCGGACCTCGGTGACCACCTGCTGCAGCGTGGCGACCTCGGCCTCGGCCGCGGCGTCCCGGAAGCCGCTGTCCTTCGGCCAGTCGGCGACGACCACCGACTCGGCCCCGGTCAGCGTGGTCCACAGCGCCTCGGTGACGAACGGCACGACCGGGTGGAGCAGCCGCAGAGTGACGTCCAGGACCTCGCCCAGCACCCGGCGGGAGGCCTCGGCCTGCGCGCCGCCCTTGGCCAGGGTGGTCTTGGAGAGCTCGACGTACCAGTCGAACACCTCGTCCCAGGCGAAGTGGTACAGCGCGTCCGAGGTCTTGGCGAACTCGAAGTCGTCGTACAGCGCGTCGACCTCGGCCACGGTCGCGTTCAGCCGCGACAGGATCCAGCGGTCCACCGCGGTCAGCTGCTCCGGGGCGGGCAGCGGGCCGTCCACGGTCGCGCCGTTCATCAGCGCGAACCGGGTCGCGTTCCAGATCTTGTTGCAGAAGTTGCGCGCGCCCTTGACCCAGTCCTCGCCGATCGGCACGTCGGCGCCCGGGTTGGCGCCGCGGGCCAGGGTGAAACGGACCGCGTCGGCACCGTAGGCGTCCATCCAGTCCAGCGGGTCGACGGCGGTGCCGGAGGACTTCGACATCTTCTTGCCGAACTCGTCCCGGACCAGGCCGGTCAGGGCGACCGTCCGGAACGGCGCCTCGCCGTCCATCGCGTAGAGGCCGAACATCATCATCCGGGCGACCCAGAAGAAGATGATGTCGTGGCCGGTGACCAGGACGTCGGTCGGGTAGAACTTCTCCAGGTCGGCGGTCTTCTCCGGCCAGCCCAGCGTGGAGAACGGCCACAGGCCGGAGGAGAACCAGGTGTCCAGGACGTCCGGGTCCTGGTGCCAGCCCTCGCCCGACGGCGGCTGCTCGTCCGGGCCGACGCAGACGACCTCGCCGTCCGGGCCGTACCAGACCGGGATCCGGTGGCCCCACCACAGCTGGCGCGAGATGCACCAGTCGTACATGTTGTCGACCCAGTCGAAGTAGCGGCGCTCCAGCTCCTTCGGGTGGATCTCCACCTTGCCGTCGCGGACCGCGTCGCCGGCCGCCTTGGCCAGCGGCTCGACCTTGACCCACCACTGCAGCGACAGCCGCGGCTCGACCACCGTGTGGCAGCGCGAGCAGTGGCCGACGGCGTGCATGTACGGACGCTTCTCGGCGACGATCCGGCCCTGCTCGCGCAGCGCGCCGACGACCGCCGAACGGGCCTCCAGCCGGTCCAGGCCGAGGAACGGGCCGTGCACGGTGATCGCGCCGCGCTCGTCCATGACGCTCAGGTTCGGCAGGTCGTGGCGCTGGCCGATGGCGAAGTCGTTGGGGTCGTGCGCCGGGGTCACCTTGACGGCGCCGGTGCCGAACTCCGGGTCGACGTGCTCGTCCGCGACGACCGGGATCTCCCGGTCGGTCAGCGGCAGCTTGATGGTGCGGCCGACCAGGTGCCGGTACCGCTCGTCCTCCGGGTGGACGGCCACCGCGGTGTCGCCAAGCATCGTCTCGGCCCGGGTGGTGGCGACGACGATCGAGTCCTCGCCGTCCCCGTAGCGGATCGAGACCAGCTCGCCGGGGACCTCCTCGTGCTCCACCTCGATGTCCGACAGCGCGGTCAGGCAGCGCGGGCACCAGTTGATGATGCGCTCGGCGCGGTAGATCAGGCCGTCGTCGAAGAGCCGCTTGAAGATGGTCTGGACGGCCTGCGACAGGCCCTCGTCCATGGTGAAGCGCTCGCGCGACCAGTCGACGCCGTCGCCGAGGCGGCGCATCTGGCCGAGGATCTTCCCGCCGTAGTTCGCCTTCCACTCCCAGACCTTCTCGACGAAGGCCTCGCGGCCCAGGTCGTGGCGGGAGAGGCCGGACTCGGCGAGCTGCTGCTCGACCTTGTTCTGGGTGGCGATGCCGGCGTGGTCCATGCCGGGCAGCCAGAGCGCCTCGAAGCCCTGCATGCGCTTGCGGCGGGTCAGCGCGTCCATCAGCGTGTGCTGGAACGCGTGGCCCAGGTGCAGCGCACCGGTGACGTTCGGCGGGGGGATGACGATGGTGTACGGGGGCTTGTCGCTCTTGGCGTCGGCGGTGAAGTAACCGCGCTCTACCCAGCGCTCGTACAGCTCGCCCTCTACGTCCGCCGGGGCGAAGGTCGTCGGGAGGGTGGCTGCTTCGTCCCCGGCGTGCGTGCTCACGGGGCGCTGGTTCGTGGTGTCGGTCACGACGGACAGTTTACGTAACCCGGGAACCGGGGGACGAACCGCTTTCATCCCCCGGACACCGCGCCGCGCCGCGGGGCGTCCGCGGCCGTTTACCCGAACGGGTGACACACCGGTGCGATAACGTGCCGGACATTCGTCCGAGCCATCGCGCAAGCCCGGCACCACCGTCCCAGGGAGGGCCTCCGTGTCCGAGCAGAACCCCTACGGCGCCCCGCCGCCGCCCGGCGGCCAGCCCTACGGCGGCCAGCCCTACGGAGGGCAGCCCTACGGCGGCCCGCCCGCCCCGCCGCAGACCCCGCCGCCCTACGGCGCCGTCCCGCCGCAGCCCGGTCAGCCGGGCCCGCCCGGCCAGCCCGGCTACGCCCCGTACGGCGCCTTCCCCGCCCCGCCGCCGCGCCGCTCCCGGCGCACCCTCGGCATACTCGTCGGCGTCTTCGTCCTGGTGCTGGTCCTCATCGGCGGCGCCGTCGCGTACTTCGTCTTCGACGTCACCTCCAACGCCGGCACCCAGAAGATCGTCCTGCCGGCCACGTTCAACGGCCTCACCAAGGACGAGAACAACGAGGTCGCCCGCCAGATGGAGGAGGCCATCACCACCGAGCTCGGCAAGGGCGACGGCTCCTGGCACCCCACCGGCGTCAGCGCCGTCTACCAGGACTCCGCCGAGGACCCCAAGCTCGTGGTGCTCGGCGCCTACGGCAAGGTGCTCGCCCCGAAGACCGAGCTCAACGCCATGTTCAAGGGACTGCAGTCCGACGGCACCACGCTCAGCGACCGGCACGCCGTCGACCCGGGCCCCAAGGGCGGCAGCATGGACTGCGGCGTCGCCTCCCAGGACGGCACCGACCTGGGCGTCTGCGCCTGGGCCGACTCCAGCAGCCTGGTCCTGACGATGGCCCCGCCGGCCAAGGAGGGCGACCGCCCCGACCTCGACAAGCTCGCCGCGGACACCCGCGCGCTGCGCGCCGTCGCCGAGATCCCGAAGTAGCCCCGCACGCACGAGGGCCCCGGCGCCGCCGCTCAGGCGGTGCCGGGGCCCTCGTCGTGACCGGCCGGGGAGGCTCAGGCGCTCTTCTCGCGCCGCTCCCGCTTGATCATGTCGCGCGGCACCAGGGTCGGGATGGCGTGCTTGGAGACGACGTCCCCGGTCACCACCACGCGGGCGACGTCCTGACGCGAGGGCACCTCGTACATCACGGACATCAGCACCTCCTCCATGATGGCCCGCAGACCGCGCGCGCCGGTGCCGCGCAGGATCGCCTGGTCGGCGATCGCCTCCAGCGCGTCCCGGGAGAACTCCAGCTCCACGCCGTCCAGTTCGAAGAGCTTGCGGTACTGCTTGACCAGCGCGTTCTTCGGCTCGGTGAGGATCTGCAGCAGCGCCTCGCGGTCCAGGTTGTGCACGCTGGTGATCACCGGGAGACGGCCGATGAACTCCGGGATCATGCCGAACTTGACCAGGTCCTCCGGCATCACCTGACGGAAGTGGTCGCTGGCGTCCAGCTCCCGCTTGGAGCGGATGTTCGCGCCGAAGCCGATGCCCTTGGCACCCGCCCGGCCCTCGATGATCCGCTCCAGGCCCGCGAACGCGCCGCCCACGATGAACAGCACGTTGGTGGTGTCGATCTGGATGAACTCCTGGTGCGGGTGCTTGCGCCCGCCCTGCGGCGGCACCGAGGCGGTGGTGCCCTCCAGGATCTTCAGCAGCGCCTGCTGCACGCCCTCGCCGGAGACGTCCCGGGTGATCGACGGGTTCTCGCTCTTGCGCGCGACCTTGTCGATCTCGTCGATGTAGATGATCCCGGTCTCGGCCTTCTTGACGTCGTAGTCGGCCGCCTGGATCAGCTTCAGCAGGATGTTCTCGACGTCCTCGCCGACGTACCCGGCCTCGGTGAGCGCGGTGGCGTCGGCGATCGCGAACGGCACGTTCAGCATCCGGGCCAGGGTCTGCGCCAGCAGCGTCTTGCCGGAGCCGGTCGGGCCGAGCAGCAGGATGTTGGACTTCGCCAGCTCGATGGCGTCCTCGCGGCCGTTGCCGCCGCTGCGGCCGGCCTCACCCGCCTGGACCCGCTTGTAGTGGTTGTAGACCGCCACCGACAGGGCCTTCTTGGCGAGGTCCTGGCCGACCACGTACTGGTCCAGGAACTCGTAGATCTCGCGGGGCTTCGGGAGCTCCTCGAAGCGCACCTCGGAGGTCTCGGCGAGCTCCTCCTCGATGATCTCGTTGCAGAGGTCGATGCACTCGTCGCAGATGTACACGCCTGGGCCGGCGATCAGCTTCTTCACCTGCTTCTGCGACTTGCCGCAGAACGAGCACTTGAGCAGGTCGCCACCGTCTCCGATGCGTGCCACGAGGTGCTTCCCCTTCGCCAGGGGCCCCGCGGGAGTTCCGGGGCCTGGTGCTGTGGACCGTCGACGCCGACGGCGATCGGTCTCGCTATCCGACGGTACTCTGCCGCGCCGCCGATTCCGCCCTCTTCGCCGGGTCTGCCCTACGCCCTGGGCGAATTGATACCGAACAGATGCCGTCGGAGCAGCCGCCGGTGCGCCGGGGGCGGGGCGCGCGAGCCGGTCGCACGCCCCGCCCCCGGCAGCCTCCCCGCCCGAGGACGGGCCGGGAGGGGGGTGCCGGCCTCAGGAGGTCAGCGAGGCCTTGCGGGTCGAGATGACCAGGTCGACCAGACCGTACTCGACGGCCTCCTCGGCCGTGAGGATCTTGTCGCGCTCGATGTCGTCGCGGACCTGCTCGACGGTGCGGTTGGAGTGCTTGGACAGCATCTCCTCCAGCTGCTCGCGCATCCGGAAGATCTCCTTGGCCTGGATCTCCAGGTCGGAGACCTGGCCGCGGCCGGTCTCGGTGTACGGCTGGTGGATGAGGATGCGGGCGTTCGGCAGCGCCATCCGCTTGCCGGGGGTGCCGGCCGCCAGCAGCACGGCCGCCGCCGAGGCCGCCTGGCCCATGCAGACGGTGGTGATGTCGGGCTTGACGTACTGCATGGTGTCGTAGATGGCCGTCAGGGCCGTGAACGAGCCGCCGGGCGAGTTGATGTACATCTGGATCTCGCGGTCCGGGTCCATCGACTCCAGGCACAGCAGCTGCGCCATGATGTCGTTGGCCGACACGTCGTCCACCTGCGAGCCGAGGAAGATGATGCGCTCCTCGAACAGCTTGGCGTACGGGTCGTACTCGCGGATGCCCTGCGAGGTGCGCTCGACGAAGCGCGGGACGATGTAGCGGCCCTCGGCCCGCATGTCCTCGACGCGGGCCTTGGCGGCCGACAGGCTGGGGATGTTCATGGGTGTTCTGGTCCTCCGGAGCGTTGTGGCTGTGGTCTCGTGGGCCCGGGCCGGGCTCAGGCGCCGGTGCCGCCGCCGCCGGGGACGTCCGCGGCACTGTGCATGATCGCGTCGATCAGGCCGTACTCCAGGGCCTCCTCCGGGGTGAACCAGCGGTCGCGGTCGGAGTCCTGGGTGATCTGCTCGAAGGACTGGCCGCTGTGGAACGCGATCAGCTCGGACATGCGCTTCTTGGTGCGCAGCAGCTGCTCGGCCTGGATGCGGATGTCGGTGGCCGAGCCGCCGAGACCGGCGGAGGGCTGGTGCATGAGGATGTTGGCGTTCGGCAGCGAGAAGCGCTTGCCCTTGGCACCGGCGGTCAGCAGGAACTGGCCCATCGAGGCCGCCATGCCCATCGCGATGGTGACGACGTCGTTCTTGATGTACTGCATGGTGTCGTAGATCGCCATGCCGGCCGAGATCGAGCCGCCCGGGGAGTTGATGTAGAGGAAGATGTCCTTGTCCGGGTCCGCGGCCAGCAGCAGCAGCTGGGCGGTGATCTTGTTCGCGATGTCGTCGTCGACCTGCTGGCCGAGGAAGATGATCCGCTCGTTGAGCAGCCGGTTGTAGACCTGGTCGCCGAGGCCGCCCAGCACGTCACCAGCGGCGGCGTGCGGCGCCATCGGGCCGGGCATCTGCATCTGCGGGTACGTCACTTAGCCACCTGCTCAGTCGATTTGGACGGTCGCTCCACGGCCGTCACGATGTCGCACAGCTTCCGGGTATCACGTCGTGATTGTTGCTGTCCATGGACCCTAACGCGCAGGCCGGGCCGCTGAATCCCTCACGCAGAACTGTTCGCTGTGAGCGCAGGGTTCGCGGCCGCGCCGCCCCCGGGGGCCGGGAACGGCGCGGGCCCGGACGCCGTACGGCGTCCGGGCCCGCGCTCACGCCTCAGGGCGAGCGAGGCGACCGCGGCGGTCAGGCCTCGGTCTTCTCCTCGGCCTCGGCCTCGGCCTCGGCGGCCGGGGCCTCGACGGTCTCGGCCGACTCGTCGGCCTCGTCGTCGTCGAAGTTGATCTCGTTGCCCTCGGTGTCGACGACCTTGGCGGCCTCGACCACGGTGGCCAGCGCCTTGCCGCGGGCGACCTCGCCGACCAGCAGCGGAACCTGGCCGCCCTGGACGACCTGCTGGGCGAACTGGTCCGGGGTGAGGCCCGAGCCGGCGGCGCGGCGGATGAGGTGCTCGGTCAGCTCCTCCTGGGAGACGTTGAGCTCCTCGTCGGCGACGATCTGGTCCAGGACGAACTGGGTCTTGATGCCCTTCTTCGCCTGCTCCTCCAGCTCCGCGAGGTACTCCTCCTCCGACTTGCCCTGGGTCTCCAGGTAGCTCGCCAGGGTGAGGCCCATCGGCTCCAGCTGGTGGTGCTCCAGGTTGTGCTTGCGGGTCTCGATCTCGTCCTTGAGGAGCTTCTCCGGGAACTCGATCTCGACCAGGCCGAGCAGCGCGTCCAGCACCTTCTCCTGGGCCTGGGTGGCCTGGTCGTACTCCTTCATGCGCTCCAGGCGCTTGCGGGAGTCGGCCTTCAGGTCCTCCAGGGTGTCGAACTCGCTGGCCAGCTGGGCGAACTCGTCGTCCAGCTCGGGCAGCTCCTTCTCCTGGACGGCGGTGACCTTGACGGTGACCTCGGAGGTCTTGCCGGCCTGGGTGCCGCCCTTGAGCTCGGTGGTGAAGGTGGCGGTGCCGCCGGCCTCCAGGCCGACGACGGCCTCGTCGATGCCGTCGATCAGACGGCCCGAGCCGATCTCGTAGCTGACGCCGGCGGCGGTGCCGTCCTCCGGCACCTCGCCGTCGACCTTGGCCTCCAGGTCGACGACCACGATGTCACCGGCGGCGGCGGCGCGCTCGACGTCCTTGACCGAGGAGAAGCGCTCGCGCAGCTGCTCCAGGGACTTGGCGACGTCCTCGTCGGAGACCTCGATCGGGTCGACGGTGACCTCGATGGACGAGAACTCCGGCAGGGTGATCTCCGGGCGGACGTCGACCTCGGCGGTGAACTTGAGGTCACCACCGTCGGCGATCTTCTCGACACCCTCGATGTTGGTGATGTCGGGCTGGCCGAGGACCTCGATCTTGCCCTCGTCGACGGCCTGCGTGTAGAAGCGCGGCAGGGCGTCGTTGACGGCCTCCTCCAGCACGGCGCCACGGCCGAAGCGCTGGTCGATGACCCGGTTCGGGATCTTGCCCTTGCGGAAGCCCGGGACCGAGACCTGCTGGTTGATCTTCTTGTACGCCGCGTCGAGGCTGGGCTTGAGCTCCTCGAAGGGCACCTCGACGGTGAGTCGAACCCGGGTCGGGTTCAGAGTCTCGACGGCGCTCTTCACGGTTAGGTCTCCTATGGGCTTGCGGTCAGGTTGCCTGCGCCCTCCCCGGACGCCGGCCGGGGCCGGTTTCCAGCGGGTCGGGCGAGACGGGCGATGGGCGGTTGGAGCTGCATCTCCCGTGGGGGGTGGACGGTGAGCGTGACTCCTCGCCCTCGTGCGGTTGACCTGGGTGGACGCCACAGGGACTACCGCCAGCGCCCCATCCTACCGGTACCACGAAAGGCGGACGCCAGGACGCCGCCGTCCGGGCCCGTTCAGGCCCCTCCGGCGCTCTTCGCGGCGGCCCGCGGGGCGTCGTCCGGGGCGGTCCGGCCGGCGGGTTCCGACGCGCCCCCGGAGGCGCCGGCGGCCGCCGGGCGCATGGTCGCGGCGGCGTCGGAGTCCCGCACGCGCAGCGCGATCACGGCCGCCAGCAGGGCCAGCGCGGCCGCGGTCAGGAAGGCCGCGCGGTAGGCGGTGAGGTTCGCCACGGGCGTACCCGAGGCGTCCGCGGCGAGGGGTCCGACGGCGGTCAGGACGGTGCCGAGCACGGCCACGCCGAGCGCCGAGCCGATCTGCCGCTGGGCGTTGTAGAGGGTGGAGGCGGCGCCGGTGGCGGCGGCCGGGACGGTCGCGAAGGCGGCGGTCTGGCTCGGCATGAAGACGTGCGACATCGCGAAGCCGGTGAGGAAGAGCAGCCCGCGCACGGCCCACAGGTTGCTCTCCGGCCCGATGGTCGCCATCAGGGCCAGGCAGCAGGCCACCACCGCAGAGCCGGCGGCGAGCATCCGGCGCGGGCCGATCCGCGGGTAGAGCCGGGCCGACACCTGGGAGGCGAGCATCACGCCGAGCGCCTCGGGGAACACCATCAGCCCGCTGTGCAGGGCGTCCATCCCGAGCGCGTCCTGCATCAGCAGCGGGAAGAGGTAGAGCATGCCGAGGAAGGCGGCGCCGGAGAACAGCGAGAGCAGGTTCACGGTGCGAAAGATCCGGTCCCGGAAGAGCCGCAGGTCGAGCATCGGCTCGGGGCGGCGCAGCTCGACCGCGACCAGGGCGGCCAGGGCGAGCAGCCCGGCGAGCGCCGGGGCGAGGATCCGCACGCTCCCCCAGCCCTCGGACGCCCCTTCGGAGAGCGCGTACATCGCGCCGCCGAAGCCGACGGCGGCGAGCAGGAAGCCGGCCACGTCGAACCGCCCGGCCCGCTCGACCCGGTAGTCGGGCAGGAAGAGCAGGCCGAAGACCAGCCCGGCGAGGCCGACCGGCACGTTGACGGTGAAGACCCAGTGCCAGGACCGGCTGTCCACCAGCCAGCCGCCGAGCACCGGACCGCTGGCCGGGGCGACGGCGGTGGGCAGCATCAGCACCCGGGTGGCGCGCATCCGCTCCTCCTGCGGGAAGGCGCGGAAGAGCATGGTCATCCCGACCGGGGTGAGCAGGCCGCCGGCCGCGCCCTGGAGGATCCGGTACAGGGTGAGCGAGGACAGCGAGCCGGCCGTGCCGCAGAGCAGCGAGGCGGCGGTGAACAGGGCGAGCGAGCACAGGAAGACCCGGCGGGTGCCGAAGCGGTCGCCGAGCCAGCCGGACAGCGGCACGAAGACGGCCAGGCTGACCAGGTAGCCGACGTTGACCACGCCGACGCCGGCCGGGTCGGTGCCGAAGTCACGGCCGATGGAGGGCAGCGCGACGTTGACGATCGTGCCGTCCATGATCGTCATGAACAGCGAGGCGACGAAGACGACGCCGACCGCGATCTTGGGGTTCATCCGCCCCGGCCGGGCCGGGCTCGTCGCACTCATCGGGGGTTCTCCAGGTCGGGTGGGAAATCAACCGGTCACCATGCCCGAACGGCCCCGCAGACGACAACAGGGCCCCGCTGTGGGCGAGACCCTGCGCACGGTCGGGGTGACCGGATTCGAACCGACGGCCTTCCGCTCCCAAAGCGGACGCGCTACCAAACTGCGCCACACCCCGTGGTGCCGAGAGGAAGCGTACACGCCGGGCCCTGCCGGATCGCCGGGATATTCCGGGGCCCGCACGGGAACGGGGTGTGCGCGCAGCCGACCGGACCAGGTACGCTGTTCCCGACCTTCCGTCCGGTGACGGCCGGAGGATCGCGCGGGCGTAGCTCAATGGTAGAGCCCTAGTCTTCCAAACTAGTCACGCGAGTTCGATTCTCGTCGCCCGCTCAGCAGGAGGAACGGCCCCGGTGGACGCTCGGCGTCCACCGGGGCCGTTCGCGTTCCCGGCGCTCCGTCAGCGCCCCTTCCCGGCCGCCCCCGTCACCGCCGTCGCCCCCGCGGGCGTCACAGACCCAGCCGGGCGGCCCGGGCGGCGGCCCGGTCCAGCAGCCGGTGGACGTCGGCCTGCCGGGTCGAGGGCCGGTCGTTGAACTGGTCCGGGGAGTTCACCGGGCGGCCGGTGGCGTGCAGCACCTCCATCAGCTGGACCCGGGCGGTGCGCACGGTGGCCGGGGTGCCGAAACCGTGGGCGAGCACCGCGGCCTGGGCGCCCAGCAGGCAGACCCGGCCGGCGTCGTCCCACATCGCCCCCTGCAGCCAGCCGTGCGCGGCGATGTACCGGGAGGCGAGGGCGAGGTGCTCGGCGGCGGTGACCGCGACCGGGCGGGCGGGGCGGCGCAGCGCCCGGTCGAGCAGGGTGGCCCGGGGCAGCGGGTGGCCGGCGTGCCAGGGCCGGTGCACCTGGCCGTGGCGCCACGGGTAGGGCGCCGGGGCGCGCGCGGGGGCGGGCAGTGAGGCGAGGTACGCCTCGATCTCGGCGACCAGCCCGGAGGCGTCCGGGGCGAGCAGCCGGACCGGCAGGGCGGTCGGCGCGGTGCGCGGCGGGGCGGCGGGCGGCGGGGCGGTGCGGGGCATGCGGGTCCTCCAGGCGGCGCCGGTGGTGTTCGCTACCCAAAATGGTGCATACCGGTCACCCCTGCGACCGGAGCGGCGCGCCGCCGCCCGCGGGCCCGCGCCGCGCGGCGGCGCCCGGGCGGTTTCCCGGGGGGGCCCGCGGGCCGATAACCTCGGCGGCGTTCGAGAGCAGTTCGATGGCAGCCGGCGTTCGAGACGACTCGGAGCCCGTGAGCGGAGGAGTCCCCGTGCGCCCGCAGGACCGACTGGCCGTCATTCAGCGCTGCGTGGTCCGGGAGATGGCGCGCCTCGGGCAGGAGTTCACCGCCGACGGCGAGGTGGTGCGCGGCCCGGGGACGGTCGCGGTGGCCGTCCGGGAGCATCCCGGCGGCGAGGGCGCCGGGCACGTCGACCTCGGCTGGGCGCTGGAGCTCGGCCGGGCGGACGCGCCGGTGCTCTGGGACTGCGCGGCCGGCCTCGGCAAGACCGAGGAGGAGAAGCTGGAGAACGCGGTGCGGATGTGGGCGACCACCACGGCGGCCGCGCTGGTGGAGCTGCGGGAGGGCCGCGGCGCGCACGCCGACCACGCCGACCACGCGGAACTGCCCGGCTGGCACGCCGTCCAGGGGCCGGCGGCGGTCTTCGGGTTCGGCAACGAGCGGCTGGCGGCCTGGCTGGCCGGGAACCGGGTGGTGCCGGCGCTGGCGCCCGCGCTGCTGCCGGCGCTGACCGGGCCGCACGCGCGGCGGCCGCACGGGGTGAAGCTGTTCCTCGGCGGACGGTCGGGGGACGACGTGGCCGAGGTCAGGATCGACGGCGAGGTCAGCGAGGCGGCGTCGGCGGCGCTGCGCGCGCTGGACTGGCCGCGCGGCGAGCGGCTGTGCTGGGCCCGGCTGTTCGTGCTGCTGACGGCCCACGGGGATCCGACGGCGCCGCCGACCGCGCCGGCCGGCGCCGGCGGGCTCGCGGCGGCCCGGCCGGCGGCCGTGGCGGCGGCGCGCCCGCGAGGCCTGTTCGCCCGGTGGCGTCAGGCGAGGCGCGCCGACCGGTGACGGAGCACCGGCCGTGGCGGGCCGGCGGTCCGGGGGTCAGCTGGCGATGTTCGAGATGGACTTGGCGATCTGGCTCAGGAAGTCCTGGATCGGCTTGGCCGCCGTGCTCTGGTTGAGCATGAAGCCGAACAGCGCGGCCAGGATGAAGTGCCCGACCTTCAGCTGCTTCTGGCGGATGAAGATGAAGCAGATGATGCCGAACAGGACCAGCGCGGAGACGGAGAGTGCCACCCGGACTCACTTCCTCGTTCTTTCATAGCGGGGCGCCACCGGCGGACGACCCCTGCGAAGCCGGACCCCGGCCTGTCCGACGGTCCCGAGGCGGAACGGCAGTTCGTCCGGCACGTCGAGGCCGGAGGGAAGGCCGCCCGGTACGGCCGCACGGTGTCCGTCGTGCCGCATGTGACGCCCCCCATCCCCCGAATCCTGAACAGTCCCGCCCGGACTCAGTGTGGTCGACCATGCCGATTGCGTAAAGGTCTGACAGTCGGTCGAACGCCGATATCCCGCGATGCGAGACGAGTTTCCGCCGACCGGGACGATAGCCGAGACATCCCGGCGAATCGTCGGCGGGGTGCCGCTGAGCGGCCGGGAAACGTTCGGCGGGCCGGACCGGAACCGGCAGGTCCGCTCTGCTTGCAGGGCACCGGAATTGGCTGAAGATCAGCTCCGGGGCTTGACAGCGGCTGCCACCGGCACGTGCCCCCGCCCCGCCGCCGTGCCGGGGCCCCGGCGGGCCCGTCGCCCGCCGCTCAGTCGCGCCAGAACAGCAGCACCGCGCGGTCGTCGTTGATGTCCCGGGCGACCGTCTCGATCAGCCGGGAGGCCGCGCCGCCGACCGCTCCCGGGCCGCCCGGCACCAGCCGGTCCGCCTCGCCCATCAGCCGGTCCATGCCCTCCGAGAGGTCCCGCCCGGGCGCCTCCACCATGCCGTCGGTGCACAGCATCAGCACGTCGCCGCGGTTCAGCCGCCCCCGCACGCCCTCGAACTTGGCACCGTCGTAGATGCCCAGCGCCGGGCCCTCCAGCGCCTCCTTGACCTCCCAGCGCCCGGCGCCCGCCAGCCGCTGCATGCCCGGCAGGTGCCCGGCCGAGAGCAGTTCGTACTCGCCGGTGTCCAGGTCGAGGACCAGGTGCACGGCGGTCGCGAAGCCCTCCTCCCAGGACTGCCGCAGCAGGTAGCCGTTGGCCGCGGGCAGGAAGTCGTGCGCGGGCAGCGAGCCCAGCAGCCCGCCGAACGCGCCGGAGAGCAGCAGCGCCCGCGAGCCGGCGTCCATGCCCTTGCCGGAGACGTCCGCGAGGACCACCTCCAGCACCCGCCGGCCGGGGCCGGTGCGGTCGGCGACCACGAAGTCGCCGGAGAAGGACTGCCCGCCGGCCGGGCGCAGCGCCATGTCGGCGTGCCAGCCGTCCGGCAGCCGGGGCACCCGGCTCTGCACCCGCAGCCGCTCGCGCAGGTCGAAGAGCATCGTCGAGCCGCCCCACCAGGGCACGCCGACCCGGCTGCGGAACTGGGCCAGCAGCAGGCCGCCGACCCCGGCCGCGCCGACCACCAGGGCGGCGCCGGGGGTGACCCCGTAGGTGTAGGACTCGGGGTGGTCGCTGGCCACCCGCTGGCCGGTGTGGATGACCGACTCGGCGGACAGGCCGAGCGCGGCGAGCGCGTACAGCACCACCAGCGAGCCGGGGCGCAGCAGCAGGGCCGCCGCCAGGATCGGCAGGACCAGCGCGGTGGGCGGGGCCCAGGCGGGCCACCAGACGTTGAGCAGGATCAGCAGCGGGACCAGCAGGGCGAGGGCGCACAGCACCGGCCAGTCGGCGGCGCCGCCGCGGAACCAGTCGACGGCGGCGGTGCGCAGCCTTCGGCGGACCCGGCGGAGCCTCTTGCGCAACCGGGCCGTCACGGGGTCGGACGCCGGGGCGGCGCCGGGCCTCGTCGCAGTCGTCTGGGGCGGTGTGCCCGGCGCTCTGCCAGCCATGGGGACCGACCCTATCCAGCGCTCCCGGTCGGCGTCGACGGGCCGGGCGGGGGCGGGGGCGGGGTGGCGCGGGCGCGTCAGCGGGTTTCGGCCGATTGCGGCGGGCGGCGTCCGGGGCGTCAGGAGGCGTACGGGCACAGGGCGTACGAACCGCCCGGGCGGCGCGCGCCCCGTCGTGCGGACGGCCGGGCGCGGCGTGCGCCGGGGCGCGCGCTGTGGCCGATCACACAGCGATCCCCCGGCCGCCGTCCGGGCGCCGTCCGGCCGGTTGCGCACCCCGGTGCGCGGGGCCGCGGGGAACGCGGCGGCCGGCCGCGCCGCGGGGCGCGACCGGCCGGGAGGAGCCGGGACGGGCGGGAGGGGTCAGCCCTCCTGCTGCGGGTGGTGGGCCGGGACGGGCGGGAGCTCGCCGGTGGTCTCGTACACGCTGAGCATGTCGATCCGGCGGGTGTGCCGCTCGTCGCCGCTGTACGGGGTGTTGAGGAAGACCTCGACGAACCCGGTCGCCTCCTCCTCGGTGTGCATCCGGCCGCCGATGGAGATCACGTTGGCGTTGTTGTGCTCGCGGCCGAGCGCGGCGGTCTGCTCGCTCCACGCCAGCGCGGCGCGGACGCCCTTGACCTTGTTGGCGGCGATCGCCTCGCCGTTGCCCGAACCGCCGATCACGATGCCCAGCGACTGCGGGTCGGAGGCGGTGCGCTCGGCGGCGCGCAGGCAGAACGGCGGGTAGTCGTCGAGGGCGTCGTAGATGTGCGGCCCGCAGTCGACCGGCTCGTGGCCGGCCTCCTTGAGCCACTCCACGAGGTGGTTCTTCAGTTCGTATCCGGCATGGTCGGAGCCCAGGTACACGCGCATGCCCATGAGTGTGGCATGCGCGTGGACCCGGGCTCCGCAGGGGGCGTCGCGTCCGGCGGACCGGGCGCCGCTCAGCGGCGGCCGAGGAGCTTCCAGGCCAGCGGGAGGGCGCCGGCGGCGAGGGCGGCCTTCAGGGCGTCGCCGACCAGGTACGGGTAGAGGCCGAGCTCGGCGGCGCGGGCCATCGGGACGTCGAGGGCGAACGCCAGGTAGGGCACGCCGACGGCGTAGATGGCGAGGCTGCCGAGCACCATCGCGACGGCGGTGCGCACCGGCGAGCGGTCGGCGCCGCGCCGGGCCAGCGCGCCGACCAGGCCGGCGGCCAGCACGAAGCCGATCGCGTAGCCGAGCGAGGGCATCGACCAGCCGGAGGAGCCCTCGGCGAACCACGGCACGCCCGCCAGGCCGGCCAGCAGGTAGAGGCCGAGCGAGGCGACGCCCCGGCGGGTGCCGAGCGCGGTGCCGACCAGGAGGGCGGCGAAGGTCTGGCCGGTGACCGGCACCGGGGAGCCGGGGACGTTCACCGACAGCTGGGCGGCCAGGCCGGTGAGCGCGGCGCCGCCGGCGACCAGGGCGAGGTCGCGGGCCTGGGCGCCGAGGCGGGTGCCGGCGGAGGGCAGCAGGTCGGCGAGGACGGCGCGGCTCGGAACGGGGGTGCTGGCGGTGGCCATCGGACTCTCCTCGGCACAGTGGGGATCCGGACGGCCCCGAGGGCCGCCGGACCGGGTGAGTGATCACCTCGAACCTACGCGGCGATCACGCCGAACACCGTCAGGGATCCGGACAAAGCCCCGGCGGCCCGCCTTGTCGGGTCCCGACCCACCGGGGCGACGGAACGTGATCGGGCGGGTCCGGACTGTCACGATGAGGTCCGCATGCTGGTCCCGAACCGGACATTCTTGGCATGCTCAGCCACGTCACCGGATATTGGACAGCTCGCACCGCATGTCGAACAGTCTGGATCCACCCCCCATGGCCCCCACCTCCGCGCCGTCCGCGCCGCCCGGGACCACCGCCCCCGCCTCCCCCGGCGACGACCGGCAGCTCTCCCACGGACTCAAGCAGCGCCACCTGTCGATGATCGCGCTCGGCGGTGTCATCGGCGCCGGCCTGTTCGTCGGCTCCGGCGCGGGCATCGCCGCGGCCGGACCCGCCATCATCCTCGCCTTCGTGCTCTCCGGCCTGCTGGTCATGCTGATCATGCGGATGCTCGGCGAGATGTCCGCGGCCCGCCCCGCCTCCGGCTCCTTCTCCGTGCACGCCGAGAAGGAGCTCGGCCCCTGGGCCGGGATCACCGCCGGATGGATGTACTGGGTGATGCTCTGCTGCGGCGTCGCCGCCGAGGCCACCGCCGCCGGCAGGATCGTCAACGGCTGGATCCCCGGCGTCTCCTCCTGGGTCTGGGTCGCCCTGTTCATGGTGTTCTTCTGCGCCAGCAACCTCACCGCGGTGAAGAACTTCGGCGAGTTCGAGTTCTGGTTCGCCGCCGTCAAGATCGCCGCGATCATCGCCTTCCTGGTGCTGGGCGGGCTCGGCGTGGCCGGCGTGCTCGGCCCCGGCGCCCCCGGCACCGCCAACCTCACCGGCCAGGGCGGCTTCCTGCCCACCGGCGTCAGCGGACTGATCGTCGGCCTGCTCGCCTCCGTCTTCGCCTACGGGGGCCTGGAGACCGTCACCATCGCCGCCGCCGAGTCCAAGGACCCCAGGCGCAACGTCGCCAACGCCGTGCGCACCGCCGTCTGGCGGATCGCGATCTTCTACATCGGCTCGATGGCGCTGGTCGTCACCCTGGTCTCCTGGAAGGACCCGGCGGTCGTCGCCGACGGCCCCTACGTCACCGTGCTGCGCCACCTCGGAGTGCCCGGCGCCGGAACGATCATGCAGTTCGTGGTGCTGATAGCCCTGCTGTCCGCGATGAACGCCAACATCTACGGCGCCTCCCGGATGGCCTACTCGCTGGTCGGCCGGGGCCAGGGCCCGCGCGCCCTCGCCAAGGTCCGCGGCGGGGTGCCGCGACGGGCCGTACTGGCCTCCTGCCTGTTCGGCTTCGCCGCCGTCGTGGCCGCCAAGTTCTGGCCCGCCACCGTCTTCACCTGGCTGATGAACACCACCGGCGTCGCGATCCTGGTCGTCTGGCTGTTCATCTGCGTCGTCCAGCTGCGGATGCGCCGGCGGCTGGAGCGCGAGGCGCCCGAGCTGCTCACCGTGCGGATGTGGGGCTTCCCGTACCTGACCTGGATCGCGATGGCCGCCGTAACCGGCATCCTCGCCCTGATGACCACCACCGAGGGCAACCGCCGGCAGCTGTACGCGGCCGCCGTGCTGATCACGCTGCTCACCGCCGCCGGTCTGCTCAAGCAGCGCCGGGACGCCGCCCGCGGCTGACCGGGGCGCCGCGACGCGAAGGGGCCCGGCACCGCACGGTACCGGGCCCCTCCCGCCTGCTCCCCGCCGCCTACTCGAAGGACGGGCTCGCGGTGCGGGTGCGCTTGATCTCGTAGAAGCCCGGCGTCGAGGCGACCAGCAGGGTGCCGTCCCACAGCCGGGCCGCGGCCTCGCCGCGCGGGATCGGGGTCACCACCGGGCCGAAGAACGCGACCCGCTCGCCGTCCGCGCCCTCGACCGCGATCACCGGGGTGCCGACGTCCTCGCCGACCAGGGTGATGCCCTCCTTGTGCGACAGGCGCAGCGCCTCGTCGTACGCGTCGGTGTCCGCCGCCTGCGCCAGCTCCACCGGCAGCCCGGCCGCGGCCAGCGCCGCCTCGACGGTCGCCCGGTCCTGCGGCAGGCCCTCGTTGTGGAAACGGGTGCCCAGCTCGGTGTAGAGCCGGCCCAGCACCTCGTCGCCGTGCTGCTGCGCGGCCGCGATGCACACCCGCACCGCGCCCCAGGCGTTGTCCAGCAGCTCCCGGTACTGCGCCGGGAGGTCCCGGCCCTCGTTCAGCACCGACAGGCTCATCACGTGCCAGTTCACGTCCACCGGGCGCAGCTGCTGGACCTCGATCAGCCAGCGGGACGTCATCCAGGCCCACGGACAGGCCGGGTCGAACCAGAAGTCGGCGGTCTTGCGCTCGGCGGCACCAGCGGGAGTCGTCACGGCTGTCGTCCTTCGAATCGTCCGGGAAGAAGTGCGAAGAGGTACGGAGTGGTGCGGTGTGGTGCGGTGTGGTGCGGAGAGGTACGTGTGCCGGGGCCGCGCGGCCGCGTCGGAGCACGCCCCCCGAGCGGCAACACCCGGCCCGCGCCGCTGATTCCGGCCCGCCCGCCCGAGTTGTGCAATGGTACCCGCGCGGGGGGCGTGAAAGGATGCCTCCGCAGCACCACAGCGCGCCGCACCACCGCACCAGCGAAGACCGCACCACCGTGCGAGCCGGACAAAGGAGTACCGCCGTGCCGGGCAAGAACCTGAGCCGCGACGAAGCCCAGCAGCGGGCCAGCATCCTCACCGTGGACGGCTACCGCGTCCGGCTGGACGTGACCTCGGCCCCCGACCCCGCGGCCGCCACCTTCCGCTCCACCACCACCATCGCCTTCCGCTGCGCCGAACCGGGCGCGTCGACCTTCGTCGACCTGCTCGCCCCCGCCGTGCGCGCCGTCACCCTCAACGGGCGCGCCCTCGACCCGGCCGCCGCCTACGACGGCGCCCGGGTGCACGTCGACGGCCTGGCCGCCGAGAACGTGCTCACCGTCGAGGCCGACTGCGCCTACAGCCGCACCGGCGAGGGCCTGCACCGCTTCACCGACCCCGTCGACGGCGAGACCTACCTCTACACCCACTACGAGCCGGCCGACGCCCGCCGGGTCTTCGCCACCTTCGAACAGCCCGACCTGAAGGCCCCGTTCACCTTCACCGTCACCGCGCCGGCCGCCTGGGACGCCTGGTCCAACGCCCCGCACGAGCAGGTCACCGCCGAAGGCGCCGCCCGCACCTGGGAGTTCGCACCGACCCGGCCGATCTCCAGCTACCTCACCGCCGTCGTCGCCGGCCCGTACCACGTCGCCCGCGACCACTACAGCCGCACCCTCGACGACGGCACCGTGCTGGACATCCCGCTCTCCGCGATGTGCCGCAAGTCGCTCGCCCCGTACTTCGACTCCGACGAGATCCTCGGCGTCACCAAGCTCGGACTCGACTTCTTCCACGAGCAGTTCGCCTACCCGTACCCGTTCGGCAAGTACGACCAGGCGTTCGTCCCCGAGTACAACATCGGCGCCATGGAGAACCCCGGCTGCGTCACCTTCCGCGAGGAGTTCGTCTTCCGCTCGAAGGTCACCGACGCCGCCTACGAGGGCCGCGCCAACGTCGTCCTGCACGAGATGGCCCACATGTGGTTCGGCGACCTGGTCACCATGCGCTGGTGGGACGACCTGTGGCTGAAGGAGTCCTTCGCCGACTTCATGGGCTCCTACGGCCTCGTCGGCGCCGGCACCCGCTACCGGTCCGCCTGGGTCACCTTCGCCAACCAGCGCAAGGCCTGGGCCTACCGGCAGGACCAGTTCCCCACCACCCACCCGATCACCGCGGACATCCGGGACCTGGAGGACGCCAAGCTCAACTTCGACGGCATCACCTACGCCAAGGGCGCCTCGGTGCTCAAGCAGCTGGTGGCCTACGCCGGGGCCGAGGCCTTCTTCGAGGGCGCCCGCCGCTACTTCCGGCGGCACGCCTTCGGCAACACCGAACTCGCCGACCTGCTGGGCATCCTGGAGGAGACCAGCGGCCGCGACCTCGGGTCCTGGGCCGCCGCCTGGCTGCAGACCGCCGGCGTCAACACCCTCACCCCGCAGCTCACCGCCGACGCCGAGGGCCGGATCACCGAGCTCGCCGTCCTCCAGGACGGCGACGTGCTGCGCCCGCACCGGATCGCGGTCGGCCTCTACGACCGGGACGCCGACGGCGCGCTGGTGCGCACCGCCCGCTTCGAGCTGGACGTCACCGGCGCGCGCACCGTCGTCGCCGAGGCCGCCGGCCGCCCCCGGCCCGCGCTCGTCCTGCTCAACGACGACGACCTGACCTACTGCAAGGTCCGCTTCGACGAGGAGTCGCTGGAGACCCTGCGCGGCGGCCTCGGCGACATCAAGGACGACCTCGCCCGCGCGCTCGCCTGGTCCGCCGTCTGGAACCTCACCCGCGACGCCCTGATGCCGGCCCGCGACTACGTGGCGCTGGTGCTGCGCTTCGCCGGCCAGGAGGCCAACATCGGCGTCCTGCAGTCGCTGCACACCCAGGCCAAGGGCGCCGTCGACCTCTACGCCGACCCGGCCTGGCGCGGCGAGGGCGGGCGGCTGCTCGCCGACGGCGCGCTGCGCGAACTGCGCGCCGCCGCCCCCGGCAGCGACCACCAGCTGGCCTGGGCCCGCTTCCTGGCGCAGACCGCCAACGGCTCCGAGCACCTCGGGCTGGTCCGCGGCCTGCTGGCCGGCACCGCCCGGATCGACGGCCTGGAGGTCGACCAGGAGCTGCGCTGGGCGCTGTGGCTGGCGCTGGCCGCGGCCGGCCAGGCCGGCGAGGAGGAGCTGGCCGGGGAGCTGGCCGCCGACAACACGGCGAGCGGGCGCCGCCAGCACACCCAGTGCCTGGCCGCCCGGCCCACCCCGGAGGCCAAGGCCGCCGCCTGGTCCGCCGTGGTCGACTCCGACGAGCTGCCCAACGCGCTGGTCGAGGCCAACATCGCCGGCTTCGCGGTGCCCGCGCACCGCGACCTGACCGCGCTCTACGCCGCGCCGTACTTCAAGCTGCTGGAGCGGGTCTGGGCCGAGCGGACCATCGAGATCGCGATGCGCATCGTCGGCGGCTTCTTCCCGCAGGCGCAGGTGGACGAGGCCACCCTGGCCGAGGCGGACGCCTGGCTGAGCGGCCACCCGGACGCGGCGCCCGCGCTGCGCCGGCTGGTGCTGGAGCGCCGCGACGACCTGGCCCGCGCGCTGCGGGCGCAGGCCTGCGACCGGGCCTGAGCGAACGGGACGGGCGGGGCCCGCCGCGACGCACTGTCGCGGCGGGCCCCGCCCGCGGTCCTCACGGGGTCAGCGCCGCATCACTTGCCGCGCAGGCCCTTGTCCAGGGCGGCCATCGCGCTGCCCTGCGCGTCGTCGCCGTCCAGCGACCAGACCATCACACCGGCCAGGTCGTTCCAGCGGGCGTAGCGGGCCTTCTCGGTGAGCACCTCGGCCGAGTCGAAGCTGTAGAAGGTGTTGCCGTCGTACTTCCAGGACGCGCCGTGGTCGCGGTCCACGTAGGTCTTGGAGCCCGCCAGCGTGTTGAGCTCCTTGTAGGTGAGGTCCGGCACGGCGGCGGTGGCCTTCTGGAAGAGGCCGTTGCGGTTGCCGGCCGGCACGCCGGTCCAGCCGTGGCCGTAGAACGGCGTGCCGAGGACGGTCTGCTGCGAGGGCAGGCCGCGCTGGGCGTAGTGGTCCACGGCCTTGTCGGCGCTGCGCTGGCGCGCGTCCGGGTCGGTGGGGTCGGAGTAGAGCGGGGAGTGGTGGTTGGTCGGGCCCTTGCCCTCCCACGGCCCGTGCAGGTCGTAGGTCATCAGGTTGAGCCAGTCGACGGAGCCGGCGAGCTCGGGCAGCTCCAGCCGGTCGGCGACGGTCTCGTTGGCGGCGACGGCGGCGGTCAGCAGGTAGTGCTCGGGCTTCTTGTCCTTGCCCTTGGCCCCCTGGGCGCGCTCCTTGGCCAGCCCGTCGAGCTGCTTGCGGAACTCGGCCATCAGCAGGGTGAAGTTGCGGCCGTCCTCGGGGCGCACCACGTTGCCCTCGTCACCGCCGCCGCCCGGGTACTCCCAGTCGACGTCGATGCCGTCGAAGACGCCCGCGGCCGCGCCGGCGCCGCCCTCCGGGGAGCCGGCCAGCTGCGGCACGTCGCCCTTCATGTAGAGGTCGATGCAGGAGGAGACGAACTTCTTGCGGGCCTCGTCGGTGGCGGCGGCGTCCGAGAAGTACTTCGACCAGCTCCAGCCGCCCAGCGAGATGACGACCTTGAGCTGCGGGTTCTGCGCCTTGAGCTTGCGCAGCTGGTTGAAGTGGCCCTTGAGCGCCTGGCCCGGGGCGTCGGCGACGCCGTCCACCGAGTCGGCGGCGGAGAAGGCGCGCTGGTAGTCGTTCCAGGCGTCGCCCTGGCCGGGCTCGTTGCTCTGGAAACAGGCACCCTCGGCGGAGACGTTGCCGAAGGCGTAGTTGATCACGGTGAGCTTGCCGGCCTGGCCGGACTCCTGGACGCGCTTGGCGAGGCTGTCGGCGCCCCACGAGGTGAAGTAACCGACCCGCTGGCCCTTGAGCTTGGGGCCCTTGGCATCGGCGGCAGTGGCCGTGGCGGTGGCGGCGGTGGAGGCGAGCAGCGCGGCGACGGTGGCGGCGGCGAGCAGGGCGGGGCGGCGAATGGGCATACCGGACCTATTCTCTGAAGCAGCGTCAATTGGTCTGGACCAAGCTGGAACAGAGGTTTAGTCCATAGCGACCGCGTCGCACAAGGGGTCCGGTCCGGTCGGCGCACTATGCAAAAAGCCGGCAAAGCCCGGGCGGCGTCCGGGAGAAGCGGAGGAGGCCGGACCGCGGGTGCGGTCCGGCCTCCTCGGCGCTCAGCGCGGTGCTCAGCCGTTGATCAGGCTGCGCAGCACGTACTGCAGGATGCCGCCGTTGCGGTAGTAGTCCGCCTCGCCGGGGGTGTCGATGCGCACGACCGCGTCGAACTCCTTGTCACCGGCCTTGACCTTGACGGTCGCGGGGGTGCGGCCCTCGTTGAGCTCGGTCACGCCGGTGATGGAGAAGGTCTCCTCGCCGGTCAGGCCGAGGGAGTCGGCGTTCTCGCCCTCCGGGAACTGCAGCGGCAGGACGCCCATGCCGATCAGGTTCGAGCGGTGGATGCGCTCGTAGGACTCGGCGATGACGGCCTTGACGCCGAGCAGCGCGGTGCCCTTGGCGGCCCAGTCGCGGGACGAGCCGGAGCCGTACTCCTTGCCGGCCAGGACGACCAGCGGGGTGCCGGCGGCCTGGTAGTTCTGCGAGGCGTCGTAGATGAACGACACCGGGCCGTCGGCCTGGGTGAAGTCGCGGGTGTAGCCGCCCTCGGTGCCCGGCGCGATCTGGTTGCGCAGACGGATGTTGGCGAAGGTGCCGCGGATCATGACCTCGTGGTTGCCACGGCGCGAGCCGTAGGAGTTGAAGTCACGCTTCTCGACGCCGTTGGCGGTCAGGTACTGCGCCGCCGGGGTGCCGGGCTTGATGTTGCCGGCCGGGGAGATGTGGTCGGTGGTGACCGAGTCGCCCAGCTTGGCCAGGACGCGGGCGCCGGCGATGTCGGTCACCGGGCTCGGGGTCTTGGCCATGCCCTCGAAGTACGGGGGCTTGCGGACGTAGGTGGACTCGGCGTCCCACTCGAAGGTGTTGCCGGTCGGGACCGGGAGCGACTGCCAGCGGTGGTCACCGGCGAAGACGTCCTGGTAGCCCTTGTCGAACATGTCCTGGTCGATGGAGGCGGCGACGGTGTCGGCGACCTCCTGCTCGGACGGCCAGATGTCGGCGAGGAAGACGTCGTTGCCGTCGGCGTCCTGGCCCAGGGCGTCCTTGGTGATGTCGACGTTCATGTTGCCGGCGAGGGCGTAGGCGACCACCAGCGGCGGGGAGGCCAGGTAGTTCATCTTGACGTCGGGGTTGATCCGGCCCTCGAAGTTGCGGTTGCCGGAGAGCACCGAGACGACGGCGAGGTCGGACTCGTTGACCGCGGCCGAGACCTCCTCGGGCAGCGGGCCCGAGTTGCCGATGCAGGTCACACAGCCGTAGCCGACCAGGTTGAAGCCCAGCTTCTCCATGTACGGGAGCAGGCCGGCCTTCTCGTAGTAGTCCATGACGACCTTGGAGCCGGGCGCCAGGGTGGTCTTGACCCAGGGCTTGACCGTGAGGCCCTTCTCCACGGCCTTCTTCGCCAGCAGGGCGGCGCCCAGCATGACGGAGGGGTTGGAGGTGTTGGTGCAGGAGGTGATCGAGGCGATCACGACCGCGCCGTTGTCGATCTGGTAGGACGAGCCGTCGGGGACGGCGACGGCGGTCGGCTTGGAGGCCTCGGCCGAGTAGGTCGGCAGCGCCTCGGCGAAGCGCTCGGCGGCCTCGGCCAGGACGACGCGGTCCTGCGGGCGCTTCGGGCCGGAGATCGACGGGACGACGGTGGAGACGTCCAGCTCCAGGTACTCGGAGTAGACCGGCTCGTGCGACGGGTCGTGCCAGAGACCCTGCTCCTTGGCGTACGCCTCGACCAGGGCGAGCTGCTGCTCGTCGCGGCCGGTGAGCTTCAGGTAGTTGATGGTCTCGGCGTCGATCGGGAAGATCGCGCAGGTCGAGCCGAACTCCGGCGACATGTTGCCGATGGTGGCGCGGTTGGCCAGCGGGATGGCGCCGATGCCGTCGCCGTAGAACTCGACGAACTTGCCGACCACACCGTGCTTGCGCAGCATCTCGGTGATGGTGAGCACCAGGTCGGTGGCGGTGGTCCCGGCCGGCAGCTCGCCGGTCAGCTTGAAGCCGACGACGCGCGGGATCAGCATGGAGACCGGCTGGCCGAGCATGGCGGCCTCGGCCTCGATGCCGCCGACGCCCCAGCCCAGCACGCCCAGGCCGTTGACCATGGTGGTGTGCGAGTCGGTGCCGACGCAGGTGTCGGGGTACGCCTGGCCGCCGCGGACCATGACGGTGCGGGCCAGGTGCTCGATGTTCACCTGGTGGACGATGCCGGTGCCCGGCGGGACGACCTTGAACTCGTCGAAGGCGGTCTGGCCCCAGCGCAGGAACTGGTAGCGCTCCTTGTTGCGGCCGTACTCGATCTCGACGTTCTGGACGAAGGCGTCCGGGGTGCCGAACTTGTCGGCGATGACAGAGTGGTCGATGACCAGCTCGGCCGGGGCCAGCGGGTTGATCTTGGCCGGGTCGCCGCCCAGCTCCTTGACGGCCTCGCGCATGGTGGCGAGGTCGACCACGCACGGCACGCCGGTGAAGTCCTGCATGATCACGCGGGCGGGCGTGAACTGGATCTCCTGGCTCGGCTGGGCGTCGGCGTCCCAGTCGCCGAGGGCCCGGATGTGGTCGGCGGTGATGTTGGCGCCGTCCTCGGTGCGGAGCAGGTTCTCCAGCAGCACCTTGAGGCTGTAGGGCAGCCGCTCGGACCCCTCGACGGCGGAGAGCTTGAAGATCTCGTACGACTCGTCGCCCACCTGCAGCGAGCTGCGGGCGTCGAAGCTGTTCGCGGACACGACTGACTCCTTCTAGGTGCTTCGTGCGGTATCCGGCCGCCACGCTGGTAAGGTCACCCTTACTTAGGCTGACCTTGCCCGCACCGCCGGTGAGCGCCTCTCGGCAAGTATCTTGATGTCGAGATATATCGTAGGGCGGAGTTATCTCGATGTCGAGATAAACCATAGTGCATGCCGCGAAGTCCGCCACGTCGGCACCACCTCCAGCCTGCCTCCACGGGGTGCATCCTCCCCGAACCCCCGCCGAACCCCCCCGTAACGCGCGCCCCCGGCTCACGCGTCTATCCGGGTACAGGGGGCGGCCGGGCGCCGCCCGCGGGACGCGAGGGGCAGGGGACAGCGTGATCGGCACGACGCGACGCACCGCGGACGACGGCGAGTTCGAGGCCTTCGCCCACGCCCGCGGACAGCACCTCTTCCGCACCGCGCTGCTGCTCTGCGGGGACTGGCACCTCGCCGAGGACCTCGCCCAGACCACCCTCGCCAAGCTCTACGCCGCCTGGCCCAAGGTCCGCCGCGCCGAGAACCGGGAGGCCTACGCGCGCGGCGTGCTCGTGCGCACCCACCTCTCCCACCGGCGGCTGCGGCGCAGCGGCGAACGGCCCGCCCCCGGGGACCTGCCGGAACCTCCCGGCAGCCCCGACCCCGCGGCCGGCGACCCGGCGCTGCGGGTCACCCTGCTGGCCGCACTCGCCGACCTGTCACCCCGGGACCGGGCCGTCCTCGTCCTGCGGTACTGGGAGGACCGCAGCGTCGAGGAGACCGCCGCCGAACTCGGCGTCAGCCCCGGCGCGGTGCGCAGCCAGGCGCTGCGGGCGCTCGGGCGGCTGCGCGGCGTGCTCGGGCCGCAGGCCGCCGAGCTCGGCTCGCCCTGACACCCCCCGGGCCCCGCACTTCGGCTCCCGCTCCGGCCGAGGGCGACCGACCCCGCTCGCGCCGTACTCACCGCGCTGCCCGCGCTCACCGCACTCACCGCCGATCCGGAAGGAACCGAGGAACCGGCATGAACACCCTGAACGAGCCCCGGGACGACCGAGGACTGTCCGCCACCTTCCAGCGGGCGATGGGCGGCGTCGGCGCCGACCTCGGCCCGCTGGTCGCCGGCGCCGCCGAACGCGGACGCCGCATCCGGCGCCGCCGCCGGGCCGCCGCGGCCGGCGCGGTCGCCGCCGCCGTCGCGCTCACGGCCGGCGGCCTGCTCGCCCTGCGGCCCGACGACGGCACGAGCGCCGCCCCCGCGACGGGCAGCGCCTTCCCCACCCCCCTCCCGAAGCCCCCGTCCGGCCCCGAGCACCAGCAGCCCGGCAGCGGGGCCGACGCCGGCAAGGTCGCCATGACCGGCCGCGCCACCGTCCACACCCTCATGGGAACCCTGCCGGCCGGCGGCACCACCTCCGGCTACGCCGGCCACTTCGTCGCCGCCGGCCTGTCCCCGGGCCCCGGCACCACCCCCGTCCCCGGCGGAGCGAACCGCCCCTTCGTGGTCAGCCGCGGTTCCCTCTTCTACGACGACGGCAACGGCCCGGCCGCCGTCACCGTCACCGTCGAAGGCGGCTTCGCCGCCCAGGCCGCCGGCCCTGCCGTGAACCCGGCCGACGCCTTCTACGACAGCACCTTCAGCTGCGCCGAGGTCAACGCCGCCCACGTCTACCAGTACTGCCACGACACCGTGCTCCCGGACGGCAGCCGGCTGCTGCTCATCGAACAGGCCCGGGGCGAGGAGCTCTCCCGCAGCGCCGTTCTGCTGCGCGCCGACGACACCCAGGTGCGGGTCAACGTCAGCAACACGGCGACGGTGGCCGACGCGGCTCCTCCCGCGCGCATCCGTGACGGGCTGCCGCTCACCGTCGACCAGGTCCGGGCCATCGCGACGGCCACCGGTTTCCAGGAGTGGATCACGCCCGAGGCGGCCCAGCAGGCCGAACGGGCCGTGCAGCCGTTCCACGAGGAGTCGGACGCCGCCCCGCCCGCCGGCCCGACCGACGCCCCCGCCCCGGTACGGTGACCGCGCCCCGGTACGGTGACCGCGGAACAACACGCCGGGAGCTGTACGGGGGCCGACCGATGATCGTGGTGGACGCGTCCGCGCTGGTGCTGGCGCTGGCCGACGAGGGCGGGCGCGGGGAGGCGGCCCGCGCCGAGCTGGCCGCGGGCGGGGAGTGGGTGGCGCCGGAACACGTCGTCATCGAGGTGATGCAGTCGCTGCGCGGCCTCTACCTGGCACGCGAGCTCACCGCCGAACGGGTCGGCGAGCTGGCCGCCCGGCTGCCGGAGCTCGCGATCCGCAAGGTCCCGGTCGAGCCGTTGCTCGGGCGGATCTGGGAGCTGAAGGACAACCTCACGCCGGACGACGCCGCGTACGTGGCGGTGGCGGAACGGTTCGGGGCGCCGCTGGTCACCGCCGACCTGCGGCTGATGCGGGCCAGCGGGCCGCGCTGCGAGATCCGGGGGATCCACCGGGCCGACGGGTAGCCGGGACCGTGTCCGGGAGGCGGTGCGCGCCGTTGAACGGGGCGCACCGCCTCCCTCCCCCGCCCGAAGAGGTCCGCCGATGCCCGCTCCGCTCGCCGCCGCGCTGCTCCCGCTCGCCCTGCTGGCACCCGCCGTCGTCCCGGTCGCCGTCACCGAGGCCGACTTCGACCCGGCCACCGCGTTCGTCCCGCCGGTGGCGGTCAGCCACGCGCCGGACCTGGTGCCGTACGGCTCGCACGTGCGGGCGGTGGTGGACCGCTCGGTGCCCGGGCGGACGGTCCTGAGGATGAGCGTGGCCGGGGTCGCCTCCGGTCACGCGTTCCCGGTGCACCTGCACACGGGTGCGTGCGGGGCCGACCCGGCCGCGTCCGGCCCGCACTACCAGGACGTGGTGGACCCGGTGAGCCCGTCCACCGACCCCGCGTACGCCAACGACCGCAACGAGCTGCGGCTCACCCTGCGCACCGACGGACGGGGCGCGGGCAGCGCCGCCGCCGCGGTCGCCTGGCGGCCGCGGCCGGGCGGGGCCCGCTCACTGGTGCTGCACGCGGGGGACCCGGCCGGGGCGCACGGCGCCGCCGACCGGGTCGCCTGCGTGAACCTGGAGGGGCCGGAGTAGGACCGGAGGAGGACCGGAGGAGGGCCGTTCCGGGGAGGGCCCGGTCAGCCGCCGAGGGTGGCGACCAGGACGGCCTTGATGGTGTGCAGGCGGTTCTCGGCCTGGTCGAAGACCACGGAGTGCGCCGACTCGAACAGCTCGTCGGTGCACTCCAGCTCGGCCATGCCGGTCTCCTCGAACAGCTGCCGACCGAGCACCGTGCCCAGGTCGTGGAAGGCCGGCAGGCAGTGCAGGAACTTCACCTGCGGGTTGCCGGTGGCCCGCACCGTCTCCATCGACACCTGGTACGGCTTGAGCAGCGCGATCCGCTCGGCCCAGACCTCCTTGGGCTCGCCCATCGACACCCAGACGTCGGTGTAGAGGAAGTCGGCCCCGGCCACGCCCTCGGCGACGTCCTCGGTGAGGGTGATCCGCGCACCGCTCGCCCCGGCGAGCGACTGCGCGGCCTTCTGCACCTCCTCGTCCGGCCACAGGGCGCGCGGGGCGACGATCCGGATGTCCATGCCGAGCAGCGCGCCGGTGACCAGCAGCGAGTTGCCCATGTTGGAGCGGGCGTCCCCGAGGTAGGCGAGCGCCACCTCGGTGAGCGGCTTGTCGGTGTGCTCGGTGACGGTGAGCACGTCGGCGAGCATCTGGGTGGGGTGCCACTCGTCGGTGAGGCCGTTCCAGACCGGCACGCCGGCGTGGGCGGCCAGTTCCTCGACGACGGCCTGGCCGTGCCCGCGGTACTCGATGCCGTCGAACATCCGGCCGAGCACCCGGGCGGTGTCCTTGATCGACTCCTTGTGGCCGATCTGCGAGCCGGCCGGGTCCAGGTAGGTGGTGGTGGCGCCCTGGTCGTGGGCGGCGACCTCGAAGGCGCAGCGGGTCCGGGTGGAGGTCTTCTCGAAGATCAGCGCGATGTTCTTCCCGCGCAGCCGGGGCTGCTCGGTGCCCGCGTACTTCGCCGCCTTGAGCGTGGCGGCGAGGTCCACCAGGAAGCGGAACTCCTGGGGCGTGAAGTCGAGCTCCTTGAGGAAGTGCCTGTTCCGGAGGTTGTAGGCCATGCCGGGCTCCTGGGTGTGACGGTGACGGTGACGGGCGGACGGGAAAGCAGCAAGTCTATACGATGCTCAGAATTTGTATGCAAGATCGCTGATTCCCGTCCGCCCGGCGCCGGCCCTCCCCGTCACAGGCGCGGGTCGACCGGCTCCGACTCCAGGGCGAGGACGGCGAAGACCGGTTCGTGCACCCGCCAGAGCGGTTCACCCGCCGCCAGCCGGTCCAGCGCCTCCAGCCCGAGCGCGTACTCGCGCAGCGCGAGCGAGCGCTTGTGCCCCAGGAAGCGCTGCCGCAGCCGGTCCAGGTGCTCGGTGTAGTCCGGACCGTAGACGATCCGCAGGTACTCGCGCCCGCGCACCTTCACCCCGGGCTGGACCAGCCCGCCCGGGCGGCCCTCCCCCGCCCGGCCGCGCACCAGCGAGGCCAGCGGCTTGACCACCATGCCCTCGCCGCCCGCCGCGGTCAGCTCCTCCCACCAGGCCACGCCCGCGGCGAGCGAGGCCTCGTCGGCGGTGTCCACCACCAGCCGGCCGGTCCGGTGCAGCAGCGGGGCCGCCCGGTCCCCCTCCCCGGCCGCCTCGTCCGCCCGGGCCGCCCCGGCCGCCCCGTCCGCCTCGTCCGCCTCGACCGCCTCGTCCGCTTCGACCAGCCGGTCGATCCAGGCGAGGTGCTCGTCGTGCGGGCGCACCGCGAGGTTGGCCCCCTCGGCGGCCAGCACCTGGAACGGCGCCAGCCGGATCCCGGCCAGGCCCTCGGTCGGCCAGCAGTAGCGCCGGTACGCCTCGGTGAACGCCTGCGCGTCGGCGGCCCGCTGCCGCTGGCGCCCGGTCAGCGCGGCCACGTCCAGCCCGCGCCCGCCCGCCCGCTCCAGCGCGGCCAGCACCTCCGGCAGCGCCGCGCCCGCCGCGGCGCCGACCGCCGCGTACTGGCGGCGCAGCAGTTCGACGGCCTTCAGCGACCACGGCATCAGCTCGGCGTCCAGCAGCAGCCAGCCGGTGCGCAGCTCCTCGAACAGCCCGGCCCGCTCGGCGGCCGCCCGCAGCCGGTCCAGCACCGCGGCGGTCAGCGCGTCGTCCCCGAGGAACGCCCGCCCGGTGCGGGTCCAGATCGCGCCCGGGCCGGCCGGCCCGAACCGCTTCTCCAGCGCCGCGCCGTCCCGCGCCACCAGCACCACCGCGCGGGAGCCCATGTGCTTCTCCTCGCAGACCACCTGGCCGACGCCGTCGGCCCGGTAGGCGGCGAAGGCCTCGTCCGGGTGCTCCAGGTAGCCGGGCCGGCCCGAGGTCGCGCTCGGCGCCATGGTCGGTGGCAGGTAGGCGAGCAGCCGGGGGTCGATCGCGAACCGGCTCATCACCTCCAGCGCCGCCGCCGCGTTCTCCTCCCGGACGGCGACCCGGCCGTGCAGCGCGGTCTCCACCACCCGGCGGCCCGCCACGTCGGCGAGGTCCAGCGGACGGCCCTCGCGGCCGCCCGGCGCGTCCGTGCGCATCGGCCGCACCGGCGCGTACCACTCCCGCTCGGCCTCGACGACGACCAGCTCCCGCTCCGGGTAGCGCAGCGCGGTCAGGCTGCCGCCGAAGACGCAGCCGGTGTCCAGGCAGATGGTGTTGTTGACGAAGCCCGCCGACGGCACCGGCGTGTGGCCGTAGACCACCAGCGCCCGGCCCCGGTACTCCTCCGCCCACGGGTAGCGCACCGGCAGGCCGTACTCGTCGGTCTCGCCGGTGGTGTCCCCGTACAGGGCGTGCGAGCGCACCCGGCCGGAGGCCCGGCCGTGGTACTTCTCCGGCAGACCGGCGTGGCAGACCACCAGGGCGCCGCCGTCCAGCAGGTAGTGGCTGACCAGGCCGCGGATGAACGTCCGGACCTCGGCCCGGAACTCCTCCGGCTCCTGCGCCAGCTGGTCCAGCGACTCCTGGAGGCCGTGCGAGACGGTGACCTTCCGCCCGTCCAGCGCCCGGCCGAGCTTGTTCTCGTGGTTGCCCGGCACGCAGACCGCGTGCCCGGCCGCCACCATGCCCATCACCAGGCGCAGCACGCCGGGCGTGTCCGGCCCGCGGTCGACCAGGTCGCCGACGAAGACGGCCGTGCGGCCCGCGGGGTGCACCGCGTCCACCGGGCGCCCGGCCTCGTCGCGGACCAGCGTCCAGCCGAGGCGGGTGAGCAGGGTCTCCAGCTCCGAGCGGCAGCCGTGGATGTCGCCGACGATGTCGAACGGGCCGGTGAGGTGGCGCAGGTCGTTGAAGCGCTTCTCCAGCACGATCCCGGCGGCCTCGACCTCGGCCTCGCCGCGCAGGACGTGCACCTTGCGGAAGCCCTCGCGCTCCAGGCCGCGCAGGGAGCGGCGCAGCTCGCGGTGCTGGCGCGGCACCACGTGAGCGGGCAACTGCCGGTCCGGGCGGGAGCGGTTGCGCTCGGCGCAGACGCCCGGCGGGACGTCCAGCACGATCGCGATCGGCAGCACGTCGTGGTCGCGGGCGATCCGGACCAGCTGCCGGCGGGCCTCCGGCTGGACGTTGGTGGCGTCCACGACGGTCAGCCGGCCGGCGGCGAGGCGCTTGCCGACGATGTAGTGCAGCACGTCGAAGGCCTCGGCGGAGGCGGACTGGTCGTTCTCGTCGTCGGCCACCAGGCCGCGGCAGAAGTCGGAGGAGACGACCTGGGTGGGGAGGAAGTGCTTGCGGGCGAAGCTGGACTTGCCCGCGCCGCTGGTGCCGATCAGCACCACCAGGGAGACGTCCGTCACCGGCAGGCGGCGGGGGGCGGCCCCGGCGGGGCGGGTCGCTGCGGCCGCGTCGGTGTCGTCGGTCGCTGCGGTCGCGCCGGTCGCTGCGATCGCTGCGCCGGCATCGGTCGCTGCGGTCGCTGCGGTCGGTGCGCTCGCATCGGTCGCGTCGGTGTCGTCGGTCATCGGGTCTCGCCCCCTTCGGGCGTCGTGCTGTCCATGGTGGCCGTCGTCCCGGCCGGTACGTCGGCGGCCCCGGCGCCGAGGCGGAACAGGGCGAGCTGCGTCGGGGCGCCCACCTCGTCGTCCTCCGGGCCGACCGGGCGGATGTCGACCGTGTAGCCGTACGCGGCGGCGACCCGCTCGGCCCAGCCGCGGAACTCGGCGCGGTCCCACTCGAAGCGGTGGTCGGCGTGCCGGAGGTGACCGGCCGGCAGGCTCTCCCACCGGACGTTGTACCCGGCGTTCGGCGTCGTGACGACCACCGCCGCGGGGCGGGCCGCGCCGAACACCGCGTACTCCAGGGCGGGCAGCCGCGGCAGGTCCAGGTGCTCGATCACCTCGCAGAGCACGGCCGCGTCGAAGCCCTTCAGCCGCTCGTCCGTGTAGGTCAGCGCGCCCTGGACCAGCCGCAGCCGGTTCGCCTGACGCTCCGGCATCCGGTCCAGCCGCAGCCGGCGGGCCGCCGCGGACAGCGCCCGCACCGACACGTCGACGCCCAGGACGTCGGTGAACCGCGCGTCCTTCAGCAGCGCGGCGATCAGCTCGCCCTGGCCGCAGCCGAGGTCGGCGACCCGGGCCGCGCCGGTCTCGCGCAGCGCGTCCAGGATCGCCGTGCGGCGCTGCTCGGCCAGCGAGGGCGGGCGCGGCGCGGTCCGCTCGTGCCCGGTTTCCCGGGCGTGCCGGGTCTCCGGCTCGTGCCCGGATTCCGGCTCGTACCCGGATTCCGGCTCCGGCCCGGTCTCCGGCTCCGGCCCGGTCTCCCCGGTGGTGTCGTCGACCGCGTTGTCGACCTCCTCGACCTCGCGGTCGTCGGCCTCCGCCAGCCGGGCCAGTTCCAGGCGCTCCATCGCCCGCCGGGTCAGCGTCCAGCGCCGCGACAGGTAGCGGCGGGTGATCAGGGCCCGCTCCGGGTGGCCGGCCAGCCAGCCCTCACCGGCGGCGAGCAGTTTGTCGACCTCGTCCGGGGCGACCCAGTAGTGCTTGGCACCGTCCAGCGCCGGCAGCAGCACGTAGAGCTGCTGCAGCGCGTCGGCCAGCCGCGCCCGCCGCGCCGACAGCTCCAGCCGGACGTAGCGCGACTCGCCCCACGCGGGGAACGTCTCGTCCAGCGGGATCGCCGAGGCCTCCACCTGCCAGCCCAGCGGCTCGAACAGGCGCACCGCCATCGCCACGCCGTCGCCCTCGCCCGCCGCCCCGCCCACCGGCACGGCGGGCAGCACGATCCGCAGCGGGCGCAGCTGGTCGGCCAGCCCGGGGCGGGCCTCGCAGACGCCCTTCATCGCCGTGCGGAACACCGTCCGCAGCGCCACCGCGAGCAGCGAGGAGGCGGCGTAGGGGCGGTCGTTGACGTACTGGGCGAGCGCGAAGTCGGGCGAGCCGGCGCGCCCCTTCCCGCGGCCCTTGCGGACCAGCGCGACCGGGTCGACGTCGAGCAGCAGCGCGGCCGTGCAGGCCTCGTCGCCCGCCTCCGGGTAGAAGACGTGCGCCTCGCCGTGCGCCGTGGAGAACCGCTGGACCCTGCCGGGGTGCTTGTGCAGCAGAAAGCCCAGGTCAGTGGCCGGGTTCTCGGCGGTACCTGTGGTGGAGATCGACATGAACACCCGTCGGAGTATTGCCGAGGACCGGCCTCCCGGGCACCGCATTTTGGCGCCGCCCGGGTCGGGCGGGGCCGGTCCGGACGGTGAGCGTGTTCGGCAGCGGCGGCCCGGATTCGTTAACGTGCACGATGTGACTGCAGAATCCACCACCCCCGTGAGCGGCGCCGTCGCCGCAGGTCTGGCCACCATCGCCGCGGACGGCACCGTCCTCGACACCTGGTACCCGGCCCCCGTGCTGACCGCCGAGGCCGGCCCGGCCGGGACCGTCCTCCTGACCGCCGAGCAGGCCGAGGCCGAGCTGGGCGCGGGCGCCGCCGAGGCGCTGCGCGCCGACGCCCGCCGCGGCGTCGAGGTGGTCGCCGTGCGCACCACCATCGCCTCGCTGGACGAGAAGCCGCTCGACACGCACGACGTCTACCTGCGGCTGCACCTGCTCAGCCACCGTCTGGTCCGGCCGCACGGGCTGAACCTCGACGGCATCTTCGGTCTGCTGGCCAACGTGGCGTGGACCAGCATCGGCCCGGTTCCGGTGGACAAGGTCGAGCAGGCCCGGCTGGCCGTGCGCGCCCAGGGCGGGCAGCTCGCCGTCTACGGGATCGACAAGTTCCCCCGGATGACCGACTACGTCACCCCGTCCGGCGTGCGCATCGCCCACGCGGACCGCGTCCGCCTCGGCGCGCACCTGGCGGCCGGCACCACCGTGATGCACGAGGGCTTCGTCAACTTCAACGCCGGCACGCTGGGCACCTCGATGGTCGAGGGCCGGATCAGCGCGGGCGTCGTGGTCGGCGACCACAGCGACATCGGCGGCGGCGCGTCGATCATGGGCACCCTGTCGGGCGGCGGCAAGCAGGTCGTCTCCGTCGGCGAGCGCTGCCTGCTCGGCGCCAACGCGGGCATCGGCATCTCGCTCGGCAGCGACTGCGTCGTCGAGGCCGGCCTCTACGTCACCGCCGGCACCCGGGTCACCACCCCGGACGGCACCGTGGCCAAGGCCGTCGAGCTGTCCGGCCAGGACAACCTGCTCTTCCGCCGCAACTCCCAGACCGGCGCCGTCGAGGTCATCGCCCGCACCGGCTCCTGGGGCGGCCTCAACGCCGACCTCCACGCCCACAACTGACCCCGCCTGTTCGGCATCACTCGTGAGTGGGAAGTCGGCCCAGCCGACTTCCCACTCCGTGTTTCCGGGGACGTCGTCGTCGGAGACCTCTCCTGAGGCCGTGAAGGCCTCGCGCGAAGGCCCGGCTGAACCGACGCCATGGTGTGTCGTGCCGCCAGTGGCCCGCTGGTGGGCCTGTAATCGGCGCCCGCCGGCCTGCAGGGCAAGCTCCTCGGGCACGTCGCGCTGGCCCGGCGGGCCGTACGCCGTCTCCGGGACGGCGGCTCCATCACACTGACCGGGGCCCCTTCTCCACACCACTCGCGGGCGGGTCGCTGGGCGCCCTCATCACCGCCGGCTTTGAGGGATCCGTCCACAACAGGAAGTCGGCGGGGCCGACTTCCTGCTCCCTGCTGTTGCTCCGTGCTCCCGGTGGCGGGCTTCGAGACGTGTCTCGAAGCCCGCGGGCTACCTGGCCCGGGGCGTCCATAATCGGCACCCACGTCCCAACATTCCTCGAATCGCCCCAAAAATGGCGACATTCCCACCGTCGATGCAGGCCGTTTCAGGCCAGTCATGCATAAATTCCAGTCGGCACATACACACTCAGAGTTCGATCACTCTCCGATCGTTACGGTTATTCAGCAAGCCGTGCACGCACGACGAATCAACCAGATCGGAGCTGGATTTGATAGTTCGCCGCATGCTGGCAGTAGCTGCAGCTCTCGCTTTCTCGGCGGCCGGGGCCGGAATTGCAGAGGCCGCCCCGCCCGAAGTCACCCAGGCGGCTGCCGACGGCGTGAAGACAATCGAATTCACCAAGTCAGCCGAGTCCTTGAGCGAATTCTGGACACCGGAGCGCCTGAGGATCGCAGCAGAAAACCCGATGCCCGCGCCGACCGTCACCGCCGAGGCGGCAAAGAGGGCTCACGAGAACGCGCAGAAGCATCAGAGGAAGACGCAGGGGCGCGGCCCCGTGGCGGCAAACGCTGCAGCCCCTGAGGGCGGGGCTGCAGTCATGGTCTCGCCGCTCACCACCAACGGCACAATCGCCGACCTCTCGCGCTCGGACCTGGCGTCGCCACTCGGATGGCAGGTCAACATCGCGGGAAGGCTCTTCTTCTCGACGGGCGGCAGCGGATACAGTTCATGCACCGCCTCCGCCATCGTGTCAAACAACAAGAACTCGATCTGGACTGCAGGTCACTGCATCCACGGGGGGAAGGACAAAGGGTTCTACTCCAACTTTGTTTTCGCCCCCGGATACGACGAAACCGCTCCGTGGGGCTTCTGGCCCCTCCAGAAGGGCATCGTCTCGTCCGCCTGGGCGGACGACAGCGACTTCCTCTGGGGCGATGTCGGCGGCGGGATCGTTGCCGCACCGGAGGCCGAGTACGGAAATCTGCAGGACTGGACCGGGGCCTACGGCTACCGATTCAACGGTGACTCCGATATCGACGACGTCACCTCGCTCGGCTACCCGGCCGACGGATACAACCGCACAAGCGCGGAGCTCCACGAAGGAACCAAGCCGATGTACTGCCACGGCAACGCCGTCGACGCCGGCAACTGGAACCCGCTCGACAACCGCCTCAAGCTTGCCTGTGACATGGGCGGCGGAGCCAGCGGCGGACCCATGATCATCAACTTCGGCGTCAACAGCCAGATCGTGGGAACAAACAGCCACCGCCTCGCCGACAACAACAATCAGTGGGTCGAGAACTACCTCTACTCGTCCAACCACGGAGGAAATGCCGCCGGCGTGATCAACTGGCTCAACGCCAACTGATCGACCCGCAGGACCGTGGGTCCGTGGGTCCGTGACAGGTCGTCGCGGACCCACGTGCGCCTCTACTTCCCGGACGGGTGCACCCGCCCCATCAGCGGCGTGGGAGGGTTCGTGCGCAGGAACTCCTCGAATGCGGCCGGGTCGTTCACATACCGCTGCATCTCGGGCGAGAGCGGAAGATCCTCCTGTACGGCCACACCCGCAGAATCGCGCGCCAAGGCCACTGCAGTAGCCGTACCTGCTGCAACGAGAACTCCGGCCATGGCCACCAGCACTAGGCGTGTCCGCTTCATCACGATCGCCACTCCCCTCCCCGGGACTCGGGCCGGCACCGCCGGTCGGGGCGACCTGCGCGGCAACTCCCGCTTCTCCCAAGAGAGTAGGCACGATCACAGGCCCCCGTCGACCCAGGTCGTAGCGATGCACGCCAGTTCACCGGGCCGGGGCAAGACACACCGCGGCGACCGGCGGGCCGCAGGATCACCACTCGGATCCTCCTGCCTGCGGGTGGGCTCGGAGGGCGCGCGAGCAGCAGGCCGCGTCCGCGAGCAACGCACTCGTTGGATGCGCCGCTGTAGCTGGACTTCTGCCACGCGGACATACTCATACCGCCCCCTGATGGTTCGAATGAACTTGCGCGACTCGTCATCGGGCCATGCGAGGGAGTCCAGTTGCGCGAACGTAGCTCGATGGCTGGCCAGGTCAGCAGGGGCGTCAAAGAACAGTACGCCCCGGGCGGTGTCCATCTGCAGGGTCGCAAGCTAGGGACAAGGGCACGGTCCCCGGAGCAGGAAGTCGGCCACATCGACTTCCTACTCCGGGCTTCCTGGTGGCGGGGGGGGGGGGGGGGCGCGGG